>NZ_JBJJTJ010000003.1:0-223341 GCF_054177765.1 Modestobacter lacusdianchii | reverse complement strand
CGTTACGGCGGTCATGGCGAAAGGGAAACGCCCGGTCTCATTCCGAACCCGGAAGCTAAGCCTTTCAGCGCCGATGGTACTGCCCGGGGGACCGGGTGGGAGAGTAGGACGCCGCCGGACACAACTCCCAGGAACGGGGTCACAGCTACGGCTGTGACCCCGTTTTCTGCATCTCTGAGACCGTCTGGGTCCCCGGTGACCTGGCCGGGGACGCGTGTCGCAGCCGGACTCCGCCCGGCGTAGCGGAGCCCGGCTGCGACACGTCACGTGACGCTTTGTCAGCGCCTGCGGTCGGGTGGGGCGGTCGAGGCACCCACGTTGTCCGCGAGCCACTCGTTGAGCGGAGTGAACCGGCGCCAGCTGTCGCGCACCCGGTCGAGGGCAGTGCGGGCCTGCAGCCAGTCCTGCGGCGTCCACTGCTGCGAGGCGTGCAGCGACCTGTGTCGGAGCAGCTCGATCCGCGGGTGGTCGGCGGGGTAGCCGCGTGGCGTCCGCACGAGCCGGTCGCCCTCTATCTCGAACTCCTCGGTGCGCAGTGAACCCACGATCCGCTCGAGCCGGCGTCCCTGGACGTCGTCGTCCACGGCGCGGCGGTAGCGCTCGACCTGGTCCGGCTGCAGGCGCCAGCACCCACCGGAGACCCGCAGGCCGTCGGCGGAGATCTGCACGTACACCGAGCCGACACCGCGGCCGTCGGGGTGCAGCACCGCGCCCTGGTGCGTCTTGTAGGGGGTCTTGTCGTGGCTGAAGCGGACGTCCCGGTAGGGGCGGAACAGCTTCGCCGTGCCGAACTCCGGGGCCAGCTCGTCGGCCAGCGCCTGCATCGGAGCCCGGACGTGCTCCTCCCAGAGCTGGCGGTTCTGCGTCCAGTAGGTCCTGCTGTTGTCGGCCTCGAGGCCCTCGTAGAAGACGAGGCCCTCGTCGGGGAAGCCGGAGAAGGTCACTGCTCTCCTCGTTCGTAGTCCAGGATCGTGTGCCAGCGGACCTGACGGAGCGGCGCTGCCCCGGTGTCCAGCGTGCGGACCCAGCCGTCGGGGGCCCAGCCGGCGGCGGTCAGGAACCGGGCGGTGACGTCGTCGCTGTCGGGCAGCCACATCTGCAGCCGTGCGGTGCCCGTCGCGGCCGTCAGGTCGACGACCGCGGCCAGCAGCCGGCTGCCGTGCCCACGGCGGCCCCACCGCGGCTCGACCAGCAACGTCATGAGCTCGCTGCTCGGCCCCCCGGGGAACGCGTCCTCGTCGGCGGCTCGCTCCGCCGGGCCATGGGCGGCGAACCCGACGACCGTCGTCCCGTCCAGCGCCACCAGCACGCCGTGACCGGGCGTCGGCGGCGAGGCGACAGCTGCGCGCCAGGCGTCGGTGGCGGCCGCGGTGTCCCAGTCGTCGAGGACGGCCGGCGGCAGGACGGCGCCGTAGGCGGTCCGCCAGGTCACCAGCTGGACCCGGGCGATCTCCGGGGCGTCAGCGGCGGTGGCCGGGCGGACGGAGGCCTCCGCGCGCCCCGGTCGGCGCAGCGGTCCGGGCAGGTCCGGCGATCCGGGGACGTCGGGCCGTCCGGGGAGGTCCACCCGGGCAGCGTAGGCGGCCGGTGGTCCGGTGCAGCGACCGTCGTACCCCCACGGCAGGATCGGCGACCGTGACGACGTCCGGAGACCGGCTGCCCGCCGCCCTGGCCCGACGGATCGCCCTGGCCGCCCAGGGGTTCGCCGACCCGCGGTCCACCGGTGCCGTCGGCACCCGCCAGCTCCGCCGCACGGCCGAACGGCTGGCGGTGGTGCAGATCGACTCGGTGAACGTGTTGTCCCGGTCGCACTACCTCCCGTTCTTCAGCCGGCTGGGGGCCTACGACCGGGTGGCGCTGGACGGGCTCTCCGGCCGCCGGCACGAGCTGTTCGAGTACTGGGCGCACGAGGCGTCGTTCCTGCCCGTCCGCCTCCAGCCGTACCTGCGCTGGCGGATGGCGGCGGCCGAGCAGCACGCCTGGGGCAACATGGTCCGGATCCAGCAGGAGCGACCGGGCTACGTCGCCGAGGTGCTCGACCGGGTGCGCACCGGCGGCCCGCTCAAGGCCAGTGAGCTCATGGAGCCACGGCCGGACCGCCCCGGCTCGATGTGGAACTGGCACGCGGGCAAGGTCGCGCTGGAGTGGCTGTTCTTCACCGGCGTGCTCACCGCGCGGCAGCGGACCGCCGGCTTCGAGCGGGTCTACGACCTCACCGAGCGGGTGCTGCCGGCAGCGGTCGTGCAGGCGCCCACCCCCGACCGGGACGACGCCGTCCGGGAGCTGGTGCGCACCGCCGCCAAGGCGCTCGGCGTGGCCACCGAGACCGACCTGCGGGACTACTTCCGGCTGCCGCCGACCGACGCGCGGACGGCGATCGCCGAGCTGGCCGACGCCGGCGAGCTCCAGCCGGTCGAGGTCGCCGGCTGGGGCCGGCCCGCCTGGCTGGACCCCGAGGCGCGACGGCCTCGCTGGGTCCGGGCCCGGACGCTGCTCAGCCCCTTCGACTCGCTGGTCTGGGAGCGGCCGCGGGTCGAGCGCATCTTCGGCTTCCGGTACCGGCTGGAGATCTACACCCCGGCGGAGAAGCGGGTGCACGGCTACTACGTGCTGCCGTTCCTGCTGGGTGACCGTCTGGTGGCCCGGGTCGACCTCAAGGCCGACCGGAAGGCCGGTGTGCTGCGGGTGCAGGCGGCCCACGCCGAGGCCGGGGTCGACGCCGCGGAGGTGGCGTCCGCGCTGGCCGCCGAGCTCCGGGCGATGGCCGACTGGATGGCGCTGGAGACCGTCGCGGTGGCCGGTCCGGGCGACCTGGCGCCGGCCCTGGCCGTCGCGGTGGGCTGACCGGCCGATGCCTGCTGGGGCCGCTGGTGCTGGTGTCGCCCGGGGTGCCTCGCGAGCAGGGGCGGCCAGCGCGGCACCGTACCCTCGACCCGTGCCCGCCATCGCCCCGCTGAAGGTGCAGGTCGTCGCGCAGACGCAGTTCACCCCCCCGGCGGACGTGCCCTGGGAGACCGACGCCGACGGCGGACAGGCGCTCGCCGAGTTCGCCGGGCGGGCCTGCTACCAGTCCTGGGACAAGCCGAAGCCGGCGACGGCGACCAACCGCGGGTACCTGCGGCACATCCTGGAGGTCGGGCACCTCTCGGTGCTGGAGCACGGCTCGGTCTCCATGTACCTCACCGGGGTCTCGCGGTCGCTGACGCACGAGCTGATCCGGCACCGGCACTTCTCCTACAGCCAGCTGTCCCAGCGGTACGTGCCCGAGGACGACGCCGCCGTGGTCGAGCCCGCCGTCATCGCGGCGGACCCGGAGCTGCACGCGGCGTTCCTCGCGGCGACCGACGCCGCCGTGGCCGCCTACACCGAGCTGCTCGACGGGCTGGAGCAGCGCCTCGCCGACGTGCCCAACGCCGCGCTGCGCCGCAAGCAGGCCCGGCAGGCCGCCCGGTCGGTGCTGCCCAACGCCACCGAGACCCGGATCGTCGTCACCGGCAACTACCGTGCCTGGCGGCACTTCGTCGCCATGCGGGCCAGCGAGCACGCCGACGTCGAGATCCGCGAGCTCGCCGTCGCCTGCCTGCGCGAGCTGCAGCGGGTGGCGCCGCACGTCTTCGAGGACTTCCGGGTCAGCCAGTTGGCCGACGGGACGGCGGTCGCCGCCAGCCCGCTCGTCGCCGAGGGCTGACCGGACCGCCCAGCCGAGGGCTGACCACACCACCCACCCGGGTCCGGAGCTCCCGGCCCCCACACCGCGACGAGGAGTCGACATGGCCGAGGTGGCCGTCCAGCAGCAGGTCGACACGCAGTACGAGGACCTGCTCCGCCGGGTCCTGGAGACCGGGACGCCGAAGGACGACCGCACCGGCACCGGCACGCTCAGCCTGTTCGGTGAGCGGCTGCGCTACGACCTGTCCGCCTCCTTCCCGCTGGTGACGACGAAGTCGGTGCACTTCAAGTCGATCGCCTACGAGCTGCTGTGGTTCCTGCGCGGCGAGGGCAACGTCAGCTGGCTCAAGGAGCACGGCGTCTCCATCTGGGACGAGTGGGCCGCCGAGGACGGCAGCCTGGGGCCGGTCTACGGCGTCCAGTGGCGGTCCTGGCCCACGCCGGACGGCGGGTCGATCGACCAGCTCTCCGCCGTCCTGGAGACGCTGCGCACCGACCCGGACTCGCGGCGGATGGTGGTCTCGGCGTGGAACGTCGCCGCGCTGCCGGAGATGGCGCTGGCGCCGTGCCACGCGCTCTTCCAGTTCCACGTCGCCGGCGGCAGGCTGTCCTGCCAGCTGTACCAGCGCAGCGCCGACCTGTTCCTCGGTGTGCCGTTCAACATCGCCAGCTACGCGCTGCTGACCCGGATGGTCGCCCAGCAGGTCGGGCTGGAGCCCGGTGACCTGATCTGGGTGGGCGGGGACTGCCACATCTACCGCAACCACCTGCCGCAGGTGCGCGAGCAGCTCACCCGGGAGGTGCTGCCCTTCCCGCGGCTGGAGGTCGACCCGGCGCCCTCGCTGTTCGAGCACGGCTACGAGGACTTCCACGTCATCGACTACCGGCACCACCCGGCGATCCGCGGCGCGGTCGCGGTCTGACCGTCCGAGCGGGGTCGGCGGTCGTGGGCAGCACGGTGCGGATGGTCTGGGCGCAGGCGCGCGGCGGCGTCATCGGCGTGGACGGCGCGCTGCCCTGGCACCTGCCGGAGGACCTGCGGCTGTTCAAGGCGCTCACCCTCGGGTCGACGGTGGTGATGGGCCGGCGCACCTGGGAGTCGCTGCCCCCGCGGGTCCGGCCGTTGCCGGGCCGCCGGAACGTGGTGCTGAGCTCCACGCTGGACGGCGCCGGGACGGGGGCGGAGGTCGCCCGGTCGGTGCAGGACGTGCTGGCCCTGGGCGAGGACCTCTGGGTCATCGGTGGTGGCGGCGTGTACGCGGCGTTCCTGCCGCACGCCGACGAGGTCGTGGTCACCGAGGTCGACGCGCAGCTGCCGGGGGACACCTGGGCGCCGGCGCTCGGTCCGGAGTGGGTGCCGGGCGTGCGGCTGCCGGCGACCGGCTGGGCGGAGTCGGTCGGCGGGCTGCGCTTCCGGGTCTCCCAGTGGCGACGGCCGGCCGCCGGCGCGGACCCGGTGGCCGGGGTGCTGGCCGAGCAGGCGGGCGGGTGGACCGGCGGTGGGCGGTCCGGCGGCGTGGGTGGCGGCCGGTAGATTCCAGGCATGCCCACCGACCCCGCACGGCCCTTCGGGCGCGTGCTGACGGCCATGGTCACGCCCCTCGCCGAGGACGGCACGATCGACCTGGCCGGCGCGCAGCAGCTGGCCTCGCACCTGGTCGACCGGCAGGCCAACGACGGGCTCGTCGTCTTCGGGACGACGGGGGAGTCACCGACCATCAGCGACAGCGAGCAGCACGCCGTGCTCGAGGCGGTGCTGGACGCCGTCGGTGACCGGGCCACGGTGATCGCCGGGGTGGGCACCAACGACACCGCGCACTCCATCGAGAAGGCACAGTCCGCCGCTCGGCTCGGCGTGCACGGCCTGCTCGTGGTGACCCCGTACTACAACAAGCCCCCGCAGGCCGGCCTGCTGCGGCACTTCACCGCGGTCGCCGACTCCACCGACCTGCCGGTGATGCTCTACGACATCCCGCCGCGCTCGGTGGTGCCGATCGAGGTCGAGACGCTGGTCCGCGCGGCCGAGCACCCGAACATCGTCGCGGTGAAGGACGCCAAGGCCGACCTGGGTGCGGTCATGTGGACGCTGGCCCGCACCGACCTCGCCTACTACTCCGGCGAGGACATGCTGAACCTGCCGCTGCTGGCCGCCGGGGCGGTCGGGGTGGTCAGCGTGGTCAGCCACCTGGTGGGCACCCGGCTGGCCGAGCTGATCGCCGCGGTCGAGACCGGTGACCTGGTCACGGCCCGTGCGGTGAACGAGAGCCTGCTGCCGGTCTACACCGGGGTCTTCCGCACGCAGGGCACGATCATGGTCAAGGCGGCGCTGCGCGAGCTGGGGCTGCCCTCCGGCCCGGTCCGCCCGCCGCTGGTCGACGCCACCCCCGAGGAGCTGGCCCAGCTGCGCGCCGACCTCGCCGCGGGGGGAGTCCAGCTGTGACCGCGACCGCCGCTCCGGGGCTGCAGCCGCACCTCGACCTCAAGGCGCCCCCGCCGCTGCCCGCGGGCGGCCTGCGGGTGATGGCGCTGGGCGGGCTCGGCGAGATCGGCCGCAACATGGCCGTGCTCGAGTTCGACGGCAAGCTGCTGGTCATCGACTGCGGGGTGCTCTTCCCCGAGGCCGAGCAGCCCGGGGTCGACCTGATCCTCCCCGACTTCGGGGTCATCGAGCACCGGCTGGACGAGATCACCGCCGTCGTCCTCACCCACGGGCACGAGGACCACATCGGTGCCATCCCGTACCTGCTGCGGCTGCGCGCCGACATCCCGCTGGTCGGCTCCCGGTTCACCCTGGCGCTGGTCAAGGCCAAGCTGCGTGAGCACCGGATCGACCCGGTGCTGGTCGAGGTCGCGGCCGGCGACGACCACCTGGCCGGGCCCTTCCACTGCGAGTTCATCAGCGTCAACCACTCGATCCCCGACGCGCTCGCCGTGGCCGTGCACACGCCGGCCGGCACGCTGGTGCACACCGGCGACTTCAAGATGGACCAGCTCCCGCTGGACGGCGTCCTCACCGACCTGGGCGCCTTCGCCCGGCTCGGTGTCGCGGGGATCGACCTGCTGCTGGCCGACTCGACCAACGCCGAGGTGCCCGGCTTCGTCACCTCCGAGCGGAACATCGGGCCGGTGCTGGACTCGGTGTTCGAGCGGGCCACCCAGCGGCTGATCGTCTCCAGCTTCGCCAGCCACGTGCACCGCATCCAGCAGGTGCTCGACTGCGCGGTGAAGCACGGCCGCAAGGTCGCCCTGGTCGGCCGGTCGATGGTGCGCAACATGGGGGTCGCCCAGGACCTCGGCCTGCTGCGGGTCGCCCCCGGGCTGATGGTGAAGCTGGACGAGGCGACGTCGATGCCGCCGGAGCAGGTGGTGCTGATCAGCACCGGCTCGCAGGGCGAGCCGCTGTCGGCGCTGGGCCGGATGGCGCGCGGCGACCACCACCAGGTCACCATCGAGGCCGGCGACACGATCATCCTGGCCTCCTCGCTGGTGCCCGGGAACGAGACGGCGGTCTACAAGGTCATCAACGGCCTGGCCCGGCTGGGCGCCACCGTGGTGCACAAGGAGACGGCGATGGTGCACGTCTCCGGCCACGCCCCCGCCGGCGAGCTGCGCACCCTGATCAACGTCGCCAAGCCCCGGTACCTGATGCCGGTGCACGGCGAGTGGCGGCACCTGCGGGCGCACGCCGCGCTGGCCGAGCAGACCGGCATGACCCGCGACCGCATCCTGCTGGCCGAGGATGGCGTGGTCGTCGACCTGGTCGACGGCAAGGCCTCGATCGTGGGCAGCGTGCCGATCGGCAACGTCTACGTCGACGGGCTCAACGTCGGTGACGTCGGCGAGGAGTCGCTGCAGGCCCGCCGGATCCTCGGTGACGAGGGCTTCGTCGCGGTCACCGTGGTCGTGGAGCCCTCGACCCGGACGATCGTGCGGCCGGTGCACCTGTCGACCCGGGGCTTCTCCGACGACCCGACCGCCTTCAACGAGGTGCTCGCCCGGGTCGACGAGGAGCTGCGGCGGGCGCTGGAGGACGAGCAGGTCGACGCCCACCGGCTCTCCCAGGTGATCCGCCGGACGGTCGGCAAGTGGGTGTCGGACACCTACCGCCGCCGGCCGATGATCATCCCCACCGTCCTCGAGGTCTGAGGAAGGACCCCGCTGCCCCCCACGCCTCGCAAGCTCGGCGCGGGCCCCTGCAGCGGGGCCGAACGGACTGCGGACGGCGCGTAGCGGCGCGCCGGCCGTGCGGCTGCTCCGGCACGCATCCCTGCTCTCCGGTCGAACGCCGGTGGGTGGGGCGCCGTACCCCTCTGCGTCGGTGCTCGTCCGCCGGCACCCGCGATCCACGAGGGAGACGACAGATGCGCACCAGATCACTGGCCGGTGCCGCGGCGTCGGCGTTCGCGCTGAGCCTGCTGGTCACCACCCCGGCCTCGGCCCACGAGTCCCGACCCGCCGGCGAGAGCCTCCGGGCCCTCTCGGTGACCACCACCCAGGACAGCACCGACGCCCGGCCCGGTGACGGGACCTGCGCCGACGCGGCGGGGCGCTGCTCGCTGCGGGCCGCGGTCCAGGAGGCCAACGCCTCCGGAGGCGGCTCCGTCGTCCTGGGGCAGGGCACCTACCGGCTGACGCTGCGCGGTGCCGGTGAGGACGCCGCCGCCACCGGTGACCTCGACGTCACCTCCCGGGTCGTCCTCGACGGCCGGGGCGCCCGCATCGACGGGCAGCGGCTGGACCGCGTCCTCGACGTCCTGGCCGGCGGCTCACTGACCCTGCGGGACGTCACCGTCTCCGGTGGTGCCGCGCTCGGTACCGGTCTCCCGGCGTCCGGGGGCGGGGTGCGCAACGCCGGCACGCTCGTCGTCGACCGCAGCACCGTCACCGGCAACTCGGCGGTGCGGGCCGGTGGCGGGATCGAGGCGTCGCCGGGCTCCACCACGACCGTCGACCGCTCCACCCTGTCGGGCAACAGCACGGGCGCGGGGCCGGGCAACGGCGGCGGCCTGCACCTGACCGGCGCCGGCACCGTGCACGTCGAGCGCAGCACCGTCTCGGGCAACACCGCCGCCGCCGAGGGCGGCGGCCTGTGGAACTCCGGTGCGGGGACCATGACCGTGGACCGGACCACCGTCTCCGGCAACACCGCCAGCGGTGCCGAGGCCACGATGGGCGGTGGCGGCCTGTTCCAGGAGGCCGGCCCGACCGGCACGCTCACCGTCACCCGCTCCGAGGTCACCGGCAACATCGCCGACGGCGCGGCCGGTTCCGGCGGCGGCATCCTCAACGACCAGGCGACGCTCGTCGTCGAGCGCACCCGGGTCGAGCGCAACTCGGCAGCACGGGCCGGCGGCGGCATCGAGGCGAACGTGGGCCGGACGACGCTGGAGCGCACCGACCTCGTCGGCAACGTGACCGGGGCCGCGCCGGGCAACGGCGGTGGACTCCACCTGACCGGCGCCGGGACCGTCCGGATCGACCGCGGTGAGGTCACCGGCAACCGGGCGGCCAACGACGGCGGCGGTCTGTGGAACTCCCCGACCGGCACGATGACGGCGCAGCGGACGGCGATCCGCGGCAACACCGCCGCAGGCGAGGGGGACGACGTCTACCAGGAGGTCGGGCCGGACGGCACGGCCACCGGCACCTTCACCGTCGACGGTCGGCGCGTCCCCGCGGGCGGCTGACCGCTCGGTGCCCCCGCACCGGTACCCGAGCGGTCGCCGGCGGCGCGAGCCGGCCAGCGGCCGGATCAGAAGGTGGAGCTGAGCACGACCGCGCCGGAGGCGTCCAGCACCTCGAAGCCGGCGGCGTCCTCCCGGAGCACCGAGGAGTTGAGGTTGCAGTCGAGCTCCTGGGCCCCCACGCCGATGAACTGCCCGGCCGGGACGTCGCGGCCGGCCTCGTCGAGCACCGTGACCCGGTACACCTGCCCGGCGGTGAACCCGGCGCCGGACAGCTTCACCTCCACCCCCCAGGTGTGCGGCACGACGTCGGCGGTCGCGCGCACCCCTTCGGCGACCACGGCCACCGCCACCGGCTCCAGCGGCGGTGCCGGCGGCAGCGGGCGGCTCAGCCAGCCGGCACCGAAGGCGGCCGCGGCGACCACGGCGGCGGCAGCGGCCGCCGCCCACCGGGTGCGGCGGGCGCGCCGGGCGGCCAGGTCGACCGGGCGCGGGCCGGCCGCGGCGATCCGGACCAGCACGGCGTCGGCCAGCTCCGGCGGCGGGGCGGGCAGGTCGTCGAGCCGGTCGGGGTCGACGCCGGCCAGCCGCCCGGTGAGCGGGGTCAGCTCGGCGAGCTCGGCCCGGCAGGCAGCGCAGCCGTCGAGGTGTGCCCGGACCGCGGCGCGCTCCTCGGGGGTGCCGTGGCCCAGGGCGTACACGCCCAGCTGCTCGCGCAGCCGCCGGTGGGCGTCCCGCGGCTGACCGGTCACGGTTCCACTCCCATCTCCTCCATCGCCAGGCGCAGGGCCTTGAGCCCGTAGAACACCCGGCTGCGTAGTGTGCCCACCGGGATGCCGAGCTCGGCGGCGACCTCCGCGTGCGGCCGGCCGCGCAGGTGCGTCTGCACGATCGCCGTCCGGTGCTCGGGCCCGATCCGCCGCAGCGCCTCCTCCACCACCCAGGCGTCGACGAGCCGCTCGTCGGGGCCGGCCTCACCGGCCGGCGGCAGGTCCGTGCCGTCGGTGAGGTCCCGCTGCCACGGCCGGACGGCGAAGCGGCGGGCCTCGTCGACGACCACGTTGCGGGCGATGGCGAACAGCCAGGTGCGCAGACCGGCCAGCTGCGGGTCGTAGGAACCCGCGGCGCGCCAGGCCCGCAGGAACACCTCCTGGACGACGTCCTGGGCGGCCCCGCCGTCACCCAGCTGGCGCAGGGCGAAGCGGTAGAGCTCCGGGCCGTGCGCGGCGTAGGCCGCCTGCACGTCCAGGACCTCGGCCTGGGCCGTTCCTCGGTGGCGCGCCATCGCGCTCCCTCGCCGGGCCGTGGGAGGCCCCCGGTGGGCTCCGTCGGAGTTCATACGCACCCGGCCGCCGATCGGTTCACCCAGGCGGCCGGGTCCGGCTCACCGGACGACGGTGATCGGGGTGATGCCCTCCTCGGCGGGGAGCGGGAAGCCGAGCACCTGGGCGTAGAAGGACAGCTCGCCGTCCAGCGCGGTGCGGATGTTCTCCGCCCTGCGGAAGCCGTGCTGCTCACCGGCGAACAGCACGTAGGCGTGCGGCACGCCCTTGGCCCGCAGTGCGGCGACCATCATCTCCGCCTGCGCCGGCGGGACCACCTCGTCCTCGTCGCCCTGGAAGACCGCCAGCGGGGTGTCCAGGGCGTCGGTGGCGTGGATCGGGGAGCGCTCGGCGTAGACGTCGGCCCCGGCCGGCCAGGGTGCGATCAGGCCGTCGAGGTAGCGGGACTCGAACGAGTGGGTGTCCGCGGCCAGCGCGGCCAGGTCGGCCACGCCGTAGTGGCTGGCCCCGGCGGCGAAGACCCCCGGGCGGAAGGTCAGCGCGGCCAGCGTGGTGTACCCGCCGGCGGAGCCGCCGCGGATCGCCGTCCGCGCCGGGTCGACCCGCAGGCCGGCCGGGCCGTCCCCGGAGGAGAGGTACCGGGCGCAGGCGACCACGTCGTCCAGGTCGGCGACGCCCCACTGGCCCTTCAGCGCCTCGCGGTACCGGCGGCCGTAGCCGGTCGAGCCGCGGTAGTCGACGTCGGCGACGGCGAACCCGCGGGAGGTCCAGTACTGCACGCCCAGGTCCAGCACCGACCGGGCGGCCGCGGTCGGCCCGCCGTGCACCAGCACCAGCAGCGGCGGGAGCTCGCCGTCGGGGGCGGCGACGTCGGGGTTGGTCGGCGGGTAGACCAGCGCGTGCGCCTCGGCGACGCCACTGGGGCCCGGCTCGGTCGGGAAGGTGACGTGCGCCGGGCGGGAGAACCAGGCCGGGTCGACGCCCAGCTCCCGGGCCGGGCGCAGCACCTCGGCGCGGCCGCCGTCCAGGGCGACGCGCAGCACGACCGGCTCGGACGCCGGGCCCCCGGCCACGCACACGACCGCGTCCCCGGCCGCCCGCACCTGCCCGAACGACGTCTGCTCGGTCGGCAGCTCCCGCGGCGTGCCGTCGCCGTCCAGCACGGCGAGCCGGTCGGCGCCGTCCCGGCCGAGGGCGAGCACCACCCGGCCGTCGCCGGTGAGGTCGAACCGGCTCTGCCCGAACACCCACTGCGGGCCGGCGATGTCGCTGCCGGCGTCGAACACCAGCTCCACCTCACCGTGCGGGCGGCGCCGGTACAGCGCCCAGACGTCGGTGCGGTCGCACAGGAACCACAGCGTGCCGTCCGCGCCCCAGACCGGCTGGACGACGGACTCGCCGGGGCCGCCGGCCAGCACGGAGTCGGTGCCGTCGGCGCCGCGGACCACCAGCTGGGCGGCGTCCCAGGGCATGTCCGGGTGCTGCCACTGCAACCAGCACAGCGTCACCCCGTCCGGTGCGCGCCGCGGGTCGGACACGAAGTCGTTGCCCGAGACCAGCACCTCGACCGCTCCGCCGGCGTCGACCCGGACCACCTCGTGCACGACGTCGGCCGAGGCGCCGCTGGGGGAGTGGGTCTCCCGGACCGCCAGCACCCCGTCACCGTCGGCGGAGAGGTCGGCGAACCGGACCCCGGCCGGGACCGCCGGCTCGGGCGTGACGGCGACCGGCTCGGCACCGGGGTCGACCCGGTACAGCCGCTGGTCGGCGTAGGAGGTGAACCAGACGGTGCCGGCGGCCACCGTCCACGCGCCGCCGCCGTACTCGTGCACCCGGGTGCGGGCGTTCCAGGGGGCGGGGAGCAGGTCGGTCGTCGTCCCGTCGGGGGAGCGGCGGACGAGCACGGTGCGCCCGCCCTCGCTGGGCCGGCCCTCGGCCCACCAGACGTCGTCCCCGTCGACGACCACCTCACCGAGCCGGGCGGCCGCCCGCACCACCAGCTCGGAGGTGATCGGGGTCGGCCAGCTGCCGTGCGGGAGGATCCGGGGAGAGGTCACGGCGGTCACGCTAGCCAGTGCGGCGGGCGGACACGCGGCTCAGGATCGTCCAGCTGGACGCCCAGGGGCCGTACCGTCGACGCATGCCTGCTCGCGCGACGACGTCGAACCGGGCGCCGGCTCGTGGGAGCGGCTCCTCGCGGCCCCGCACCGCCGGCTCCACCGCCAAGAAGCGCCCCCCGGCCAAGCGGGGCGGCTCCACCGCCGCGCGCCGCCCGGCGCCGAAGAAGAAGCAGGGCACCCTCGCGGGGAGCCTGTGGCGCGGTGCGTCCGGCGCCTGGGGGCTGCTGGCCAAGGGGGCCGGTGGCCTGGCCCGGTCGGTGGCCCGCCCGGAGGAGGCCGAGCCGCTGGCCCCCGAGCACCGCCGCGACGGGGTCGGTCTCGCCGTCCTCGGCCTGGCGATCGTGCTGGGCGCGGCCACCTGGACCTCCGGCATCGGCCCGGTGGGGGAGGGGCTGGCCAACGGCGTCCGGTTCGCCATCGGCGCGCTGACCGCCGTCCTGCCCGTCGTCCTGCTGCTGGTGGCCCTGCGGCTGCTGCGCCACCCACCGCACCCCGAGGCCCGCGGCCGGCTCACGATCGGCTGGCTGTCGGTCGTCGCCGCGGTCGTGGGCATCGCCCACGTCACCGGGCCCGACGTCGACGACGCCGACCGCTCCGGCGCCGGTGGCCTGCTCGGCTGGGCGGTCGGCACGCCGCTGACCGCCGGCGTGGGCCCGGTGGTCAGCGTGCTGCTGCTGGTCCTGCTGGCCTTCTTCGGGCTGCTGGTCGTCACCGCCACCCCGGTGCACCAGGTGCCCGAGCGGCTGCGCGAGTGGGTCGACCGCCAGCTGGGCCGCGACGACGACGAGTACGACGACTACGACGAGTACCAGGACGAGGAGCCGGAGGAGGAGCCGGCCCCGCGGAGTCGCAAGGGCCGCAAGGCCGCCGCGGCCGCCTCCGTGCAGGACACCCTGGACACCGGGGTGATCGACGTCGGCGCGCTGGACGAGGCCCCGGAGGCCGTGGTCCACGAGCCGCCCCCGCCGCCGGAGCCGGTGCGCCGGCCGGCCGTGGTCGACCGCACCGCGCCGCCGGAGGACCTGCCCCCGATCGAGGAGCCCGAGCAGCTCCGGATCCAGCCGGTCGAGGGCACGTACACGCTGCCCTCGGTCAGCGTGCTGCGACCGGGCACCCCGCCGCGGGCGAAGTCCAAGGCCAACGACGTCGCCATCGAGGCGATCACCGGGGTGCTCGAGCAGTTCAACATCGACGCCGCGGTCACCAGCTTCACCCGCGGTCCGACGGTGACCCGCTACGAGATCGAGCTGGGCAACGCGGTCAAGGTCGAGAAGATCACCGCGCTGACCAAGAACCTCGCCTACGCGGTCGCCAACGACAACATCCGCATCCTGGCCCCGATCCCCGGCAAGTCCGCGGTCGGCGTCGAGGTGCCCAACACCGACCGCGAGACCGTCAGCCTCGGCGACGTCATGCGCTCGGCGGTGGCCAAGAACGACACGCACCCGATGCTGGTCGGCCTGGGCAAGGACATCGAGGGCGGCTTCGTCTGCGCCAACCTGGCGAAGATGCCGCACCTGCTGGTCGCCGGTGCCACCGGTGCCGGTAAGTCCAGCTGCATCAACTCGCTGCTGACCTCGCTGCTGCTGCGGGCCACCCCCGACCAGCTGCGGATGATCCTGGTCGACCCGAAGATGGTCGAGCTCACGCCCTACGACGGCATCCCGCACCTGATCACGCCGATCATCACCGACCCCAAGAAGGCCGCCACCGCGCTGGCCTGGCTGGTCGAGGAGATGGAGCAGCGCTACCAGGACATGCGGGCCACCGGCGTCCGGCACATCGACGACTTCAACAAGAAGGTCGAGCGCGGCGAGATCACCGCCCCGCCCGGCAGCGAGCGGGTGTACCAGCCCTACCCCTACATCCTCACCATCGTCGACGAGCTCGCCGACCTGATGATGGTCGCGCCGCGGGACGTCGAGGAGTCGATCGTCCGGATCACCCAGAAGGCCCGCGCCGCCGGCATCCACCTGGTGCTGGCCACCCAGCGGCCGTCGGTCGACGTCGTCACCGGCCTGATCAAGGCCAACGTGCCCTCGCGGCTGGCGTTCTCCACCTCCAGCCTCACCGACAGCCGGGTCATCCTCGACCAGCCGGGCGCGGAGAAGCTGATCGGCATGGGCGACGCGCTCTTCCTGCCCATCGGTGCGGGCAAGCCGATGCGCGTGCAGGGCGCCTACGTCTCCGACACCGAGATCGAGGCGGTCGTCGAGTTCACCAAGCGGCAGGCCGAGCCGGAGTACCGCGAGGAGGTCTTCACCGCCGCGGCGGGGGAGAAGAAGGAGATCGACGAGGACGTCGGCGGCGACATGGAGCTGCTGGTCCAGGCGATCGAGCTGGTGGTCACCAGCCAGTTCGGCTCCACCTCGATGCTGCAGCGCAAGCTGCGGGTCGGCTTCGCCAAGGCCGGCCGGCTGATGGACCTGATGGAGAGCCGGGGCATCGTCGGGCCGTCCGAGGGCTCCAAGGCCCGCGACGTCCTGGTCAAGCCCGACGAGCTGGAGTCGACCCTGTTCGTCCTGCGCGGCGGCGGCGAGTAGTTGGCGGGCCTGCCGGCTCCCCACCTCGCTGCGCTCGGCGCGGGCCCCTGCAGGCAGGCCGGCCCGCGAGGCCGGGGCTGCCTGCGGCCGCCGGTCGCACCCCGGACGGCGCGTAGGATGGGCAAGTGCCAGCTCTGCCCCGCCCCATGACCTCACCTGAAGGGCAGCAGCTCGCCGCTGGCTCCTCCGGATCGCCGCGGCGGGTCGCCGTCGTCACCCTGGGCTGTGCCCGCAACGAGGTGGACTCCGAGGAGCTGGCCGGGCGGCTGGCCGGCGACGGCTACGAACTGGTGGCCGACGCCGAGGACGCCGACGCGGTGCTGGTGAACACCTGCGGCTTCATCGAGAGCGCCAAGAAGGACTCGGTCGACGCGATCCTCGCCGCCACCGACTCCGGTGCCGAGGTCATCGCCGTGGGCTGCATGGCCGAGCGGTACGGCTCGGAGCTGGCCGGCGCGCTGCCGGAGGCCACGGTCCTCGGCTTCGACGACTACGGCACGATCGGCGACCGGCTCGACGACGTGCTCGCCGGCCGGCCGCTCGTGCCGCACACCCCGACCGACCGGCGCACGCTGCTGCCGATCAGCCCGGCCCAGCGCACGGTGGCCGCGCAGGCGCCCGACGCGCCGGGGATCCCCGGCCACGACTGGCTGCGCCGCAAGCGGCTGGCCAGCGGGCCCTCCGCCGCGCTGAAGATCGCCTCGGGCTGCGACCGGCGGTGCGCCTTCTGCGCCATCCCGGCCTTCCGCGGCTCGTTCGTCTCCCGCCCGGCGGCCGAGGTGCTGGGCGAGGCGCAGTGGCTGGCCTCCCAGGGCGTCACCGAGATCGTGTTGGTGAGCGAGAACTCCACGTCCTACGGCAAGGACGTCGGCGACCTGCGCTCGCTGGAGAAGCTGCTGCCCCAGCTGGCGGCCGTCGAGGGCATCGTGCGGGTGCGGGTGGCGTACCTGCAGCCGGCCGAGCTGCGGCCCGGCCTGCTCGAGGTCATCGCCGCCACCCCCGGCGTCGCCCCGTACTTCGACCTGTCCTTCCAGCACTCCTCGCCGACGCTGCTGCGCCGCATGCGGCGCTTCGGTGGCACCGACGACTTCCTCGGCATCATCGAGCGGGCCCGGTCCCTGGCGCCCGGCGCCGGCTTCCGCACCAACGTGATCCTCGGGTTCCCCGGCGAGACCGAGGCCGACGTGGCCGAGCTGGAGCGCTTCCTCAGCGAGGGCCGGCTCGACGCGGTCGGCGTCTTCGGCTACTCCGACGAGGACGGCACCGAGGCCCTCGGCCTGCCCGGCAAGCTGGACCAGGAGGAGATCGACGCCCGCGTCCGGCGGATCACCGACCTGGTCGAGGAGCTCACCGCGCAGCGGGCGGAGGAGCGCATCGGCACCACGGTCGAGGTGCTGCTCACCGACGACCTGTCCGCCGTCACCGAACCGGGCACCTGGGGTGGCCACGCCGCCCACCAGGACCCGGACGCCGACGGCACCACCACGGTCAGCGGCGTCCCGGCCGGCGCCGTCGCCGGCCAGGTGGTCACGGCCGAGGTGGTCGACACCGAGGGCGTCGACCTGGTCGCCCGCGCGCTGCCCGCGCCGTCCGGGCTCCCCACCCCGATCGCCGTAGCGGCCGGGGTCTGAGTCGATGAGTGCGGTGGTACCGGAGGGGGCGGCCGACCCGGCGGCCACGCCACCGCAGACCGCGCGCCTGGTGAACCTGCCCAACGCACTCACCCTGCTGCGGCTGGCCGTCGTCCCGCTGTTCGCGCTGCTGCTGTTCACCGACGGCGGGATGGACGACGCCCGCCGCGGGTGGGCGACGCTGTTCTTCGCGCTGGCGATCATCACCGACCGCTACGACGGCATGATCGCCCGCCGGCGCAACCAGGTCACCGAGTTCGGCAAGCTCGCCGACCCGATCGCCGACAAGGCGCTCACCGGCACCGCGCTGATCGGGCTCTCGGTGCTGGCGCTGCTGCCCTGGTGGGTGACGCTGACGATCCTGGTCCGCGAGGTCGGGGTGACCCTGCTGCGGTTCTGGGTCATCCGGCACGGGGTGATCGCCGCCAGCCGCGGCGGCAAGGCCAAGACGGTGCTGCAGGCGCTGGCCATCGGCATGTACATCCTGCCGATGAGCGGGGTGTTCGCCTCGGCCCGCTGGTGGGTCATGGCCGCGGCGCTCGTGCTCACCATCGTCACCGGGCTGGACTACGTCTACCGGGCGCTCACGCTCCGCCGCACCAGCGCCCGGGCGATGCAGGCCGCGGCCGCCCGGCGGGCGACGGCCGGCGACGAGGCGGCCGCCGGGCAGGAGCGCCGGGACGACGCCGCGTGAGCGCCGCGGGGGAGCAGGGTGCCGCCGCGGCCCCGTCGGCTGCCCAGCGGCTGCACGAGGCGCTGCTCGCCCGCGGTGAGACGGTGGCCGCCGCCGAGTCGCTGACCGCTGGCCTGTTCTGCGCCACCCTGGCCGAGGTGCCCGGCGCCAGCGCCACGCTGCGCGGCGGCGCCGTCGTCTACGCCACCGACCTGAAGACGACGCTGGCCGGGGTGGCGCCGGAGCTGCTGGCCGCGCACGGGCCGGTGAGCGAGCCGACCGCCGCCGCGCTGGCCGAGGGCGTCCGCAGCCGCTGCTCGGCCACGTGGGGCGTGGGGCTGACCGGGGTGGCCGGGCCCGAGCCGGTCGACGGGCACGGGCCCGGCCGGGTGTACCTGGGTCTGAGCGACGGTGTGCTCACCGTGGTGCACGAGCTCGACCTCCCCGGCGACCGTGCCGCCGTACGGGCCGGAGCCGTGCGGGAGGCGCTGCAGCGGCTGCTGTCCCGGCTGGCCGAGCACCCCGTCCCACCGGCGTCCGGGCCGGTGGAGGGCGGGAAGCGGTGAGCCGGCGGGGGTGTTACGCCATCAGCGGACGTGTCCCCACCGGAACGGTGACCGGGGTCATGGCCGCGTACGGTGAGCACACGGTGTCCCCGGCCGGTCCGGTGGCCACCGCTGCCTCGTTCGACCTGCTCGGAAGAGTGGACAGGAGACGGCCATGACGCTGCTGCGCACCCAGCTCGGCACCACGCTGCGGGGGCACCGGCTGCGGCAGCGGCGCACCCTGCGCGACGTCTCGGGCGCGGCCCGGGTCAGCCTGGGCTACCTCTCCGAGGTCGAGCGCGGGCAGAAGGAGGCATCCTCCGAGCTGCTGGCGTCCATCTGCGACGCCCTGGACGTCGAGCTGGCCGACCTGCTGGCCGAGGTGAGCCTGGAGATGCGGCTGGCCGAGCCGAGTCGTCCGGTGCGCCAGGTCGCGCTGGCCCGCCCGGCCGGCCGCGACGACGACGAGACCGACGCGCCGCAGGTCGAGGAGGCCGCGGCGCACGGCGGGGTCGAGACGCCGGTCGCCGAGCCGGCTCTGGCGCTGGTGGGCGGCGGGCAGCCGGCCCGGGCCACGGCGCGCAGCCGCGGCGCCGTCTCGCTGGCCGCCTGAGGAAGGTCGAAGGACCCCGTCCTCCTCACCCTTCGCAAGCTCAGGGCGAGCCTCTGGACGGGGCCGCCCCCATCACTCGCGCGCTCGTGGCGGGCCCCTGCGAGGGGGCCGGTCGGTCGGCGAGCTGAGGTGACCGGGCCGGTCACGGGGCCGGTCATCCGTCCACGGCGTGCCGCGGGCCGCGACACGATCTTCGCTCGGTGTCCACCTCCTTGACCCAGTGCGACCGGGAGGGCACAAAGTGTCCATGTCTTCCCCGGGATCCCGCTCGCAGTTGCCGCCGCACCCCTCCCTGCCGGTGCCGACCGCCGGTCGCGGTGGGGTCACCGTGCTGGCGGCCGACGCCGCCGAGGCGGCCGCCGCCGAGGCCGCCGCGGTCCAGGGCCAGCACCTCACCACCCCGGTGCCCTCGGGTGCGGCCCTGATGCAGCCCCCGGCCCCCGGCCACCAGTTCACCGCGCCCGTGCCGTCGCTGGCCGTCGCCGTGCCCGCGCCGCGCACCACCCCGGCCCCGCCCCGCACCGAGGCTCGCCGGTCGGCCCCCCGCACCGGTGTCGCGATGAGCCGCACCCGCCGCGGCCTGCTGTCGGGCGCCCGCACCGCCTTCGCCGAGCGGGGGCTCAAGAAGACCACGATGCAGCACGTCGCGGCCGCCGCCGGGGTCGCCAAGGCGACGCTGTACAACCACTTCCGCACCAAGGACGACGTGGCGCACGCCCTCATCGCCTTCGAGCTCGACCGCCTCGCCGCCCTCGCCGCGGAGCTGCCGCTGACCGTCGCGGTGCCGGCGCTGGCCGAGGAGGTCGGCGGGCACCCGGTGCTGCGCCGGCTGGCGGAGACCGAGCCGGAGACGCTGGTGCAGATGATGGCGCTGGACGCCGTCCGGTGGGGTGACGTGGTGAGCACGTTGGGTGCCTCGCTGCGGATCTCCCGCCCGGAGGCCGAGCTGGTCTGCCGCTGGCTGCTCGGGCTGGTCCTCCAGCCGGGCACGGTGCAGGAGCGGGCCGCCCAGGCCGCCGTCGTCACCGGGCAGCTCGTCGGCTGACACCGGCCGCGCCCCGCGCGGGGGCCGCGGGGCGCGGTGGGCACCGGGGGACGTCGGCGGCCCCGGACGGTCGCCGCGGGCGACGGGGGCGGACCGCGCCCCGGCCACCGTGGCAGGGTGACGGCGGAACGCCAGCGTGGGCGTCGACGGCCGTGCCAGGACCGGGGAGGGACATCCCCGGGCGATCGACATCCGGAGCGCGTGATGCGGTACCTCTTCCGACCCCCGGCCGCCGAGGCGGCGGGGCTGCTGGCCCTGCCCTGGCACCAGCCGCTGGAGGAGTGGGACGAGGACCTCCTGCTGGAGGTGCCCCAGCGGGGCATCTCCCGGCACGTCGTGCGGTTCACCGTCAGCGAGGGCCGGGTCTACGCGCTGAAGGAGATCGCCGAGCCGCTGGCCCGGCACGAGTACGCGCTGCTGACGGAGTTCGAGGGCGAGGGGCTGCCCTCGGTGTCGGTGCTGGGCATCTGCTTCGACCGGCCCGACGACCAGCAGGCCATCCTGGTCACCCGTTACCTCGAGTACTCGATGTCCTACCGCTACCTGTTCTCCGGGCCGCGGGCCGGGCAGGCGCCCGGCCAGCTGCTGGACACCCTGGTCCAGCTGCTCGTGCGGCTGCACCTGGCCGGCGTCTACTGGGGCGACTGCTCGCTGTCGAACACCCTGTTCCGACCGGATGCCGGCACCTACACCGCCTACCTGGTCGACGCCGAGACCGCCGAGCGGTACGAGTCGCTGTCGCCCCGCAAGCGGGCCTACGACGTCGAGCTCGCCCGCGAGCGGGTGGGCGCGGAGCTGATGGACCTGGCCGCCGGTGAGCTGCTGCCGGAGGAGATCGACCCGATCGAGGTGGCCAACGCCCTCCCGGGCCGGTACGAGGCGCTGTGGGACGAGGTCACCCGCGAGGAGGTCTTCCGCGCCGACGAGCAGGCCTACCGGGTGGCCGAGCGGGTGCGGCGGATCAACGAGCTGGGCTTCGACGTGGGGGAGATCGAGCTGGTCACCTCCGCCGAGGGCGCCCGGCTGCGGGTGGAGACCCGGGTGGCCGAGCCGGGGCAGCACCGGCGCGAGCTGGCGCGGCTGACCGGGTTGCAGGTGCAGGAGAACCAGGCGCTGCGCCTGCTCAACGACCTGCGCTCCTTCCGCGCCTACCTCGAGCAGCGCCGTGGGGAGCCGGTGCCCGAGACGGCCGCGGCGCACCGCTGGCTCACCGAGGTCTACCTGCCCGTGGTGACCGCCGTGCCGCCCGAGCTGGCCGGGCGGCTGGAGCCTGCGGAGTTCTTCCACGAGGTGCTGGAGCACCGCTGGTTCCTGTCCGAGCGGGCCGGTTTCGACGTCGGCACCTGGGCCGCGGTGCGCTCCTACGTGCAGTACGTGCTGCCCCGCACCCCGCGGGACGTGACCACGCCGTCGGTGATCGCCGCGCGTTCCTGAGCCCGTCGACCGCTGGTCACCGCCGTGTCTCGCTCCGGTTGACAGTGCCTGGGGGCTGGGCCAGTCTCCGAGATCCACGGCGACGACGAGGTCGCAGCGGGTGAACGGAGGCGGTGGCCGGTGCCGGACGTCAGCTGGGTCGGAGACGACGGAGGACGGGCAGGGCGGGCCGGGCCGCTGCGGTCACGCCGGGTGCGCCGGGCGCTCGCCGGTGCGGCGGCGGCCGGGGTGCTGGCCTCGACGCTGGCCGGGTGCGGCAGCGACGACGGCGGGGTCCCGACGCTGACCTGGTACACCAACCCCGACTCGGGCGGGCAGGCCGAGATCGCCTCGCGGTGCACGGATGCGGCCGAGGGGCGGTACCGCATCGAGACGGCGGTGCTGCCGCGCGAGGCGTCCGAGCAGCGGGAGCAGCTCATCCGGCGGCTGGCCGCCAACGACGCCTCGATCGACATCATGAGCCTGGACCCGCCGTTCATCCCGGAGTTCGCCGAGGCGGGCTTCCTGGCGCCGGTGCCCGAGGACCTCGCCGAGCGGGTGACCGAGGACGTGGTGGAGAGCGCCGTCGAGGGCTCCACCTGGGACGACGAACTGGTCGCCGTCCCGTTCTGGGCCAACACGCAGATCCTCTGGTACCGCACGTCGGTCGCCGAGGCCGCCGGGCTGGACATGACCCAGCCGGTCACCTGGGACCAGGTCGTCGAGGCCGCCCAGCAACAGCAGAAGCTCGTCGGGGTCCAGGGCATCCGCGCCGAGGCGCTCACCGTCTGGTTCAACGCCCTGATCGAGTCCGCGGGCGGCTCGATCATCGCGGAGAACTCCACCGACCCCGAGCAGATCGAGCTCGGCCTGACCTCCGAGGCCGGCGTCCGCGCGGCCGAGGTCATGGAGATGATCGCCAGCAGCGGCACGGTGGGTCCGGCGCTGTCGACGGCGAACGAGGACTCCACCGCCACCGGCTTCGAGAGCGAGGACGGCGGCTTCAACGTCAACTACCCGTTCGTCTACCCCCGGGCGCTGGCCGCGGTCAAGGCCGGGACGATGGAGCCCTCGGTGCCCGAGGACTACGGCTGGGCGCTCTACCCCCAGGTCGACGCGGACACCCCGAGCGCGCCGCCCTACGGCGGGATCAACCTGGGGGTCGGGGCCTTCAGCCAGCACGTCGACCTCGCGTACGAGGCCACCGAGTGCATCACCTCGACGGAGAACCAGGCCTACTACTTCGTGAGCAACGGCAACCCGGCCTCCGACACCGCGGTGTACGACGACCCCGCCGTGCTCGAGGAGTTCCCGATGGCCCCGGTCATCCGGGACTCGCTGGAGCAGGCCGCGCCGCGCCCGCAGACGCCGTACTACAGCGAGGTCTCCGGCGGCATCCAGCGCGAGTACCACCCGCCGTCGTCGGTCGACCCGCAGTCGACCCCGCAGGAGGCCACCGAGCTCATCGAAGCCGTGCTGCGGAAGGAGCAACTGCTGTGAGGCGGACACCAGGTGGAGGCAGCGGAGACGCGGGGGTGACCCGGTGAGCACGACCACGCTGCCACCGGCGGAGAAGACGGCTCCGGTCTCCGCCCCGGCGGGCAAGGCGAGCGACCGGGCCCGCAGCGAGCGGAAGCTGGGCTGGCTGCTGGCCGGGCCGGCGCTGCTGGTGATGCTGCTGGTGACCGCGTACCCGATCCTGCAGGCGGTCTACGAGTCGCTGTTCGACTACCGGCTCACCGACCCGGACAACCGGTCGTTCACCGGCCTGTCGAACTACGGCGTGATCCTGTCCGACCCGCTGTGGTGGCGGGCGATCGCGGTCACCGCCGGCATCACCGTCGTCACCGTGGCGGTCGAGCTGGTCCTCGGGTTCGCGCTGGCCTTCGTGATGGCCAAGGCGCTGGCGGCCATCCGCCCCGTGCTGCGCGCGGCGATCCTCATCCCCTACGCGGTCATCACCGTCGTCTCCGCCTTCGCGTGGCAGTTCGCCTTCGACATCAACACCGGGTTCGTGAACAGCTGGTTCGCCTGGCTGCCCGGCATCTCGTCGACGACCGACTGGTTCGGCGGCACGTGGAGCTCGCTGGCCGTGGTCTGCCTGGCCGAGATCTGGAAGACCACCCCGTTCATCTCCCTGCTGCTCCTGGCCGGTCTGGCCCAGGTGCCCGAGGTGCTGCAGGAGGCGGCCAAGGTCGACGGCGCCACCTGGTGGCAGCGGCTGCGCAAGGTGACCCTGCCGAACATGAAGGCCGCGATCATGGTGGCGCTGCTGTTCCGCACCCTGGACGCCTTCCGGGTCTTCGACAGCATCTTCATCATGACCGCCGGGGCCAACGGCACCGAGTCGGTCTCCTTCCTGGCCTACCGGCAGACCATCTCCCGGCTGGAGATCGGGCTGGGGTCGGCGGTCTCGGTGCTGCTGTTCATCGCGGTGGTGCTGATCGCCTTCTCCTTCATCAAGGGCTTCAAGGTCGACCTGGCACAGGCGAGAGGTGAGCGCTGATGTCCACCAAGGAGCGGGTCGGCTGGATCGCCGCCGGCCTCCTGATCGTCGTCTACTGCCTGGCGCCGATCGCCTGGATCGTCTCGCTGTCGTTCAAGGCACCCAGTGACCTGGCCAACGGCCAGTTCCTGCCCACCCGGGGCGAGGCCACCACGCGGAACTACGCCGACATCCTCACCGGCAGCGGCAGCGACCTGTTCCTGCCGGCGCTGCGCAACTCGTTCGGCATCTGCCTGATCGCCACGGCGATCTCCTGCGTGCTGGCCATGTTCGCCGCCTACGCGATCGCCCGGCTGGACTTCCCCGGGAAGAAGTTCATCCTCGGGACGGCCCTGGCGGTGGCCATCTTCCCGGTGATCTCCATCGTCACGCCGCTGTTCAACCTGTGGCGCACGATCGGCCTCTACGACACCTGGCCGGGGCTGATCATCCCGTACCTGTCGCTGACCCTGCCGATCTCCATCTGGACCATGTCCGCCTTCTTCCGGGAGATCCCGTGGGAGATGGAGCAGGCCGCGCAGGTCGACGGCGCCACCACCTGGCAGGCGTTCCGCCGGGTGATCGTGCCGCTGGCCGCCCCCGGGGTGTTCACCACGGCGATCATCGCCTTCTTCATCGCCTGGAACGACTTCGTCTACGGCATCTCGCTGACCTCGACCGACGCCTCGCGTCCGGTACCGGCGGCGCTGGGGCTCTTCTCCGGTGCCTCGCAGTTCGAGGACCCGACCGGGGCGATCGCGGCCGCGGCGCTGATCGTCACGATCCCGGTCGTCGTCCTGGTCCTGCTCTTCCAGCGGCGCATCGTCGCCGGCCTCACCAACGGCGCCGTCAAGGGCTGACGCCCGCTCGCCGACCCAGCTGACCACGAGAGGGACGAACCGATGGCCTCGATCGAGATGAAGCACATCGTCAAGAAGTACGGCGACGGGTTCCCGGCGGTGAACGACGTCAGCCTGGACATCGACGACGGGGAGTTCATGATCCTCGTCGGCCCCTCCGGCTGCGGGAAGTCCACGCTGCTGCGGATGATCGTCGGGCTGGAGGACATCACCAGCGGCGACATGGTCATCGGCGGCAAGCGGGTCAACGACAAGGCGCCCCGCGAGCGCAACCTGTCGATGGTCTTCCAGAACTACGCGCTGTACCCGCACCTGACCGTGTTCGAGAACATCGCCTTCCCGCTGCGGCTGGCCAAGGTCGACGACGCGGAGGTGCAGCGCCGGGTCAACGAGGCCGCCGACGTGCTCGAGCTGCACGAGCACCTGGAGCGCAAGCCGGCCAACCTCTCCGGTGGCCAGCGCCAGCGGGTGGCGATGGGGCGGGCGATCGTCCGGCAGGCCGAGGCGTTCCTCTTCGACGAGCCGCTGTCGAACCTGGACGCCAAGCTGCGCGGGCAGATGCGCACGGAGATCGCCCGGCTGCAGCGCCGGCTGGGCATCACCACCGTCTACGTCACCCACGACCAGACCGAGGCCATGACCCTCGGCGACCGGGTCTGCGTGCTGCGCAAGGGCAAGATCCAGCAGGTCGCCTCGCCGCGCGAGCTGTACGAGCAGCCGGTGAACCTCTTCGTGGCCGGCTTCATCGGCTCCCCGCCGATGAACTTCCTCCCCGCCCGGCTGGAGGGCGCCCGGCTGACCACCCCGTTCGGCCCCATCGAGCTCGACGAGCGCCGGGCCGCCGCGGTCGCCGGCCGCGACCTGCTGCTCGTCGGCATCCGGCCGGAGTACTTCGAGGACGCCTCCCTCGTCGACGAGGCCAAGCGGCCGCTGGGATCAGTGTTCACCGCCCGGGTCGACGTCACCGAGTGGCTGGGCGACTCGCAGTTCGCCTACATCCCCTACGAGGCCCCCGACGAGATCCGCACCCAGCTGCGGGAGCTGTCCAAGGAGCTGGACGCCGAGGAGCTGCGCACCCAGGCGATCGTGTCGATCGACGCGACCAGCCGCATCCGGGAGGGCCGGGACGCGGAGTTCTGGCTGGACAGCCGCAAGGTGCACGTCTTCGACCCCACGACCGGGGAGAACCTCACCCGGGACGCCGAGGCCGGTGCGGAGCTGACCCGGATGGCCGCCGAGGACCGGGTCGAGCAGGTCCAGTCCGAGCAGGGGCAGGGGATCAGCGCCGCCTGACCGGCGGTCGGCCCGGCGCGGGAGGGTCCGCGTCGGGCCGGTCGAGCCGCCCGGCATGATCGGGTCCGGGGTTTGTGCCGCAGCCGTGCTGCGCACCTGTCCCGTGGAGACCCTGGTCGGACCCTGGAGGCAGCTGGATGGACATCACCGCGACCGACGAGTGGGCGGCGCTGACCGACCACCACCGAGAGGTCGGCACCCGCACGCTGCGCGAGCTGTTCGCCGAGGACGCCGGCCGCGGCACCCGGCTGACCGGCACGGCCGGTGACCTCCACGTCGACTGGTCCAAGCACCGGGTCACCGACGAGACCGTGCAGCTGCTGGTGGCGCTGGCCGAGCGGGCCGGGCTGCCGGAGCGGATCGAGGCGATGTTCCGCGGCGAGCACATCAACGCCACCGAGGACCGCGCCGTCCTGCACGTGGCGCTGCGGGCTCCCGCGTCCCAGCCGCTGACCGTCGACGGGCAGGACGTCACCGCCGACGTGCACGAGGTGCTGGCGAAGATGCGCGGTTTCGCCGACCGGGTGCGGTCGGGGGAGTGGACCGGCCACACCGGTGAGCGGATCCGCGCGGTGGTCAACATCGGCATCGGCGGCTCCGACCTCGGCCCGGCGATGGCCTACACCGCTCTCGCCGACTACAGCGACCGCGACCTCACCGCCCGGTTCGTCTCCAACATCGACCCCACCGACTTCGCCGAGAAGACGCGGGACCTGGACCCGGCCACCACGCTGTTCGTGGTCTGCTCCAAGACGTTCACCACGCTGGAGACGCTGACCAACGCCACCGTCGCCCGCGACTGGCTGCTCGCCTCCGGCGCCGACGAGTCGGCGGTGGCCAAGCACTTCGTCGCCGTCTCCACCAACGCCGACGCCGTCGCCGAGTTCGGCATCGACACCGACAACATGTTCGGCTTCTGGGACTGGGTCGGTGGCCGCTACTCCTTCACCTCCGCCGTCGGCCTGTCGCTGATGGTCGCCATCGGGCCGGACGGCTACGACGAGATGCTCGCCGGCTTCCACGCCGTCGACGAGCACTTCCGCACCACGCCGCTGGCGCAGAACCTGCCGGTGCTGCAGGGCCTGCTCAACGTCTGGTACACGAACTTCTTCGGCGCCCAGACCCACGCCGTCCTGCCCTACAGCCAGTACCTGTCCCGGCTGCCGGCCTACCTGCAGCAGCTGACCATGGAGAGCAACGGCAAGTCGGTGCGGTGGGACGGGCAGCCGGTCACCACCGGCACCGGCGAGGTCTACTGGGGCGAGCCGGGCACCAACGGGCAGCACGCCTTCCACCAGCTGCTGCACCAGGGCACCTCGCTGATCCCGGCCGACTTCATCGGCTTCGGCGAGCCCAACCACGACATCGGCGACATGCACGACCTGCTGATGGCGAACATGTTCGCCCAGAGCGCGGCCCTGGCCTTCGGCAAGACCGCGGAGGAGGTCGCCGCCGACGGCACCGCCGCCGACGTCGTCCCGCACAAGGTGATGCCGGGCAACCGGCCGTCGACCACGATCCTCGCGCCGAAGCTCACCCCCGGCACGCTCGGCCAGCTGGTCGCCTTCTACGAGCACACCGTCTTCGTCGAGGGCGTCATCTGGCAGATCGACTCCTTCGACCAGTGGGGCGTGGAGCTGGGCAAGGTCATGGCCCGCCAGCTCGCGCCGGCCCTGGTCAGCGAGACCGCGCCGCAGATGGACAGCCCGGAGATCGACGCGGACCCCTCCACGGTCGCCCTGGTCGAGCACTACCGCCGGCTCCGCGGCCGCCCCGTCTGACCCCAGCGTCGTCCGCAGCAGTGATCAGGTGACCTGATCCAACACTGTCCCCCCGCACCAGCGTTGGTGCGAGGGGACAGTCGTTGGTGCAGGGGGACGTGCGCCGGGACGTCGTCCGTCGGCCTCGCAGAGTGTGCGGTGGCTGGCCGGGCGAGCGGCCTGGGACGATGATCGGGACAGCGTCGCCCGTGTGCGCGCCGGACCGCCGCCGGCGGAGCGGAGCACCGGATCAGGAGGAAGCCGCCATGCCCAACCCGTTCGTGAAGCTGTGGAAGTACCTGACGGCCTCGGCCAACGACCAGATCGACCAGCGGGCCGACCCGAAGATCCAGATCCAGCAGGCGATCGAGGCGGAGCAGCAGCGGCACCAGTCGCTGAGCAACCAGGCAGCCGCCGTGCTGGGCAACCAGCGTCAGCTGGAGATGCGGCTCAACCGCAAGCTCGGGGACGTCGAGAAGCTGCAGGCCTCCGCGCGGCAGGCGCTGAACCTGGCCGACCAGACCCGGGCGTCGGGTGACGCGGCCAAGGCCGCCGAGTACGAGCAGGCCGCGCAGGCATTCGCCACCCAGCTGGTGAGCGAGGAGCAGGCGGTGGAGGACCTCAAGCGCAGCCACGACGAGGCGCTGCAGGCCGCCGAGCAGGCCAAGGGCGCGGTCGAGCAGAGCCGGATGCGGTTGCAGTCGACGCTGGCCGAGCGCACCAAGCTGATGTCCCAGCTGGAGCAGGCGAAGATGCAGGAGCAGGTCTCCGCGTCGCTGCGCTCGGTGAACGAGCTGTCGGCGCCGGGCAACACGCCCAGCCTCGGTGAAGTGCGCGACAAGATCGAGGCCCGCTACGCCAACGCCCTCGGCCAGGCGGAGCTGGCGCAGAACTCGGTCGAGGGGCGGATGCTCGAGGTGGAGAAGGCGACCATCGACGTCGCGGGTGCCTCCCGGCTCGCCGAGATCCGTGCGTCGATGGGCGGCGGCACCCAGGCGATCAGCGGCAACCAGGCCGCCGGCGCGATCGAGTCCGGCGCCCCCTCGGTCGACGGCACCGCGCTGGGTGCTGAGCAGCCGGCCGAGCGGCCGGAGCGCGCCTGACCCCTCTCGCACCACCGGCGACGGCCGTCCCGCGCACCGCGTGGGGCGGCCGTCGCCGTGTCCGGTCAGGTGGCGGCGATGGACGACGGGTGGCCGGGCTCCCCGGTACGGGCCGACGGGTCGATCGGGCTGCGTGCCGCCTGGCAGGCCGGACACCAGTAGGTGACCCGCTCCTGCGTGTCCGGGCCCTGGTCGCCCAGCAGGATCGTCGTCCGGCACCGGCGGCACGGGCGGCCCCGGCGGCCGAACACCCAGTGGTCCTCGCCGCGCCGGGTCGAGCCGGTCGTGCTCTGCTCCGGGCGGTCGCGGTTGGCCTGCATCAGGGTGCGGGCGCGGGTGACCAGGCCGGGCAGGTCGGCGACGTCGGCGACCCGGGCCCACGGGTGGGTGCGGGTCAGGAACAGCGTCTCGACCTTGTAGAGGTTGCCGATGCCGGCCAGGTTCCGCTGGTCCAGGATCGCCACGCCGATCTGCTCGTCCGGGTGCGACCGGAGGCGGCGCAGCGCCTCATCGAGGTCCCAGTCCGGGCCGAGCACGTCGGGGCCCAGGTGGCCGACCAGCTCGCTCTCCGCGCTGGTCGGCACGATCCGCAGGTCGTGCAGCCGGTACCCGACGCAGTCCCACTCGTCGGTGGAGAGCACGGCGCGGATGCTGTGCGCCGGCCCGCCCTTCCACGGGGTGCCCTTGCGGTAGATGTGCCAGCTGCCGTCCATCCGGTAGTGCGAGCGCAGCGTCCGGCCGTCGGCGAAGCGGGTGAGCATGTGCTTCCCGCGCGGGACGACCTCGGTGACCGTGGCGCCGGCGAGGTCGACCGTGGCCAGCTGGGGCACGCGCAGCTCGCCCGTGGTGAGCGTGGCACCGGCCAGGGCGGTGTTCATCCGCTGCGCCGCCAGCCAGACGGTGTCTCCTTCGGGCATGCCCTGATGATCCCCGGCCGTGCCCACCGGCGCCGCGTGCGTCAGTACGAGGCGCGACGGGCCTCGGTCCCGGGCAGCCCGGTGCGTGCCCGCGGGTCGGCCGGCAGCGGGGTGGCCTGGCAGCTCGGGCACCACCAGGTCACCCGTTCCTGCAGGTCCGGGCCCTGGTCGCCGAGGAGGACGGCCGTGCCGCAGCGGCGGCAGGGGCGCCCCTTCCGGCCGGCGACCCAGTGGTCCTGCCCGCGCCGGGTGATCCCGGTGGTGCTCTGCGCGGGGCGGTCCCGGTTGGCCAGCATGAGGGTGCGGGCCCGCTCCACGAGTGCGCGCAGGTCGGGGACGTCGGCGACCCGGGCCCACGGGTTCACGCCGGTCAGGAACAGCGACTCGACCTTGTAGAGGTTGCCGATGCCGGCCAGGTTGCGCTGATCCAGGACAGCCACGCCGATCTGCTCGTCGGGGTGCGCGCGCAGCCGGCGCAGCGCCTCCTCGATGTCCCAGTCCGGGCCGAGCACATCGGGCCCCAGGTGCCCGACCAGCTCGTGCTCCCGTGCGGTGGGCACCAGGGCCATGTCGTGCAGCCGGTAGCCGACGCACTCCCACTCGCCGGTGGCCAGCACGGCCCGGACGGCGAACGCCGGGCCGCCCCGCCAGCGGGTCCCCGGCCGGTAGACGTGCCAGCTGCCGTCCATCCGGTAGTGCGTGCGCAGCGTCCGGCCGTCGGCCAGGCGGGTGAGCATGTGCTTGCCGCGGGGGACGACCTCGGTGACGGTGGCGCCGGCGAGGTCGACCGCGGCCAGCTGGGGAATCCGCAGCTCCCCGCGGCGCAGGGTGGCGCCGGCCAGCGCGGTGTTCATCCGCTGGGCGGCCAGCCAGACGGTGTCTCCCTCGGGCACGCCGTCCATCGTGCCCGGTGCCGCGCCGCCGTCGCGTCCGGACGGTCGGCGACGGCGCGTGCACGACGGCGGCGGGGACACCGAACCCGGGTCCGCCTCGGCAGCGGACCCTGGCGGGGTCACCGGTGGACGACGACCTTGCCGACCGTGCGGCCGGTCTCGACCAACCGGTGGGCCTCCCGCAGCCCTGCGGCGCTGAAGTCGTCGATCGCCGTGGTGAGCGTGGTGCGCACCCGACCTGCGTCGACCAGGGCCGCGGTCTCCTGCAGGATCCGGGCCTGCTCTGCCAGGTCCGGGGTGCCGAACAGGGACCGGGTGAACATCAGCTCCCAGTGCCAGGTGATGCTCTTGGCCTTCAACGGCAGCAGGTCCAGCCCCACCGGGTCGTCGATCGCGACGACGTCGCCGAACGGCTTGAGGACGGCGGCGAAGGCCTCGACGTTGCCGGTGGAGTGCGGCGTGAACAGGTGGTCGACGCCGGTCGGCGCCACCGCCTGCACCGAGGCGACCAGGTCGGTGTGGTCGACCACCTGGTCCGCGCCCAGGCCGGTCACCCACGTGCGGGACTCGGGCTTGCCGGCGCCGGCGAGCACCCGTACGGACGTCAGCTGCTTGGCCAGCTGGACCATCACCGAGCCGACGCCGCCGGCGGCGCCCAGCACCAGCAGGTCACCGGTGGCCGAGGCGTCGAGACGGAACCGCTCGAACAGCGACTCCCAGGCGGTCAGGGTGGTCAGCGGGAGCGCTGCTGCCTCGGCGAAGCCGAGGGAGACCGGCTTCCGGGAGACGATCCGCTCGTCGACGGCCTGCAGCTCCGCGTTCGACCCGGCCCGGGTGATGTCGCCGGCGTACCAGACCTCGTCGCCGACGGAGAGGGTCTCGACCGCGCTGCCGACGGCCTCGACGACCCCGGCGGCGTCATAGCCGAGCACCTTCGGGTCCTGCTGGGGCTCCAGGCTGGCCCGGACCTTGACGTCCACCGGGTTGACCGAGACGGCGTGCACCCGGACGAGCACGTCCCGGGGCCGGAGGTCGGGGACGGGCACCTCGACGTCCACCAGGGAGTCGGGGTCGGAGACGGGGAGGCCGCGGAGGGCGCCGACGGCGCGCATGGTGGTCATGGCTGGTCCTTCGTGTCGTGTCGTGTCGTGTCGTGTCGTGAGGTGAGGGGTGGGTGATCAGGCGAGCCGGCCGCCGCCGTCGACGTGCAGCGTCGTGCCGGTCAGGAAGGGGTTGGTCATCGCGAACAGGGCCGCCTCGGCCAGGTCGTCGGGCGAGCCGGTGCGGCGGGCCGGGTTCCCGGCGGCCGTCGCGGCGAGGAAGTCGGCCTTGCCGTCGCCGAGGCCGTCCCACGACCCGCTGTCGACGACGCCGGGCGAGATCGCGTTGACCCGCACGGGGGCGAGCTCGACGGCGAGGGCCTGGGCGAGGAACCCCACGGCCCCGTTGGCGGTGGCCATCGCGACCCGTTCCGCGGCCGGCCGCCAGGCGATGAAGCCGGAGAAGAGGGTGAGCGAGCCGGCGATGTCCAGCCGCCCGGCCAGCAGTGCCGGGCCGAACACCTTGGCGTCGAAGGCGCGGACCAGCGACGCGTGGTCGAGCGAGGCCAGCGGGCCGTTGGCGGGCGCGGCGGCGAGGTTGACGACGTGGTCGACGCGACCCAGCCCGTCGGCCAGCGCGGCCACGGACGTCTCGTCCGACAGGTCGACGGTCGCAGCGCGGGCGCCGGCGACCCGGGCGGCGGCAGTGGCCTTCGCGGGGTCCCGGCCGGCCAGCACGACGTCGGCGCCGGCCTGACCGGCCAGCCGGGCGGTGGCGACAGCGATGCCGCCGGTGCCGATGACGAGGACGGAAGCACCGTTCAGACGTTCGGTCGAAGAGGTCATGTCGCCTGCAACGGCACCGCTCGCCGGGCCATGCCCGTCGGCGCATCGATCTTCCGGTCGCCTCCCATAGATGCTCTTGATGTCAAGCGGTGGGGATCCCCTGGTCGACCAGCACGCCGGCGAGGTCCTGTGGCAGCGGATCGTCCCCGCCGAGCAGCACCACGACCTCCCGGTCGAGCGGTGGCTGCAGGGGAGCCGTCACGCCGACCGACCCCGGCCCCACCGCGCTCGCGGGCACGAGGGCGACCCCGAGCCCGGCACCACCCAGCTGGGCGGCGGTGACCGCGTTCCGGGTCCGGACGACGGGCTCGAGCCGCACCCCGGCGGCCGCCGCCAGCCCCTCCAGCCAGGCGCCCAGGCCGTTGCCCGCGGTGAAGCCCACCACCGGGTGCTCGGCGATCCCGGCCCAGGTGCGGGCAGCGGAAGGGGCGGCGAGCGGGTGCCCGGCTGCCAGCACGAGCAGCACCTCCTCCCGGCCCACGACGACCTCCGGGCCGGACCACCTGCTCGGCCGCGGCCCGAGCCCGAGGTCCGCCCGCCCGCCGGCCACGTGGTCGGCGAGGGCGTCGGCGCTGGCGAACTCGGTCAGCTCCACCTCCACCCGTGGATGCCGTCGGCGCCACCGGGCCAGGGCCGGGGCCAGCAGCGGCGCGGTCATGCTCTCGACGCAGGCGACCCGCAGCCGGCCGGTCGCGCCGGCCGCCACCGACCGTCCGAGCCGGGTCACGGCCGCGGCCGCGGCCAGCGCCGCGCGGGCCTCGGCCTCGATGGCCCGCCCGGCCACGGTGGGTCGGACGCCGCGTGGCAGGCGCTCCAGCAACGGCGTGCCCAGCTCGCGCTCCAGGGAACCGAGCTGGTGAGACAGCGCCGGCTGGGAGAGGTGCAGCCGGGCCGCCGCCTCGGTGACCGAACCGTGGTCGAGGACGGCGACGAAGCACTCGAGGGCGCGCAGGGTGGGCACGGGGTGACCGTAGAGCGGATCGGCCCCGGGCGACTGGCCTGCGGGTGGCCGACGAACCGGCGGCCCACCCCGAGGGATGACCTGCTGTGAGAGGGCGGACAGCCGGGAACACCCACCGATCCGTCGGCGCTGAGCCACCCGTGGACGTGACGACCCGACTGCGCAGCCTGACCGGCAGCCCCGTCGATCGAGGGCCCGAGCCGGTGACGGTGACGGTGGCCCGCGTCGTCCGGCCGGAGCAGCACCAGGCCTTCGAGCAGTGGGCTGCCGAGGTGCAGGAGCTGGTCGCCGGCTACCCGGGCGCGCTGGGGTCGTCGCTGCTGCGCCCCGGGGCCGCCAGCGACGAGTACCACCTGGTCTACCGGTTCGCCGACGAGAAGTCGCTGGCCGTGTGGGAGCGCTCGCCGGAGCGGCGGGACGCACTGGAGCGGGTCCGGCGGCTCGTCGAGCAGGAGCGGGTGGCCCGCGCGGTGGGGCTGGAGACGTTCTTCGCCGTGCCGCCCAAGCCGGGACCGGCCTGGCGCAGCTGGTTGCTGACCGTCGCCGTCGTGCTGGCGATGACCTCGACCTTCCAGCTGGCCGCCGGGCCGTTCGTCGGCGGCTGGCCCTGGCCGTTGCGGTTGCTGCTGTCGGCGGTGTTCGTGGTCAGTGCGCTGCGGGTGCTGATGCCCAGGCTCAGCCGGCGGTTCGCGCGGTGGCTGCAGGGCTCCCGCACCCGCAGCTGACCGCGCTCAGCTCCGCAGGCGCAGGCCGCGGGGGGTGGCGGCGAAGCCGGCCGCCTGCAGTGCGGCGGTGAGCGGGCCGGACTCGTGCACCGAGGCCCCGTCGGCCTTCTGCACCGTCATCCGCCCCAGCGCCCCGGACGCGACCGCGCTGGACAGCGCCGTCGCCGCCTCCTTGAGCACGGTCTCCTCCTCGGTCCAGGACAGCAGGGTCTTCCCGCCGCGCTCGACGTAGAGCACCAGCTCGCCGTCGACCAGCACGACCAGCGCCCCGGCCTTGCGGCCGGCGCGGTGGCCGCTCTTCCTGGTGCCGGCCCCGGTGCCCTCTCCCAGGTCGACGGCGTCGTCGGCTCCGGCGGCGACCGCCCGCTCCGGCCAGGGCAGTGCCGCGCCGTAGACGTTGGCCGGGTCGGTGGCGGCCAGCACCACCGGGCCGGCCGGCACCCGGTCGGGGCTGGCGAAGCTGCGCACCCGGTCGATCGACCCGGGCGTGCCGAACTGGGCGGCACCCAGGGTCTCGACGAAGTAGCCGCGCCGCGCCCGGCCGTTCTCCTCGAACGCCCGCAGCACCGGGTAGACGGCGGAGAACCCGCCGGCGACCTGCTCGGCCTGCACCGCACCGCGGGTCAGCACCCCGTGCCGCTCCAGCAGCGCCTCGGCGCGGGCGGTGGTGCGCTTGGTGGGGTTGCCCTCCAGCTCGGGCAGCCGGGACCAGCGGCCGGCCATCGACGGCGGCCCGGTGCGGCTGGGCATCGCCGGGCGACCCAGCCGGGTGCGGCCGTGGCGGGTGCGGTCGAGCCGGGCGCGCGGTGCGGCCGGCTGCCGCTTGTGGGTGCCGCCGCCGGCGAGCCGGGTGCGGAGCGGGGCGAGGGTGTCGTTGGTGAGCGCGCCGGCCCACACGAGGTCCCAGATCTCCTCGGCCAGCGCCGGGTCGTCGGTCGCGCCCACCCGGTCGGAGAGCGAGCGGAAGAACAGGGCCTGGCCACCGGCGAGCTCGTCGAGCAGTGCCGCGCCGTATCCGCCCTCCACCGAGGCGGCGCCGGGTGGCTCGGGCAGCAGCAGGGGCGCGAGGTCGGCGGGCACCAGGGTGACCCAGCCGTCACCGCCGGACAGCCCGCCGGCGCCGGCCCACAGCACCTCGCCGGCGCTGGTCAGCTCGTCGAGCAGAGCGGGGGAGTAGTCGCGCACCCGGGACGGCAGCACCAGGGTCTCCAGCGCCGACGCGGGCACCAGGGCACCGGCCAGCTGCTCGACCACGGCCAGCACGCCGTCCACGCCACGCAGCCGCCCACCGACCGACTGCCAGGACGGGGTGAAGCGGGCGAGGGCGCCGATCGGCACCGGCTCGACCTCCTGGCGCAGCTTGGCCAGCGACCGGCGCCGGACCGAGCGCAGCACGTCGGCGTCGCACCACTCCTGGCCGACCCCGCCGGGGCGGAACTCGCCGGTGACCAGCCGGCCGGTGCCGACCAGCCGCTGCGCCGTGGCGGTGACGACGGCGACGCCCAGCCCCAGCCGGCCGGCCGCGTCGGCCGGCACGAACGGGCCGTGGGTGCGGGCGTAGCGGCCGATCAGGTCGCCGAGCGGGTCGGCCACCGGCTCGGTGAACACCTCGGGCACCCCGACCGGCAGGGCCGTGCCCAGTGCGTCCCGGAGCCGGCCGGCGTCCTCGATCGCGACGTACCGTTCCTCGCCGGCGATCCGCACCACCAGGGCACGGCGGGCGGTGACCAGCTCGGTCAGCCACTCGGCCGGCACCCCCCGCGCGGCAGCCTCGGTGATGGTGAGGTCGCCGACGACCCGCAGCAGGTCGGCTGCGCCGTCGACGTCGCGGGGGTGCCGCTCGGTGGGCAGCCGCTGCAGCTCGGCCTCGATCTCGGCCATCGCGTCGGCGTCGAGCAGCTCACGCAGCTCGGAACGGCCGAGCAGCTCGGCCAGCAGGCCGGTGTCGAGGGCCAGCGCCTGGGCGCGACGCTCGGCCATCGGGGCGTCGCCCTCGTAGATGAACTGGCCGACGTAGCCGAACAGCAGCGACTGGGCGAACGGCGAGGCGGTCTGCGTCTGCACGTCGACCACCCGCACCCGGCGCGACCGGACGTCGCTCATCAGCTCGACCAGCCCGGGCACGTCGTAGACGTCCTGCAGCACCTCCCGGACGGCCTCCAGGGTGATCGGGAAGCCGGAGAACTCAGCCGCCACCGAGAGCAGCTGGGCCGCCCGCTGGCGCTGCTGCCACAACGGGGTGCGCTTGCGCGGGTCGCGCTTGGGCAGCAGCAGCGCGCGGGCCGCGCACTCGCGGAACCGGCTGGCGAACAGGGCGGAGTTGCCGACCTCGGCGGTGACCTCGCGCTCCACGTCGTCCGGGTCGAGGATCGCCAGGTCGGCCTCGGGGGCCTCGCCGGTGGTGTCGGGCAGCCGCAGCACGATGCCGTCGTCGGAGTGCATCGAGGCGACGTCGACGCCGTACCGCTCGCGCAGCCGGGCCGCGAGCACCAGCGCCCAGGGCGCGTTGACCTGCGCGCCGAACGGGGAGTGGACGACCAGCCGCCAGTCGCCGAGCTCGTCGCGGAACCGCTCGACCAGCATCGTGCGGTCGTCGGGCAGGTGACCGGTGGCCTGCTTCTGCTCGGCCAGGTAGGCGAGCAGGTTGGCCGCACCCCACTCGTCCAGGCCCGCGGCGCGGGCGCGCTCGGCTCCGGCCTCCGGGGTCGCGGAGCCGACCTCGCGGAGGAAGGCGCCCAGCGCCCGGCCCAGCTCGAGCGGCCGGCCGAGGGTGTCGCCGTGCCAGAACGGCATCTTCCCGGGCAGGCCGGGCGCCGGGCTGACCAGCACCCGGTCGTGGGTGATCTCCTCGATCCGCCAGGACGAGGACCCGAGCAGGAAGACGTCGCCCACCCGGGACTCGTAGACCATCTCCTCGTCGAGCTCGCCGACGCGGCGGCCGCCGTTCTCGCCGGCCCCGGAGACCAGGAAGACGCCGAAGAGCCCGCGGTCGGGGATGGTGCCGCCGCTGGTGACCGCCAGCCGCTGGGCCCCGGTGCGTGCGGTGAGGGTGTCGGTGACCCGGTCCCAGGTGAGCCGGGGGCGCAGCTCGGCGAAGGCGTCGGAGGGGTAGCGGCCGGCCAGCATGTCGAGCACCGCGTGCAGGGCCGACTCGGGCAGCGAGGCGAAGGCGGCCGAGCGGCGGAGCACGGCGGCGACCTCGTCGACGGTGCGTGGGCGCTCGGAGACCATCGCCACGATCTGCTGGGCCAGCACATCGAGGGGGTTGCGCAGGTACCGGGTCGACTCGATCGCCCCGGCCCGCATCCGCTCGGCGACGACGGCGCTCTGCACCAGGTCGCCGCGGAACTTCGGGAAGATCACGCCCTCGCTGACCGCGCCGACCTGGTGCCCGGCCCGCCCGACCCGCTGCAGCCCGGCGGCGACGTTGGGCGGGGACTCGACCTGGACGACCAGGTCGACCGCGCCCATGTCGATGCCCAGCTCCAGCGAGGAGGTGGCGACGACCGCGGGCAGCTGCCCGGACTTGAGCGCCTCCTCGACCACGGCGCGCTGCTCGCGGGAGACCGAGCCGTGGTGCGCCGAGGCGACCGGCTTGACCTCGGGTGGCAACCCGCCGCCGGAGCCGGCCTGCGCCATCAGCTCGGCCGGGTTCGCGCCGTGCGGCAGCGGTTCACCGGTGGCCCGCTCGTAGGCCAGCTCGTTCAGCCGGCTGGTCAGCCGCTCGGCCAGCCGGCGGGAGTTGGCGAACACGATCGTGCTGCGGTGCGACTCGATCAGGTCGAGCACCCGCTCCTCGACCGCCGGCCAGATCGACGTCCGCGGCTGGTTGCCGGCCGCCGACCCATCGAGCTCCCCGGTCGGCTGACCCAGCTGGCTCATGTCCTCGACCGGGACGACGACCGAGAGGTCCCACTGCTTCTGCGAGGGCGGGGCGACCACCTGCACCGGGCGGCCGCCGGCGAGGAAGGTCGACACCTCCTCGATGGGGCGCACCGTGGCCGACAGCCCGATCCGCTGGGCCGGCCGCTCCAGCAGCTCGTCGAGCCGGTCGAGGGACACCGCCAGGTGGGCGCCGCGCTTGCTGCCGCAGACGGCGTGCACCTCGTCGAGGATCACCGTCTCGACACCGCGCAGCGCCTCCCGTGCCTGGCTGGTGAGCAGCAGGAACAGCGACTCCGGGGTGGTGATCAGGATGTCCGGCGGGCGGCGGGCGAAGGTGCGCCGTTCGTCGGCCGGGGTGTCCCCGGACCGGATGCCGACGGTGATCTCCGGGCGGTCCTGGCCGAGCCGGGCCGCGGCCTGGCCGATGCCGGCCAGCGGTGCCCGGAGGTTGCGCTCCACGTCGACGGCCAGCGCCTTGAGCGGGGAGACGTAGAGGACCCGGCAGCGGGCCAGCGGATCTTCGGGCGGCGGCGCGGCGGCCAGCCGGTCGAGCGACCAGAGGAACGCCGCCAGCGTCTTGCCCGAGCCCGTGGGGGCGACGACCAGGGCGTGCTCGCCGCTGCTGATCGCCGTCCAGGCGCCCTCCTGGGCAGCGGTCGGCTGCTCGAAGGCGCCGGTGAACCACGCCCGGGTGGGTGCGGAGAACCGATCGAGGGCCGACACGCCGTCCAGTGTCCACGCGGGTACGACAGTTCGCCGTGGTCAGCCCGGGCGGCGGGCCTCCAGCAGGTACCGCTGCGACCACGAGACGAGGGCGCCGTCCCGTTCGATCCGCCGGTGCAGCTCGGTCAGCTGCGGCCGGTACCGCTCCACCGAGAAGTCCGGCACGGTCCACACGACCTTGCGCAGGAAGTGCACCACCGCCCCGACGTCACCGAACTCCACCCGGCAGGCCTGCGACCGCAGGTCGACGACGTCCAGGCCGGCGCTGCGGGCGGCGTCGGCGGCCAGTTGCGCGGTGGGCAGGTCCGGCTCGGGTCGTGCGCCGGTCAGTGCCTCGGCCAGCACCCGATGCGTGCCCGAGCCGACGCCCTGGCACAGGTAGGTGCCGCCGGGGGAGAGGACGCGGGCGATCTCCGGCCAGGGCTGCGCGGTCGGGTGCCGGCTGCTCACCAGGTCGAACGCGGCGTCGGGGAACGGGAGCGGTCCGGCGTCCGGGGCCTCGGTCACCTCGCCGCCCCACCGCGCCAGCCGGGCACGGGCCAGGGCCAGGTTGGGCGGCCACGACTCGGTGGCCGCCACCCGCACGCGCCGGCGAGCAGCCCGGGTGAGCGCCCCGGCGCAGACCTCGCCTCCACCGGTCTGCACGTCCAGCGACGCGGTCGCTGCGCCCAGCCGGTCGGCCAGCAGCCCGGCGTAGCCCCAGGCGGGCCGCTCCTCGGTGGCCCGACCGGCGAACCAGGAGAAGTCCCAGCCCGCCGTCGGCGCGGCCGCGCCCTCGGCCACCAGTTCCTCGAACGTCGGCACCGCAGCAGCCTGCGGGGTGGTCGACAGGTCGACAAGTGAATTCGTCGAGGCCACGATGGGATGACACGGGTGTAGTTACACCGTTGTCATCCGGGTGGGTGCCATGCAGCGAGCCGGGGTCGAGTCCTCGAGCGTGCGATGGGTCGGCTACGACCTCGAGGACCACGTGCTGGAGATCGGGTTCGTCGGCGGCGGGGTCTACCACTACCTCGACGTCCCGCCCGAGGCCGCGCTCGCCCTGCTGGAGGCCGACAGCATCGGCCGGCACCTCAACGCCGAGATCAAGCCCGCCTACGAGTGCCGCCCGGTCCACCGCGCGAGCTGACGCGGACTGTCGTACTCCTGCGCCAGACTCTGCGGCATGCGCCACACCCGGTACGAGCCCGAGCACGAGGACTTCCGGCAGAGCGTGCGGGCGTTCCTGGAGAAGGAGGTCGCGCCCTTCCACGACGACTGGGAGCGCGCCGGCATCGTGCCCCGGGAGCTCTGGACGGCGGCCGGCGCGCAGGGCCTGCTCGGCATCGAGATGCCCCAGGAGCACGGAGGTGGCGGGCTGCGCGACTTCCGCTGGTCGTGCGTGCTCAGCGAAGAGCTCACCCGCATCGGCGCCAGCGGGGTCGGCTTCGGGCTGCACAACGACGTGGTCGGCCCGTACCTGCGCGACCTGGCCACCGACGAGCAGCAGCAGCGCTGGTTGCCCGGGTTCTGCGCCGGGGAGCTGATCACCGCGATCGCGATGACCGAGCCCGGTGCCGGCAGCGACCTGCAGGGCATCGCGACCACCGCCCGCCGGGACGGCGACGACTGGGTGCTGTCGGGGTCCAAGACGTTCATCACCAACGGCGTCAACGCCGACCTGGTCGTCGTCGTGGCCCGCACGGACGCCGACGTCCCGGCCTCCCGGGGGCTGAGCCTGCTGGTGGTCGAGCGCGGCATGCCGGGCTTCACCCGCGGCCGCAACCTGGACAAGGTCGGCCTCAAGGCCCAGGACACCGCCGAGCTGTTCTTCGACGACGTCCGGGTGCCCGCGGCCAACCTGCTCGGCACCGAGGGCCGCGGTTTCGCTCACCTGATGGAGAACCTGCCCCAGGAGCGGCTGCACATCGCCGTCTCGGCGGTCGCCTCGGCCGAGACCGTGCTGGCGCTCACCGTCGAGTACGTGACCAGCCGGACGGCGTTCGGCCGGCCGATCGGCTCCTTCCAGCACTCCCGGTTCCTCCTCGCCGAGCTGCAGACCGAGGTGACGATCGCCCGCACGTTCGTCGACGAGTGCGTGCGCCAGCTGGGCACCGGCGACCTCACCGCCACCGACGCGGCGATGGCCAAGTGGTGGACGACGGAGCTGCAGCACAAGGTGGCCGACCGCTGCCTGCAGCTGCACGGCGGCTACGGCTACATGAGCGAGTACCGCGTCTCCAAGGCCTGGCGTGACTCGCGGGTGCAGTCCATCTACGGCGGCACGAACGAGATCATGAAGGAGATCATCGGCCGGTCCATGGGGCTCTGAGCCGGAGGCCAGGAGCGGTGTCCGGTCCACGCCGCCGGGGGTCGGGCAGACTCGCGCCGTGACCGGGACGCCGCTGCTGACCGCCGACCGCGCCGCGGTGCAGCGGCGCACGGTGGCCGTCCTCTCCGCCGGGGTGGCCCTCGGCGGTCTGGGCGTGACCATCGGCATCACCGTCGGCGGCCTGCTGGCCCGCGAGGTGGCCGGCGGGGACGCGGCCGCCGGGCTGGGGCAGACCGCCAGCGTGCTGGGTGCCGCGCTGGTCGCGGTGCCGCTGGCCCGGGTCAGTGACCGGCACGGCCGCCGCGCCGGGCTGGCGCTGGGCTACGGCGTGGCCGTGCTCGGTGCGCTGCTGGTCGTCGCCGCGGCCGCGCTCTCGTCGCTGACGCTGCTGCTCGTCGGTCTCTTCCTGTTCGGTGCCGCCACCAGCAGCGGGCTGCAGGCGCGCTACGCCGCGGCCGACCTGGCCGAGCCCGAGCACCGCGGCCGGGCCCTGTCGCTGGTGGTGTGGGCGACCACGATCGGCTCGGTCCTCGGACCCAACCTGGCCGGGCCGGGGGACGACCTGGGGCGCGCGCTCGGGCTGCCGGCGCTGGGCGGGGCGTTCGTGCTCTCGATCGCGGTGTTCGCCGTCGTCGTCCTCGGCGCGCTGCTGTTGCTGCGGCCCGACCCGCTGCTGCTGGCCCGCCGCCTGGCGGCCGGCACCAGCCCGGCCGGCCCGCCGCCGCGCGCCGGCTCCGGTGCGGCGCTGCGGGCGGTCTGGGCGACCCCCGGCGGGCGCCTCGGCCTGACCGCCGTCGTCGTCTCGCACGGGGTGATGGTCGGGCTGATGGTCATGACCCCGGTGCACATGGGGGCGGGTCACGCCGCTGCCGACGGGACGACGCTGCGGGTGATCGGCCTGGTCATCAGCGTGCACGTCGCCGGCATGTACCTGTTCTCCCCGGTGGTGGGCTGGCTCGCCGACCGGGCCGGCCGCGCGGCGACCGTGGGGCTGGGTGGACTGCTCCTGCTGCTGGCCGCCCTCGTCGCCGGCACCGCGCCCGCCGGGGCCGCTGTCCAGCTGGGCATCGGCCTGTTCCTGCTCGGGCTGGGCTGGTCGTGCGGGCTGGTGGCCGGGTCGACGATGGTCACCGAGTCGGTGGACGCCGACGTGCGGCCGACCGCGCAGGGCGCCACCGACCTGCTGATGGGACTCGGGGCGGCGGTCGCCGGTGCGCTCGGGGGGCCGCTCCTGGCGCTGGGCGGGTTCGGGCTGGTCGCCGTCGTCTCGGCGGCGCTCGTCGTCCCGCTGACGTTCGTGTGGGTGCGCGGGCGTCAGCGCCGGTTGCGGTAGTGGCGGACCATCAGCACCAGCGAGGTCGCGAGCATCAGCGCGATGGCGATCTGCCCGATGGTGTCCCAGGTGGCCGAGCCGGTGCTGGGGATCATCGCCCCAGCCTAGGGCCGCCGGGCGTGCCGCGGGGTGGACGGCGGTGGGTACGGTCGTCGGCGTGCGCCTGCAGGAGTTCTGGTCCCGGATGGAGGGGCAGTTCGGGTCGATCCGGTCGCAGAGCGTGGCCCGCGACCACGTCTTCGGTCAGCTGGGCGGTCTGACCGCCATCGAGGCGATCGACGCCGGCGTGCCGGTGCGCACGGTCTGGCTGGAGATCTGCAAGGAGTACGACGTCCCGCCGAAGGACCGCTGAGCGCCTCCGGCGGGACGGCACGGTGCTCAGCTGCCGAGCACGGTGCGCACGTACTGCGCCGGAGTCGTGGTCGGCCGGCCGATGAGCGTGGACAGCGCGGTGCTGCCGGTGTCCAGTGCCCCCTGGGCGATCGACTGGTCGAGCCCGACGACGAACTCGGCGGTCTGCTGCGGCAGTCCGAGCCCGAGCAGGAACTCGACGTGCTCGGCGGCGCCGAGGTCGCGGTAGGTGACCTCCCGGCCGGACTCGGCGGCCACCGTCGCGGCCAGCTCGGCCAGCGTGAAGGCCTCGTCGCCACCGACCTCCAGGACGCCGGGCTCGGGGGTCTCGGCGGTGAGCACGGCGACCGCGCCGGCTGCGTAGTCGGCCCGGGTGGCCGCGGCGATGCGGCCGCTGCCCGAGCTGCCGACCACCTCGCCGGTCCGCGCCGCCGTCCGGATCTGGTCGTCGTAGTTCTCCAGGTACCAGTTGTTGCGCAGCACCACGGCCGGCAGGCCGGAGTCGGCGAGCAGCCGCTCGGTGGCCACGTGCTCGGGCGCCAGCGGCAGTGAGGTGTCGTCGGCCTTGGGCGCGCTGGTGTAGACGACCAGCCCGACGCCGGCGGCAGACGCGGCCTGCAGCACGTTGCCGTGCTGGGCGACCCGCTGGCCGACCTCGCTGCCGGAGACCAGCAGCAGCCGGTCGGTGCCCTGCAGCGCGGTCTGCAACGAGGCCGGGTCGCTGTAGTCGGCCCGGCGGACCTGGACGCCGCGGTCGGCGAGGTCGGCTGCCTTCTCCGGGGTGCGGACGACGGCGACGACCTCGGCTGCCGGGACGCCGGCGTCCAGCAGTCCGGTGACGACCAGGCGGCCGAGGTGGCCCGTGGCTCCGGTGACGGTGATCAAGGGGACTCCTCCGAGTGCTTGCTGACAGTAGGGCGCTAACGAATCGTTAGTGCCGTCGTGCTGGACGGTACGCTGGCCGTGGTCCTGGAGAGAGGCGGGTGTGGTGGAACAGACGGTCGAGGAGCTGGTGGCTGACGTCTTCAGCCGTGCTTGCACCTCCCGGGAGACGCTGGAGCACGTGACCGGGAAGTGGTCACTGCTGGCGCTGTCGGCTCTCGCGGAGTCGCCGCACCGGTTCGGTGAGCTGCGCCGCCGGATCGAGGGGGTCAGCGAGAAGATGCTGGCCCAGAGCCTGCAGCGGCTGGAGCGGGACGGCTGGGTCCACCGCGAGGTCCGGTCGGCGATCCCGCCGCACGTGGAGTACCGGCTCACCGGTGCCGGCGCCGAGCTCGTCCCGCACCTGCTGGCCCTGATCGAGTTCGTCGAGGCGCGGATGCCGGCCGTGCACGCCGCCCGCGCCGCCGCGGACGCGTCCCGCGGCCCGCGCTGAGCCCGCCTCTCGGCCCGGACGCGCCGATCTCGGCGTGTCACTGGAATCGAACACCTGTTCGGCATACCGTGGCGTCCACAGGTCCGGTCCCCGTCCACAGACGTGCCCGGCCCGCGGAAACTGTCAGACCCCCGCCCTAGCGTCGGCGACGACCCGCTACAGCGACATCCGAAGGTGGCCACCATGGCAACGCTCGACCGCGACAAGGCCCTCGACATGGCCCTCGCCCAGATCGACAAGCAGTTCGGCAAGGGCTCGGTCATGCGACTGGGCGACTCGCCGGAGGTGGCCATCAAGGTCATCCCGACCGGGTCGGTCGCCCTCGACATCGCCCTCGGCATCGGGGGTCTGCCCCGCGGCCGGGTCATCGAGGTGTACGGCCCCGAGGCCTCCGGCAAGACGACGGTCGCCCTGCACGCGGTGGCCAACGCCCAGGCCGCCGGCGGCATCGCCGCCTTCATCGACGCCGAGCACGCGCTCGACCCCGAGTACGCCCGGGCGATCGGCGTCGACACCGACGCGCTGCTGGTCAGCCAGCCCGACACCGGTGAGCAGGCGCTGGAGATCGCCGACATGCTGATCCGCTCCGGCGCGCTCGACATCATCGTCATCGACTCGGTCGCCGCCCTGGTGCCCCGCGCCGAGATCGAGGGCGAGATGGGTGACAGCCACGTGGGTCTGCAGGCCCGGCTGATGAGCCAGGCGCTGCGCAAGATCACCGGTGCGCTGAACAACTCCGGCACGACCGCGATCTTCATCAACCAGCTGCGCGAGAAGGTCGGCGTCGTCTACGGCTCGCCCGAGGTCACCACCGGTGGCCGCGCGCTGAAGTTCTACTCCTCGGTGCGCCTCGACGTGCGCCGGATCGAGACCCTCAAGCAGGGCACCGACGCCGTCGGCAGCCGCGTCCGGGTCAAGGTCGTGAAGAACAAGGTCGCGGCCCCGTTCAAGCAGGCCGAGCTCGACCTCATCTGGGGTCAGGGCTTCAGTCGTGAGGGCGGCCTGATCGACATGGGTGTCGAGCAGGGCTTCGTGCGCAAGTCCGGCGCTTGGTACACCTACGAGGGCGACCAGCTGGGCCAGGGCAAGGAGAACGCCCGCGGCTTCCTGCGCGACAACCCCGACCTGGCCGACGAGATCGAGAAGAAGATCAAGGAGAAGCTCGGCATCGGGGTCGCCGCGCCCGCCGAGGCCGCGGCTGCTCCCGCCGACTTCTGATCGTCCCGGTGTCCGACACGCTGTTCGGCGAGAGCCAGGGCGGCGGGGGCTTCGGGGACGACGCCGGCCGTACCGGCGGCGCGAGTCGCCGGTCCGGCCGGCGTCGTGCCGGTCGCCCGGATGCGACAGCCCGATCGGGCGGGCCGGACGACGGGTCGGCGGGCGGCCCCCGGGGCCGTGGCAAGCGCAGCTCCGGGCCGCAGTGGAGCCGCAGCTCCGCGGCCGGTGACGGCGCCGAGGGTCCCGCCGAGATGGAGGACCCGGAGGCCGTCGCCCGCGGCATCTGCCTGCGGGCGTTGACCGGTGCCGCGAAGACGCGCAAACAGCTGGCCGACCTGCTGGCCAAGAAGGACGTGCCGGCCGATGCCGCAGCCGCGGTGCTCGACCGGTTCACCGAGGTCGGGCTGATCGACGACGCGGCGTTCGCCGCCGCGTGGGTCACCTCCCGGCAGTCCGGTCGCGGGCTGGCCCGTCGGGCGTTGACCGCAGAGCTGCGCGCCAAGGGCGTCGACGACGAGGTGGCGGCCGCCGCCGTGGCCGAGGTCGACCCGCAGGACGAGTGGGACAGCGCACGCGCCCTCGTCGAGCGCAAGATGCCCTCGATGCGCCGCCTCGACCGGGTCGTCGCCGAACGCCGGCTGATCGGGATGCTGGCCCGCAAGGGCTACGGCGGCGGCCTGGCCGGATACGTCGTCCGGGAGGCGCTCGACGCCCTGGCCGACGAGCTCAGGGCCGAGGACGCCGCAGGTGGTGCACCGGCCGCCGCCGAGCACGAAGCCGCCGAGCACGAAGCCGCCGAGCGATCGACCGACGAGGGTCCTGCCACCCGCCGGTCCTCGTTCGGCAACTCGCGCAGCGCTGGGCGCGGCAGCTCCTGGCGGCGGGGCGCCGCGGGGGCGTCCACGGTCGACGAGGAGGTCGACGAACCGCTCCTCGACGACGACCCGAGCGCCCCAGCCCCGGTGCCCTGGTCCCGCGAGCGATCGGCGGCCCGAGCGGCTTCCCCCGCCCGCACCGGCAGCTCGAACGACAGCAGCGACGAGCCGGAGGTCGGCCACGAGGTGGGAGAGGGGTTCGCCCGGCCGATCGGCCGGCTGCGCCCGCTCCCGGGGGAACGGCCGGCTGACGACCTGCCCTGACAGGGGCACCGGCCGACTCCAGCAACGAGATCAGCCGATGCGACGACGTCGCATCGGCTGATCTGCGTTCGGTGCCTCGGTCACCCGGGTGCGGCGGAGGCCGCACCCGGGCGCGTGATCAGGGGAGTGGGCTCGCCGCCCTGATCCCGCCGTCCGCCGTACCGGTGGCGACTCGCGGCGAGGGTCAGGGGTCAGTTGCCCGGACGACGGCTCAGCGGTTGAGCCAGGCGGTGATGTCGATGGCCACGCCGTCCGCGGCCTCCTCGTCGGGGGAGAGCCAGCGGCGGCTGCGCTCCTGGCCGGCGCGCAGCCACAGCTCGATGGCGGTGTCGAACTGCGACATGGTGATCTCCTTGCCGGCGATGGCGCTGGCCGGGCCCAGGAAGGTCACGTCGGACTCGCGGCCGCCGGTGTAGAGCAGCACGACACGGCAGCGCGCGCGGCGGTGGCGGGCCGGCGGCACGGCCTCCCGCACGATGGCCGACTCGGCACCGGCGGCGGAGGCGAAACGCCGGGCGCTGGCCCGGAGCTTGCCGACGAAGATCTGGGTGGTCGTCTCCAGGTCGTTGTCGTCGTCGAGGTCGCGGTGCATGTGGCGCGGCGCGGCGGCAGTCGAGGTCACACCTCCACTCTCGGCAGGGCCGGACCTGATCGTCACCGGCTGAAAGTGCCAACTCGGGCCCAGGACTCGGGCAGTCGGCCAGCCGACCGGGGGCGGTGGGCCAGGTGGGGCGACGGAGAGGGTTGGGACCTCATCCGTCACGCCGGAGGCCCCGGACCCAGCGTGGTCCAGCGCGCGCGGGCACGCGGTCCCTCGCCGGGTCCAGCTGCGTCCCGGGCCCGGCAGTGGCGGCCATGCGTCAGCGGCCGTCGACGCGTCCAGAGGCGTTCACGGGGTCAGAGGCGTCCACGGGGTCATAGGCGTCCACGGGTCAGCGGCGTCCACGGGTCAGCGGCGTCCACGGGTCAGCGGCGTCCATGGGGCAGGGGCGTCCAGGGGTCAGCGGCGTCCACGGGGCAGGGGCGTCCACGGGCAGGGAGCGTCCACGGGGTCTGCGGCGTCCACGGGGTCTGGGACGGCAGCCCTCGTGCAGGCGGGAGCGGGTCCACGGAACGCGACAGGGCAGCCACCAGACGGTGGCTGCCCTGTCGATGTTGCGGGTGCGGTGCCGGTCAGCTCTCCTCGCCGGGTCGCCCCGGGCCGAGGGCCGCCACACCGGCCGCCCCCGCGCCCGCGCCCGCGCCGGTCGGCAGGTCCGTGCCCGTGGCGGCGGCGGCGGCCTTGGGGGCGCGCCGAGTGCGCGACTCGACGTACTTGGCCAGCTGCGACAGCAGCACGTTGACGATGATGTAGATCAACCCGGCCGCGACGTAGAGCTGGAACGTGTACCGCGGACCGAAGCTGAAGTTCAGCGTCTCGACCAGGCTGCGCGAGGTCCGGAGCAGCTCCAGGTAGCCCACGATGAAGCCCAGGGAGCTGTCCTTCAGCAGCACGACGAGCTGGGCGATCAGCACCGGGAGCATCCGGCGGACCGCCTGCGGCACCAGGATGAACGTCATCACCTGCCACTTGCGCAGGCCCAGGCCGTACGCCGCCTCGCTCTGCCCGCGGTCGATCGACAGGATGCCGGCCCGGAAGATCTCCGCGAGCACCGCCATGTTGTAGAGCGTCAGCCCGAGGGCGAGGGCGCCGAAGGCGCTCAGCGACAGCCCCACCTGCGGCAGGAAGAGGAAGCAGAAGAGGATCAGCACCAGCAGCGGCACGGCGCGGAAGAACTCGATCACCGTGACCACGGGGACGCGGAGCCAGGCGTGCTCGGAGAGCCGGCCCACCGCCAGCAGTGCCCCCAGCACGGTCGCCGCCACCATGCCGACGGCGGCCACCTCGAGGGTGTTGCCGAGGGCCTCCAGCAGACGCTGCGGGACGTTCGTCGCCGGGTCGAACAGGATCGCCCAGCGCTCGGGCTCCAGCTGCCCGTTGCTGCCCAGCCGCCACAGCGCGAGGCCGACGAGCGCGAGCACGAGGAGGGCGCCCAGCAGGCTGCCCAGCCGCTGCCGCTTGCGGGCCCGCGGCCCGGGGAGGTCGAAGAGGACGCGCGAGTCGCTCATCGGACGATCGCCAGCCGGCGCTCGAGGATGCCGATCAGCCACGCGGAGGTCAGCGTGATCAGCAGGTAGCCCGCCACCACGGCGATGAAGACCATGGCCAGCTGGTCGGCGTTGGCGTTGGCCAGTCGCTGGAGCACGGCGGTGAGGTCGGTGACGGCGAAGCCCGCGGCGATCGAGGTGTTCTTGGCCAGGGCGATCCAGACGCTGCCCAGCGGGGGGACGACGGTGCGGAAGGCCTGGGGGAGCACGACCGTGGTCAGGCTCTGCCGGAAGTCCAGCCCGATCGCCCGGGCGGCCTCGGCCTGGCCCGGCGGCACCGCGTTGATGCCGGAGCGGACGGCCTCGCAGACGAACGCGGCCGTGTACAGCGACAGGGCGGCGACCGCGGTGATGAACCGGCTCGGGAACTGCAGGTCGATGTAGACGATCCCGAACGCCAGGAAGAAGAAGACCACCGTCAGCGGGGTGTTGCGGAAGGCCTCGACGTAGAAGGTCGCCAGCCCGCGCAGCGCGGCGATCGGGCTCACCCGCATGGCTGCGAGGACGGTGCCCAGCACCAGCGCGACCAGGCCGCTCAGGACGGCGAGGCTGAGCGTGGTCAGGAAGGCGTCCCGGAGCAGCGGGAAGTTGTCGGCCAGGAAGGACATCGAGCCTCCTCTCGTATCAGGTGGTGTCAGAGCGCACCGCTGGCGCCCCGGCGGACCGGGGCGCCAGCGGTGTCGAGCGGTCGATCAGTAGCGGTCGACGGTGGGCGCGTCAGGCGCCTCGGTGTCGGTGATGGCGCCCGCGGTGCGGTCCCAGGCCTCGGCCCAGGTGCCGTCCTCGAACGACTCCTCGAGCACGTCGTTGATGAAGTCGCGGAAGTCGTCGGCGTCTTTCTGCACACCGATGCCGTAGGGCTCCTCGGTGAAGGGGTTGCCGACGAGCTCGAAGCTCTCCGGGTCACCGGCGACGAAGCTGGTGAGGATGACGTTGTCGGTGGTCACGGCCGCGACGTTGCCGTTGCGCAGGTCGTCGGCGCACTTGGAGTAGACGTCGTAGAGGACCAGCTCGGCCTCGGGGTACTCCGACCGGATCGTCTCCGCCGGCGTCGAGCCCTCGACCGAGCAGACGGTCTTGCCGGCCAGGTCCTCCGGGCCCTCGATGCCCTCGGGGTTGCCCGCGGCCACCATGATGTCCTGCCCGGCCACGTAGTACGGCCCGGCGAAGTCGATGACCTGCTTGCGGGCGTCGTTGATGGTGTACGTCGCCGCGACCATGTCGACCTGGTCGTTCTGCAGGAAGGGCTCGCGGTTGGCCGACACCGTCTCGGTGAAGGTGATCTGGTCCTCGGTCAGGCCCATCTTCGCGGCGATGAGCTTGGCCATCTCCACGTCGAAGCCCTCGGGGTCGCCGGCGGTGTTGGCCAGGCCGAACCCGGGCTGGTCGATCTTGGTGCCGACGCGCAGCTCGCCGGCCTCGACGATCTCGGCCATGGTGCTGCCCGGCTCGAACTCGACGTCGGTGGCGACAGCGGCGGTGTTGTCCGCGGCGTCCTCGACGGTCTCGCCGGCATCGCTGGAGCAGCCGGCGAGCACGACGCCGGTGGCCGCCAGGGCGGCGGCGTAGCGGGTGATGCGCATGGTGGGTCCTCTCGTGGGTGTACGGACGATCAGTGGTTCAAGATCTTGGAGAGGAAGTCCTTGGCCCGGTCCGAGGTCGGGTTGGTGAAGAACTCCTCGGGGGTCGCGGACTCGACGATCCGGCCGCCGTCCATGAACACCACCCGGTTGGCCGCCCGGCGGGCGAACCCCATCTCGTGGGTGACGACGATCATGGTCATCCCGTCGCGGGCCAGCGAGGTCATCACGTCGAGGACCTCGTTGATCATCTCGGGGTCCAGGGCGGAGGTGGGCTCGTCGAAGAGCATCACCTTCGGGTCCATGGCCAGCGCCCGGGCGATCGCCACGCGCTGCTGCTGGCCGCCGGACAGCTGGGCCGGCACCTTGTCGGCCTGGTGCCCGACGCCGACCCGGTCCAGCAGCTCGCGGGCCCGCTTCTCGGCGTCGGCCTTGGACTGCTTGCGCACCTTGATCGGGCCGAGGGTGACGTTCTCCAGCACCGTCTTGTGCGCGAAGAGGTTGAAGCTCTGGAACACCATGCCGACGTCGGCGCGCAGCCGGGCCAGCTCCTTGCCCTCCTCCGGCAGGCGCTGGCCGTCGATGGTGATCTCGCCGTCCTCGATCGACTCCAGGCGGTTGATCGTCCGGCAGAGCGTCGACTTCCCCGAGCCCGAGGGCCCGATGACGACGACCACCTCGCCGCGGTCGATGGTCAGGTCGATGTCCTGCAGGACGTGCAGTTGGCCGAACCACTTGTTGACGCCGGTCAGGCGGACGAGAGGCTCTCCGGTCGGACGTTCGGTCACAGCGGGTGACCCTAAGCGGCGCTCCCCAGCCGGGACGTCGCCAGGCCATCACGAAGCTGTAACGAAGCGTTGGTCTGGCCGTGAGTTCCCCGCATCGGTGTCGGGCAGGTCACGATCTGCGGGCGTCGGCGGCGCTCCCGCGGGTACCGGACGGCGCATGCGCACCCCCAGCGTCCTGGCCACCCTCACCCGAGGCGCGGGCGCCGGCCTCGCCGGCACCGCCGTGATGACCGCCTTCCAGCGGCTGGTGGAGCAGCCGCTCACCCGGCGCCCGGACAGCCACGCGCCGGCGGAGATCGCCGAGGCCCTGCTGCCGGTGCACCCCGCGACCCCGGCGGGCCGGACCCGGCTGAACTGGGTCGCGCACTTCGGGTTCGGCACGGTCTGGGGCGCCGGCCACGCCCTCGCCTCCCGGGCCGGTCTCCGCGGGCAGCGCGCGGTGCACGTGGTGTTCGCCCTCGGCTACCCGGCCGACGTCCTGCTCGCCATGGCGCTGGGCGTCTACCACCCGAGCCGCTGGAGCAGGCGGGACTGGGTGGTCGACGTGCTCGACAAGTACGTCGCCCTGCAGGCCACCGGCTTCGTGCACGACCGGTTCCTGGCTCCCCGCCGCTGACGCACGGCCGGCCGCCGGCGCGGGCTCCGTACGATGCGGTGGTGAACGGCAAGACCTACCTCGTGCGCACGTACGGCTGCCAGATGAACGTGCACGACTCCGAGCGGCTCTCCGGGCTGCTCGAGTCGGCCGGCTACACGGCAGCTCCCGAGGGCACCGACGCCGACGTCGTCGTGCTCAACACCTGCGCCGTCCGGGAGAACGCAGACAACCGGCTCTACGGCAACCTCGGCCACCTGCGCCCGGTCAAGGACGCCCACCCGGGGATGCAGATCGCCGTCGGCGGTTGCCTGGCGCAGAAGGACCGCGGCGAGATCGTCCGGCGCGCACCCTGGGTCGACGTCGTCTTCGGCACCCACAACGTCGGCTCGCTGCCGACGCTGCTCGAGCGTGCCCGGCACAACGCCGAGGCCCAGGTGGAGATCGTCGAGTCGCTGGAGGTCTTCCCCTCGACGCTGCCGGCCAAGCGGGACTCGGCGTACTCCGGCTGGGTGTCGATCAGCGTGGGCTGCAACAACACCTGCACGTTCTGCATCGTCCCGGCGCTGCGCGGCAAGGAGAAGGACCGCCGGCCGGGCGAGATCCTGGCCGAGGTGCAGGCGCTGGTCGACCAGGGCGTGCTCGAGGTGACCCTGCTCGGGCAGAACGTGAACGCCTACGGCGTGGAGTTCCGCGAGCGGGGCGCCTTCGCCGACCTGCTGCGGTCGGCCGGGCGGATCGAGGGCCTGGAGCGGATCCGGTTCACCAGCCCGCACCCGCGCGAGTTCACCGACGACGTGATCACGGCGATGGCCGAGACGCCGGCGGTCTGCCACCAGCTGCACATGCCGCTGCAGAGCGGGTCCGACGACGTGCTGCGCCGGATGCGCCGCGGCTACCGGCAGGACCGCTACCTCGGCATCATCGACCGGGTGCGGGCCGCGATGCCCGACGCGGCGATCACCACCGACATCATCGTCGGCTTCCCCGGCGAGACCGAGGCCGACTTCGAGCAGACCCTGGACGTCGTCCGGCAGGCCCGGTTCTCCAGCGCCTTCACCTTCCAGTACTCCAAGCGCCCCGGGACGCCGGCCGCGGAGATGGACGGGCAGCTGCCCAAGGAGGTCGTCCAGGAGCGGTACCTGCGGCTCACCGCGCTGCAGGACGAGATCAGCTGGGCGGAGAACCGCGCGCTGGTCGGCCGCCGGGTCGAGCTGCTGGTCGCCGCCGGCGAGGGCAGCAAGGACGCCGACCGCGGCCGGCTCTCCGGGCGGGCCCGCGACGGCCGGCTGGTGCACTTCACCGCCGCGGACGGCGTCCGGCCCGGCGACGTCGTCGAGACCGTGGTCACCGAGGGCAAGCCGCACTTCCTGGTCGCCGACGGCGAGCTGCTGTCGCACCGCCGCACCCGGGCCGGGGACGCCAGCGAGGCCGGCACCCGCCCGACCACCCAGGGGGTCTCCCTCGGCATGCCGGCGATCGGTGTGCCCGCACCACTGCCGGCCGCGGTCTCCGCCTGCGGCTGACGGGACACCCCGCGCCCCACGCCCGGGGCCGGGACGACGACGGGCCCCCGACCAGCTGGTCGGGGGCCCGTCGTCGTCAGCGCGTCAGCGGCGGCCGGCGGACTTCTCCGCCTCGGCCAGCCACTCCCGGCGGGTGGCCAGGTTGGCCTCGGCCTCGCTGATCCGCTTGGCGTTGCCGGCCGCCTGTGCCTTGGCCAGCTGGTCCTCGGCCTTGGTGACGGCGGCCCGCATCGAGGTCAGCAGCGGGTTCTCCGGCTGCACCCGCGGCCGGGAGGACTCGGCGGCGCCGCGGAACTTCTCCTCCACGGTGCGCATCCGGTCCTCCAGCTCGCGCATGGCGCCGCGGGGCACGTGCCCGATGGCGTCGTAGCGCTCCTGGATCTTGCGCAGCGCGTTCTGGTTGCCCTTGTTGGCCGGGTCGAGCTTCTCGGCCTCGGCGAGCAGCTCCTCCTTGGCCTTCTGGTTGGCCAGCTCGTCGCTGCTGCGCGCCTGGTCGTTGGCGGTGCGGGCGGCGAAGAAGACGTCCTGGGCGGCGCGGAACTTCTTCCAGAGGTCGTCGTCGGTGTCCCGGCCGACCCGCGGCACGGCCTTCCAGCGGTCCATCAGCGAGCGCATCGCGGCGCTGGTCGGGCCCCACTCGGTGGAGGTGGACAGTCGCTCGGCCTCGGCGATCAGCTCCTGCTTGGCGGCCCGGGACTCCCCGCGCTGCTTGTCCAGCTCGGCGAAGTGGGCACCGCGCCGCCGGCCGAAGGCGTCCCGCGCCGAGGCGAAGCGCTGCCACAGCGCCTCGTCGGTCTTGCGGTCGATGCCCTTGATCGTCTTCCACTCCTCGACGATCGCCTTGAGCCGGTCACCGGCCGCCTTCCACTGCGTGGACCCGGCGGCGATCTGCTCGGCCTCGGCGGCGAGGGCCTCCTTGCGCTGGATCTGCACGGCACGCTGGGCGGCCTTCTCGGCGCGGTTCGCCGCCACCGCGGTGTCGGCCATGCTCACCATCGCGCGGGCGCGGGCGGACAGGCTGTCCAGGTCGCCCACGGCCTGGGCCAGCGGGATGGCGTCGGCCAGCTCCTGGGCCTTGGTGCGGATCTCGCCGGGGTTGCCGGTGTGCGCGGCCAGCCGGGCCTCGAGCAGGGAGACCTCGGTGGCCAGGTCGTCGAACCGGCGGCCGTAGTGCGCCAGGCCCTCGGCGGGGGAGCCGGCCTGCCAGGAGCCCACCGAGCGCTCGCCGGTGGCGGTGCGCACGTAGACGGTGCCGTCCTCGTCGACCCGGCCCCAGGCGGTGGGGTCGGAGGCCGGCGTGGTCGGGACGACGCTGGGGACGTCGGCGGGCCCGGCGCTCGGGCCGGCGGGAGCCGTCGTGGCGGGCGCCGCGTCGGTGGTCGGGTCGGCGAGCTGGGCCTCGGCCGGGGCCTCGGCTGCCGGCGTCCCGGCCTCGGGGGTCACGGCCTGCGACGGCGTCCCCCCGGCGCCCTCGTCGGCCGCCGGGACGGCGGGCTGGACAGCGCCGTCCGGCTCGCCGGCGGCGGGCTGTTCGGGAACGGCGGGCTGCTCGGCCTCGGCCGCCGGGACGGCGCCGTCCGGCGTCGCCGCCAGCGGTCCCTCGCCCACCGGGGTGGTCTCGAGGACCGCCTCCTCGGGGGCGGTGGCGGGCTGCTGCGTCCGGTCTCCGGTGTTCTCCGTGCTCGACACGGCAGCAGTCTCCCACGATGCATCCGCGACACTCCCTGGCGTGAGACCTCTTCGTCCGGTGACGGTCGCCTTCTGCCCGCAGACGCCGTTGCTGCTGCCCGCGGTGGCCGGTGCCCCCGGGTACGCGCTGTCGGTGCTGCGGGCCGCCGTCCTCGGTGCGGTGCAGACGTTGCTGGCCGACGAGCCGGACGTCGTGGTGGTCGTCGGCGACGGTGCCGGCAGCCTGCGGTTCGGGCCCGGGGACGCCGGTGACCTGCGCGGCTTCGGCGTCGACCTGGAGGTGCCCTTCGCCGGACGGGTGCGCCCGCAGGGCCACCGCGTGCCGTTGCCGCACGTGGTCGGAGCCTGGCTGCTGGAGCACGCCGGGCACACCGGGGCCCGGCTGGGTGTGGGCCCGGACGACCTCGGGCCGGCGCTGGCCGACGTCCCCGGCCCGATCGGGGTGCTGGCCATGGGCGACGGCTCGGCGCGCCGCGGTGACAAGGCCCCCGGTGCCCTCGACCCGGCCGCGGCGCCGTTCGACGCCGCGGTCACCGCAGCGCTCGCCGCCGGCGACCCGGACGCCCTCGCCGCCCTGGACCCGGCGGCGGGCGAGCAGCTGATGGCCGCGGGCGTGCCGGTGTGGCGGGCGGTGGGGGCGGCGCTGCGGGGCCGGGAGCCCGCCGCCCAGCTGCGGTACGACGACGCGCCGTTCGGTGTGGCGTACCCGGTGGCCACCTGGCGGGTGCGGTGAGCGGGCCGCCGGTGGTGGCGGTCGTCGGCCCCACCGCCACCGGCAAGACCGCGCTCGCCGTGGCACTGGCGCACCGGCTGGCCGCCCGCGGGGTGGGCGCGGAGGTGGTCAACGCCGACTCGATGCAGCTCTACCGCGGCATGGACATCGGCACCGCCAAGCCCACCGCGGCCGAACGGGACGGCGTGCCGCACCACCTGCTCGACCTGTGGCACGTCCGCGAGCCCGCCTCGGTGGCCGAGTACCGGCAGCGCGCCCGGGCCGAGGTCGACCGGCTGCGCACCGCCGGCGTCGTCCCGCTGCTGGTCGGCGGCTCGGGCCTGTACGTGCGGGCCGTGCTCGACGAGCTCGACTTCCCCGGCACCGACCCGGTCGTCCGCGCCCGGTTGACCGATGAACTGGCCACCGAGGGCGCCGCCGCGCTGCACACCCGGCTCGCCGGGCTCGACCCGGCGGCCGCAGCGGCGATCCTGCCGAGCAACGGGCGGCGGGTGGTGCGGGCGCTGGAGGTCATCGAGCTGACCGGGCAGCCGTTCACCGCCCGCCTGCCCGAGCCCACCGCCCACTACCCGGCGGTGACGATCGGGCTGGACCGCGCGCCGGCCGAGCTGGACGAGCGGGTCGCCCGCCGGGTCGACGTCATGTGGGCCGCCGGGTTCGTCGAGGAGGTGGCGGCGCTGGCCGCCGACGGCCTGCGCGAGGGGCCCACCGCGTCACGGGCGCTGGGCTACGCGCAGGTGCTCCAGCAGTTCGACGGGGAGCTGTCGGCCACCGAGGCCCGGGAGCGCACGGTCACCACGACCCGGCGGTTCGTCCGGCGGCAGCGCTCCTGGTTCCGCCGGGACACGGCGACCAGCTGGTTCGACGCCGCCCGCCCGGACCTGGTCGAGGCGGTGGAGGCGCTGCTCGCCGACCGTACGATCGAGCCGTGATCGACAGCGACGGCGGCCCGCGGGTCCTCCTGGGGCACGGCACGGAGAACGACTTCGTCGTCCTGCCCGACCCCGACGGCTCGGTCTGGCCGGAGACCCGGCTGGACGCCGAGCTGGTCCGCCGGCTCTGCGACCGGCGCGCCGGGCTGGGCGGGGACGGCGTGCTGCGCGTCGTCCCGAGCCGGCTGGTGCCCGACGCCCCGGCCGTGCTGGGCGAGGCGCTGGAGCGGTGCGAGTGGTTCATGGACCACCGCAACGCCGACGGATCCCACGCGGAGATGTGCGGCAACGGGATCCGGCTGTTCGTGCACGTCCTGCTGGCCGAGGGCCTGCTGGACCGGGCGGCGGCCGAGGCCGGTGTCCTGGTCGGCACCCGGGGCGGCCCGCGCCGGGTGGGTGCCCGCCCCGAGGGCGGCTACTGGGTCGACATGGGCCCGGCACGGCCGCTCGGGCAAGGCACGGCGCGGATCGCCGGCCGGTCGTTCCCGGGGGTCGGGGTGTCGATGGGCAACCCGCACCTGGTCTGCCTGACCGACGCCGAGATCGACACGCTCGACCTGTCCGGGCTGCCCGGCGTCGACCCGGCGATGTTCCCCGAGGGGGTCAACGTCGAGGTGGTCAACGTGCTGGCCGCCGAGGACGCGCCGGCCGGGGCGGGCGCGCACGTGCGGCTGCGGGTGTACGAGCGCGGGGTGGGGGAGACCCGGTCCTGCGGCACCGGCGCCTGCGCCGCCGCCTACGCGGCGCTGGCCGCCGGCGGCCGGACCGCCGGGACCGTCGCGGTCGACGTCCCGGGCGGCCGGCTGTCGGTGGAGTTCGACGGCACGACGACCGTGCTGTCCGGCCCGGCCGTCGTCGTCGCCACCGGCGAGCTCACCGCGGAGTGGCTCGCCGGCTGAGCCCGGTCAGGGCCGGTCGGGCTCGTCCGCGCGGGTCTCGGGGGCGTCGGTCGGGGCCTCGGGCTTGTCGCCGGGGCCCACGTTGCCGGTGCCCCGGGGGGCGCCCCGGCCGGTGTCCTGGTCGGCGCCGCCGAAGAGGTTGCGCGGCGGGTCCAGGCCGGCCGGGTCGCGGCCGGGGTCGTCGATCTCCTGCTCAGGGCTGGTCATCGTCGTCCTCTCGAGCGGTGGACTGGTCCAGCCGCCCTACCCGGCGTCCGGCCGGTCAACCGGCCGGACCGTTCAGCCGGCCCGCTCCGGGTCGGTGCCGGCCGTGGGGGTGCGCGCCTCGGGCAGCGACGTCGCGTCGACCGCCCCCGCGGTGGCGGGGACGGGGTCGTCCGGACCGTCGGGCAGCTCGCGCAGGTGCCACAGCGGGCTGAGGACCACCCAGCCCGCGGCGAGCAACTGGCCGGCCACGGCGATCCACAGCGTGGGCAGCACGCCGACCCAGGTGCCGAGCACGCCGCCGATCAGGCCGCCCAACGGCATCGTGCCGAAGACCAGGAAGCGCACCGAGGCGTTCATCCGGCCCAGCAGCGCCGGGGGGCAGAGCCGCTGCCGGAAGCTCACCTGGGTGACGTTGTAGACCACCACCGCCCAGCTGAAGCCCAGCTGGCCCAGCGTCAGCAGCACCAGTGGCGCGCCGACGGCGGCGAGGGGCGTGAGCGCGGTGAACGGCAGCGCCACCACGATCGACAGCGGGATCGCCCGGCCCTCGCCCACCCACCGGGCGAACCGGGCCGCGGTCGCCGCGCCGACCAGCCCGCCCACCGCCCCGGCGGAGAAGACCAGGCCCAGCGTGCTCTCCGACAGCTCCAGCTCACGCAGCGCGTAGAGCACCAGCAGCGTCGTGGTGATCGAGGAGAACAGGTTGGAGGTGCCGGTGCAGGCCACGATCCGGCGCAGCAGCGGCTGCCGGACGACGAAGGACAGGCCCTCGGCGATCTCGGCGCGCAGCGACCGGCGGCCGGCCCGGTCGGGGACGACGTCGGGTCGGCGGATCCGGCCGAGGAAGAACGCCGACAGCAGGAAGGACGCCGCGTCCAGGGCGATCAGGAACGGGGCGCCCATCACCCGCAGCAGCACGCCGGTGACCCCCGGGCCGGCGACCTGGGCGACCGCGCGGCTGGCCTCGAGCTTGCCGTTGCCGTCGACGAGCTGGTCGCGGTCGACCAGCGCGGGCAGGTAGCTCTGGTAGGCCACGTCGAAGAACACCGTCGCGGCGCCGGTGAGCGCGGCCACGACGAACAGCTGGCCCAGGCTCAGCACGTCGAGCAGGTAGGCGACCGGCAGCGTGGCCAGCAGTGCCGCGCGCGTCAGGTCGGCGGTGACCAGCACCCGCTTGCGCCGCCAGCGGTCCACCCAGGCGCCGGCCGGCAGCCCGATGAGCAGGAAGGCGGCCGTCTCCAGCGCGGTCAGGAAGCCCATCTCCAGCGGCGTCGCGTCCAGCAGTGAGACGGCCAGCACCGGGAGGGCGAGCAGGGTGACCTGGGTGCCGACCTGGCTGACGGTCTCGGCGGCCCAGAGCTGGCGGAAGTCGCGGTGCCTGAGCAGGCTCCGGTCAGTGGTCACCGGACGAGCCTCCCGCCAGCGATTGGGGGATGTCAATCAGTCGGGCGGCGCGTCGTCCTAGGCTGGTCGCGATGACCGAGCAGCCCGCACCCGAGCCCGCCGGGCGGATCTCGGGGGAGCGCCGGCCGGCCACCGACGCCGAGGCGCGCGCGCTGGCCTCCGCCGTCCGGATCCGGATCCTGCGGCTGTGCCTGGACCAGGCGTTGACCAACAAGGAGATCGCCGAGCGGCTGGGCCGCAACCCGGCGACGGTGCTGCACCACGTGCGGACGCTGGTGGACACCGGCTTCCTGGTCGCCGAGGGGGTCCGGCGCGGCACCCGCGGCGCGCGGGAGGTGCCCTACCGGGCGACCGGCAAGAGCTGGCTGATGGACCTCGAGGGCCGGCCGGCCCCGGCGCGGGACCCGCTGCTGGCCGCCTTCCTGGCCGAGGTCACGGCGGTGGGGGAGCAGCGGCTGTCCAGCAGCCGGCTCGGGCTGCGGCTGGGGACGGCGGACCTCGCCGAGTTCCGCCGCCGGCTGTACGGGCTCCTCGACGAGTACGCCCGGCTGCCGGCCGACCCGGAGGGTGAGAAGTGGTCGGTCTACCTCGGGATGCACCCGGACCCCTGATGCGTTGTACCCGGCGATGACAACAGCTCGCACGACAAGTCAGTCGCCCTCCACGGAGAGGCGTGTCAGGCTGGACACGATGACGACAGCCCAGAACCGCGCAGTCCTCGACGAGGCCGAGGCGCGGGTTGACAAGGCCGCCCGCGCCCGCGCCGCCGGCACCCGACCGGCGCCGGCCGGCCAGTGGGACACCCCGGACGAGACCACCGGCTCCTACGTCCGGGAGGAGCGCGGTGCCCTGCGACGCGTCGCCGGGCTCTCCACCGAGCTCACCGACGTCACCGAGGTCGAGTACCGGCAGCTGCGCCTCGAGCGCGTCGTCCTGGTCGGGGTCTGGACCGAGGGCACCGCGGCCGACGCGGAGCGCTCGCTGGCCGAGCTCGCCGCCCTCGCCGAGACGGCCGGTTCCCAGGTCCTCGACGCACTGATGCAGCGCCGCGACAAGCCCGACCCGGCCACCTACGTCGGCTCGGGCAAGGCCGCCGAGCTCCGGGACGTCGTGGCCGCCACCGGCGCCGACACGGTGATCTGCGACGGGGAGCTCGCCCCCGGCCAGCTCAACCAGCTGGAGAAGATCCTCAAGGTCAAGGTCGTCGACCGGACCGCACTGATCCTGGACATCTTCGCCCAGCACGCCACCAGCCGGGAGGGCAAGGCCCAGGTCGAGCTCGCCCAGATGCAGTACATGCTGCCGCGGCTGCGCGGCTGGGGTGAGTCGCTGAGCCGGCAGGCTGGTGGCCGTGTCGCCGGTGGTGGCGGGATCGGTACCCGTGGCCCGGGTGAGACCAAGATCGAGACCGACCGGCGGCGGATCCGTTCGCGGGTGAGCAAGCTGCGCAAGGAGATCGCCGGCATGGCGACCGCCCGCACCACGCAGCGCAACTCCCGCGACCGCAACGCCACCCCCAGCGTGGCGATCGCCGGCTACACCAACGCGGGCAAGTCCAGCCTGCTCAACCAGCTCACCGACGCCGGGGTGCTGGTGCAGGACGCGCTCTTCGCCACCCTGGACCCCACGGTCCGGCGGGCGCAGACCCCGGAGGGCCGGGAGTTCACGATGACCGACACCGTCGGCTTCGTGCGCCACCTGCCCCACCAGCTGGTCGACGCCTTCCGCTCCACGCTCGAGGAGGTCGCCGCCGCCGACCTGCTCCTGCACGTGGTCGACGGGTCCGACCCCGACCCGCTGGGGCAGATCGACGCGGTGCACATCGTGCTCCAGGAGATCGACGCCCGGTCGGTGCCCGAGCTGATCGTGGTCAACAAGGTCGACGCGATGAGCGAGGACGACGTGCTCGCGCTGCGCCAGGCACTGCCCGGGGCGGCCTGGGTCTCGGCCCGGACCGGCGAGGGCATCGAGGCGCTGCGTGACGTCATCGCCCAGCGCCTCCCGCACCCGCACATCGACGTCGACGTCCTCGTCCCCTACGACCGGGGTGACCTGGTCGCCCGGGTGCACCGGGACGGCGAGGTGATCGAGGAGCGGCACGAGGCCGAGGGCACCCGGCTGACCGCACGGGTGGACGCCGGACTGGCCGCCCAGCTCGAGGACTTCGCCGCGCCGGTCGCCGGGGTCTGACCGACGACCCCGCTGCCCCCGCCCGCACGTATGGCGTGCGGCATGTGGCAGCGGGGTAGCGGTACGGCCCGGCGGGTCACGGGGAGGTCACGATCCCGGTACCGTGACGCGGTGACCAGGGGAGCGGTGGACCAGCCGTCCACGGCGGCGAGCCCCTCGCCGCCGCCTCCGCCGCGGGGCATCGACATCGGCCGCCCGCCCTGGTGGGTGCTGGTGCTCGCCGCCCTGGTCACCGTCGTCGTCACCGTCGACCTGCTCAGCCGGGGCTGGCTGGAACGGATGGACCTCCGGGTCTCCGAGGTGGTCAGCGACTGGGACCTGCGCAACTCCGATGCCTACTGGCTGGTCTGGGTGTTCACCCAGGCCGGCGGGCGAGGGTTCATCCTCATCGTGCTGGCCGGTCTCGTCGGGTGGTTGGCCCTCCGGCAGCGGACGCTCGTCCCGCTCCTGCGCGTGGTCATGGCGCTGGCGCTGCTGACCACCGTCGTCTACGCCTTCAAGTGGGGCACCGGCCGCACCGCCCCGGCCTTCCCCGGCTCCTTCTTCCACCGCGACGGGGCCAGCTACCCCTCCGGCCACGTCGCCAACGCGGTGCTCATGTGGGGCGTCGCCCGATGGCAGGCGGTGGAGTTCTCCCTGCCCGCCCCGGTGCAGCGAGCGGCCTGGCTGCTCAGCATCGTGGGGCCGGTGGTGACCGGAGTGGCCATGGTGGCACTGGACTTCCACTGGGTCACCGACGCGGTCGTCGGCCTGGCCGTGGGGCTGCTGCTCTTGGGCGTGGTTCATGCACTCGACGCGATCACGGTGTCACGCTGGGCCCGTGCCAGGGCAGGCCGAACGCAGGCGTAGCCGGACCGGCCGCCGCGTGCGGTCCTCCGGGGTGCTGGCCTGCGCGCCGCTCGGCGTGCTCGTCGCCCTCCTGCCGGCCGCTCCAGCCGTTGCAGAGGACGCCGCTCCCTACGGCACCCCCAGCACCCGCTGCGAGATCACCGACCCGCGGCTGCCGGAGCTCTCCGGCCTGGCCGGCGCCGGCGACACCATGCTCGCGATGAACGACGGCGGCGACCAGGCCGAGGTCTTCGTGCTGGCCGGGGACTGCACGGTCGCCGAGGTGCGCACAGCCGCCATCGACCCCTACGACCCCGAGGACCTCGCCCTCGCCGCGGACGGCACGCTCTGGTTGGCCGACATCGGCGACAACCTGGGGGAGCGGGCCACCGTGGCCCTCATCGGCATCCGGCCCGATGGCAGCAGCACGCTGACCCGGCTCACCTACCCCGACGGCGCCCACGACGCCGAGGCGCTGCTGATGGCCCCGGACGGCACGCCCTACCTGGTCACCAAGGAGGTGCTGGGGGCCAGCTCGGTCTACCGGCCCGACGCGCCGCTCGCCGACGGGGCGACCGTGCCGATGAGCCGGGTGCTCGGGCTGGGCTTCACGCTGACCGGCACCCCGGGTGGCCCGGTCGGCCGGGCGGGGCAGCTGCTGGTCACCGGCGGGGCGGTCTCCGCCGACGGCCAGCGGATCGCGTTGCGCACCTACACCGACGCCTACGTGTGGCCGCTGTCCGGGTCCGACGTGGTGGGTGCCCTCGGCGGCACGCCCGTGCGGGTCCCGCTGCCCGAGGCGCCCCAGGGCGAGGCGATCGCCTTCGCGGCCAACGACCGCGACCTGCTGGTCGCGAGCGAGGGGCTGCCCTCAGCGGTCACCCTCGTCCCGGCCACCGGCGACCTCTCCGTCGCAGCAGTGAGCGCCCCGGCGGCGGAGGAGGCTGCCGAGGCGGGCGGGGACACCCGGCCTGTCGCACCGGTGACCGCCGGCCTGATCGCAGCCGGGGTCGCCACGGTGCTGGTCTGGCTGGGCGGCAAGCTGCGTCGTCGCCCTGCCTGACGCGGTCAGCTCCCCGGCCGGCCGCCCAGTTGCCGGCTGCACTCCTGCGCGGCACCGGCCACCTGCTCCCCGTAGACCGGCCACAGGCGCCGGGGGAACCGTTGCACCGGCAGCGACAGGCTCAGGGTGGCCACCGGCCGACCCGTCTCGTCGACGATGGCGGCGCCGACCGCAGCGATGTCGGGGTGCCGGGTGCCCACGGTGACCGCGTAACCGCGCCGGCGCACCCGTTCGAGCTCGCGCAGCAGCGCCTCGACGTCGGTGTCGGTGTGTGGGGTGAGCGCCTCCAGTGGAGCGGCCCGGAGCAGGGCCGCTGCCTGTATCTCCGGCATCGCGGCCAACAGGGCCTTGCCGGACGCCGTGGTGTGCATGGGCGCGCCGTGGCCGACCACGGCGTTGGTCCGCACCGGGTGGACGCCCTCGATCTTCTCCAGCAGCACGACGCGCCGCTCCTGCGGCACCGAGAGGTGGACGGTCTCGCCGGTCGCCGCGGAGAGGGTGTGCATCGCCGGCAGGGCGATCTGCCGGATCTCGTCGTCCCCCCGGTGTCGGGAACCGATCGCCATGGCCTTGGCGGTGAGCGACCACCGGGTGGGTTCGTCCCCGGTGGACCGGATCCAACCCAGCTCGCCGAGGGTCGACAGCATCCGCTGGGCGGTGGACTTCGGCAGGGCCATGGCCCGGGACAGCTCGCTGACCCCGACCGGTTGTCGTTCCGACACAGCCTCCAGCACGGCCAGGGCGACGGCCACCGACCTCATGTGGTTGACGTCACCCCAGCGCCTCCCTAGTGTGGCCCGCGTCATACCGTGCCATCGTGCGGCAAAGCGTGCCACACAGTGGCACAGCAGGTCAACAGTCTGGAGCGTCGACGTGTCAGATCCCGTCCGGACGGGCGCCCTGTCGGGGGTGCGGGTCCTCGACCTCACCCAGGTGATGGCGGGGTCCTACTGCTCCCTGTTGCTGGCCGACATGGGTGCCGACGTGGTCAAGATCGAACGTCCGGAGGGCGGGGACGACACCCGCCGCATGTCCCGGGGCCCCGACGTCGAGCTCTCACCCGCGTTCAACGCCATGAACCGGAACAAGCGGGGCCTGGCCGTCGACCTCAAGGACCCCCGCGGCGCCGATGTCGTCCGACGGCTGGCCCGCGACGCCGACGTCCTGGTGGAGAACTTCCGCCCCGGTCTGCTCGACCGGTTCGGGCTCGGTCAGGAGGCGCTGCGCGCCGACAACCCCGCGCTCATCTACTGCTCGATCTCCGGCTTCGGGGCGACCGGCCCCTACGCCGGTCGTGGCGGGTACGACCTGGTCGCGCAGGCGATGAGCGGGCTGATGAGCATGACGGGCGAGCCCGGCCGGGCGCCGGCGAAGGTCGGCGTCCCCGTGTGCGACCTCAACGCCGGGGTCTTCGCCGCCTACGGGGTTCTCTCCGCCTACGTCCACCGGCTGAAGACCGGGGAGGGGCAGTTCGTCGACGCTTCCTTGCTGGAGGCGGGTATCGCCTACACCGTCTGGGAGACGGCCATGTTCTTCGGCCTCGGGGACGTCGCCCGGCCCATGGGGTCGGCGCACCGCCTCTCGGCCCCCTACGAGGCGCTGCCCACCGCGGACGGCTGGATCGCCATCGGGGCGGCCAACCAGCGGAACTGGGAACGGCTGTGCGTCGCCCTGGACGCGGAGGACCTCGCTGCCGACCCTCGCTTCACCGACAACGCGGCCCGGATGGAGCACCGCATCGAGCTCGCCGGCGAGCTGGCGACCAGGCTGCGTGCCCGGCCCACCGCCGAGTGGCTCCGACTCCTCGAGGCCGTCGGGGTGCCCAGTGGTCCGCTGTACGACATCGAGCAGGTCTACGCCGACCCGCACGTGCAGGCCCGCGGCATGGTCGTCGAGACCGTCCACCCGCGGATGGGCACGGTCCGCCACATCGGCGCCCCGGTGAAGCTCTCGGGCACCCCCTCCGCCGTCCGGCGTCCGGCGCCGCTCCTCGGTCAGCACAGCCGGGAGGTGCTGACCGAGGCCGGCATGGCGTCGGCGGAGATCGACGAGCTGCTCGCCGCCGGCGTGCTGCTCACCACCCCCGTGGACGACCCGGCCGGACCCGCGCCGGAGGCCGAGCCCCAGACCACCGAGCCGACGGAGGCACTCGCGTGACCCACCTGGTGATGTCCGGACTGACCAAGGACTTCGGCGCCGTACGCGTCGTCGACGGGGTCGACCTCTCCATCGAAGAGGGCGAGGCCGTCGTCCTGCTCGGGCCCAGCGGCTGCGGGAAGACGACCTGCCTGCGCATGATCGCCGGCTTCGAGCGCCCCGACGCCGGGGAGATCCGGCTGCGCGACCAGGTCCTGGTCGGGGGGCGCACGTTCGTGCCGCCGGAGAAGCGCCGGATGTCGGTGGTGTTCCAGAGCTACGCGCTCTGGCCGCACCTGAGCGTCCGGGAGAACGTCGGGTACGGCCCGACGACGGCGAAGGCGAGCCGGGGCGAGGTCCGCCGGCGGACGGATGAGGCGCTCGCCATGGTCCAGCTCGACGGGCTGGCCGACCGTTACGCCCACCAGCTCTCCGGCGGCCAGCAGCAGCGGGTCGCCCTGGCCCGCGCGCTCGTGAACGACCCGGCCCTGCTGCTGCTCGACGAGCCGCTGTCCAACCTCGACACCCGGCTGCGCGAGGAGATGCGCTCGGAGGTCAAGCGGATCCAGCGGTCCTTGGGCGTGACGATGGTCTACGTCACCCACGACCAGGCGGAGGCGTTGTCGCTGGCCGACCGGCTCGTGGTCATGCACGACGGGCGGGTGGTGCAGGTCGGCCCGCCCGAGCAGGTGTACCGGCGTCCGCGCACCGGGTTCGTGGCCCGCGCACTGGGCGCGACCAACGTGCTCCCGGCGACCGTCTGCGGCGTCTCCGGCGGTGACACCGTCGTCCTCCGCCTCCCCGGTGGGGTGCTCACCGAGGCTCTCCTCCCGGCGCCGGCCAGGCTGCGCGAGGGCGACGAGGTGCTGGTCTCGGTGCGGCCCGGGGACGTGCGGCTCGCGGCTGCCCACCCGGGGGTGCCGGTCGGCGGGGTGGTGCGGGAGGCGCTGTTCTTCGGCGACCACGTGCAGTACGCCGTCGAGGTCCCCGGCCTGGCCGAGCCGCTCAAGGCCACCGGCCCGAGCGCCGGCCGCCTCGACGCCGGTGCGGCGGTCGCGCTCACCGTCGACCGGGGGGCGGCCGCCGTGCTCGGCGACCGTCCGCAGTCGGCAGCACCCGACACCACTGCCGCCGCCCCGGCGCCCGCCACCACCCCGACCGCGGCATGACCCCCGGTCGGATGGTCCGTTCCCCCCGCCCCGCCCACCCGAGAAGAGGTCCCGTGTCCACCCATGGTCCCGCGCGCCGCCTGTCCAGCTGTCTGACCATCCCGCTCGCCGTTGTGCTGGTCGCCGCCTGCGGCAACGGCTCCGACAGCTCGGCCTCGGGTGCCGGATCCGGCGGATCGGGCGGTGCGGCGGCCGTCGAGGGGATCGACCCGGCGCTCGTCGAGGCGGCCCAGGAGGAAGGTGGCGTCGTCCTGTACGCCGGCGGGCACACCCGGCCCGGGCTGGAGCTGCTGCAGCAACGGATGCAGGACGTCTTCGGCATCCAGGTCACCTTCACCCGCGAGGACTCCGGCGCGATCGCCAACTCCATCTCCGCGGAGCTGGCCAGCGGGTCGGTCAACGCCGACGTCGTCAGCCTCACCGACCCCGGCACCATGCAGGACTGGGCGGACGAGGGCGTCATCGCCGACGCCGGGGTGGCCAACCTCGACGACGTCCGCGAGGGCCTGGACGACCCGGGCAACCCGCAGGTGCCATACAGCCTGGCCCCGCTGGGGATCATGTACAACTCCGCCAACACCGACCCGGCCGATCTCCCGACGACCTGGGAGGAACTGGCCACCGGGGACTTCGGCGCGGTCATCAGTGCCGATCCCGGGGCCTCGGGCACGGCGCTGGCCTACTACACGATGGTCACCGGCCTCTACGGCGAGGAGTGGCTGGAGCAGCTGGCCGGTCGCCAGGTCGCCGTCACCGACAGCAGCCTCGCGCTCGCCCAGCTCGTGCTGACCGGCGAGGCCGACATCGGCATCCCTGCCATCGAGTCCGCGGTGATCAGCGCCGCTGACGAGGGCGAGCCGCTGGAGATCGCCTTCATGGAGGACGGCGTGCCCTCGTTCGCCTCCGAGCTCGCGATGCTGACGGACGCGCCGCACCCGAACGCCGCGAAGCTGCTGGTCCAGTACCACCTCAGCGAGGACTTCCAGGCCGCGCTGGCCGAACAGGGTGGCCGCAGCGTGCTCGAGGACGGCCCCCAGCCGCCGGACGCCGCCGACCTCTCCGAGGTCACCCTGCTCACCGCTGACCTGTCGGAGATCGAGTCCCGTGGCGGGGACGTGGTCGCGCGCTTCGCGGAGCTCTTCAACCGATGAGCCGGCGAACGAGCGGTCCGACCGTGCAGTCGGGGTGCCGGACATGGCGCTGACCAGCTCGGCCGCCACCACCACGGCGGTCAGCGACCTGGCGGGGGCCCCGCCGGGGGCCACCGCGCCGCCGCGCCGGAGAAGCCCGGGCCAGCGGCGGGGCACCGGCTTCGAGCGGGCGATGCGCTGGGTCTGGGTGCTGGCGATCGTGGCGTTGATCGGCTACCCGATCGCGCAGGTCTTCGGGCAGAGCTTCGTGGCTGACGACGGCGGGTTCACGCTGGGCAACTACGGCCTGCTGGTGAGTGAGCCGCGTCTGGTCGAGGCTGTCCTCAACTCACTGTGGATCGCGGTCGGCACCGTGGTGGGCAGCCTGCTGCTGGGATTGCCGGTCGCCTGGTTCGCGGTGCGCACCGACCTGCCGTTCCGGCGGTTCTTCCGGGGCACCGCGGTGCTCACCTTCGCCGCGCCGAGCTTCATCGCCGCGCTGGGCTGGATCCTGCTGCTCGGGCCGCGCAACGGGCTGCTGAACACGACGTTGATGTCGCTGTTCGGCCTGGAGTCCGCGCCCTTCGACATCTTCAGCCCGTGGGGGATCATCTTCGTCCTCTCGCTGTTCCTCTACCCGCTCGTGTTCCTGCCGGTCTCGGCCGCGCTGGAGGGCATCGACCCGGCCCTGGAGCACGCGGCTGCGAGCTTGGGTGCCTCCCGGCTGCGGGTGCTGCGGACGGTCACCTTCCCCGTGATCGCCCCGGCCCTGATCGCGGGTTCGATCCTGGTCTTCGTCAGCGCTGCGGTCATCTTCGGCCCGGTCGCCATCCTCGGGGCGCCCACCGGCTTCCAGACCATCCCGACCGTGCTGCTGAGCCTCATGCAGTTCCCGCCCCGGATCGAGGCCGCGGCGGTCATCTCGGTGCCGATCCTGGTGATCATCGCCGCGCTGCTGCTGGTCCAGCGGCGCCTGGTCGGCGGCCGGAAGTTCACCGTGATCGGTGGCAAGCCGGGGCGTCAGGAAGTCACCCGCCTCGGGCCGGCGGCGCGGGCCGCCGGGCTGGCCTTCTGCTCGCTGGTCGTCGTCCTCAGCATCGTGCTGCCGTTCGGCATCCTGCTGGCGACGTCGTTCCGGGAGGCGCTGGGCCGGCCGTTCGGGGCGGACAACTTCACCCTGACCGGCAACTACGAGCAGGTGTTCAGCCAGCCACTGATCACCGCGGCGATGGGCAACAGCCTCCTCCTCGCCCTCGCGGCGACGGTGATCGCCCTCGCTCTCGCGCTGCTGGCCTCCTGGCTGGTGCACCGGACCCGGGCCCGCAGCAACGCAGTGATCGCGCCGGCGATGGCCGCGCCGCTCGCCTTCCCCGGCGCCGTCCTGGGGATCGGGCTGATCATCGCGTACGCCGCCCCGCCGTTCGGGCTGGGCGGGTCGATGTCGATCCTGCTCATCGCCTACGCGGGCAGCGCGCTGCCGCTCACCTTCGCCTACGTGCACGCGGGGATGGGGCAGATCGGCGCCGAGGTCGAGGAGGCCTCGAGGAGCCTGGGCGCCTCGTGGGCCCGTACCTGGCGGAGGATCACCGTCCCGCTGCTGCGCCCCTCGTTGCTGGCGGCCGGGCTGCTCAACTTCGTCCTGCTCTTCCGGGAGCTGGAGATGTCGGTGTTCCTCTACACCGGCGCCAACCCCACCATCGCCACCGTCCTCTACAACCTGTCCAACGAGTCGCTGTACCAGCGGGTGGGCGCCCTGTCGGTGGTCATCCTGCTGATCAACATCGTCGTGGCGGTCATCGCCATGCGCCTGCTCGACCGCCGACCGGGTGAGTCCGTCCGGCGCCGTCGCCCCGCTCCGTCCCGCACCCCCGCACTCTCGGAGGAGAACGCATGACCGTGACCACGACCGACGTGGGCCCCGGGGTTCAGCTGCGCTACGAGACCCCGCACATCGCCGTCCTGACGCTGGACAGTCCGCCGTCGAACACGTTCAGCTGGGAGAGCCGGCGGTCGTTCATGAGGGCGCTGGACGTCCTCGACGCCGACGAGCAGGTCCGCTGCCTGGTGATCACCGGCGAGGGGCGGGCGTTCACCGCGGGCGCCCACCTCGGTGAGGACCAGTCGATGACCGACGAGCAGCTCACCGACTATCTGGCCGAGTTCGGCCGGGTGCTCAACGGCGTGCAGCACTTCCGGACGCCGGTCGTCGCCGCCATCAACGGCCCGACGATCGGCGGGGGACTGGAGTTCGCCCTCTGCTGCGACATCAGGATCGCCTCCACGGACGCCTTCTTCGTCGCGGCCGGCGTCAACGTCGGGCTCATCGTGAGCTTCTGGCGGCTGCCGCGCGTCGTGGGGCTAGGGCCGGCGAAGGAGATCCTGCTGACCGGGGCCCGGTACACCGCCCAGCAGGCGCTGAACTGGGGGCTGGTGACCGAGGTGCACGAGCCGGCCGACCTGATGGACGCCGCGCTCGCCAAGGCCCAGCGGATCGCCACCCGGGCTCCGCTGTCGGTCGAGGTCACCAAGCAGGCGGTCACCGGCGCGTTCGAGATGGACTTCGCTCAGGGGCAGGCGCTGCAGACCCAGCGCTTCCTGGAGATGTTCCGGACCGAGGACCACCAGGAGGCGCTCCGGGCGTTCTTCGAGAAGCGGGACGGGGACTACCAGCGGCGCTGAACGGCATTCCCCGAGACGGCCGGCGACCCCGCGGGGTCGCCGGCTGTCGACAGGTGGGTCAAACCCGGCGGAGCACCGTGACCACGCGGCCCAGCACGGTGGCGTCGTCGCCGGGGATCGGCTCGTAGGCGTCGTTGTGCGGCAGCAGCCACACGTGCCCGTCGCGGCGCTTGTAGGTCTTCACCGTCGCCTCGCCGTCGATCATGGCCGCGACGATCTCGCCGTTCTCCGCGGTCGGCTGCTGGCGGACGACGACCCAGTCGCCGTCGCAGATCGCCGCGTCGACCATCGAGTCGCCGGCCACCTTCAGCATGAAGAGGGTGCCCTCGCCGACCAGCTCCCGCGGCAGCGGGAACACGTCCTCCACGGCCTGCTCCGCCAGGACCGGACCACCGGCGGCGATCCGGCCGACCAGCGGCACGTACGTGGGGCGGGGGGTGGCGGCCTCGTCGAGGCCGCTGCCGGCCCCGGCGCCGGCCAGCGCGGCCGGGTCGGCGGCGGGCGCCCCGGGGGTGTCGCCGGGCAGCCGGACGTCGAGCGCGCGGGGCCGGTTCGGGTCGCGCCGCAGCCAGCCCTTGCGCTGCAGCACCGACAGCTGGTGGGCCACCGACGAGGCCGAGGACAGGCCGACGGCCTCGCCGATCTCCCGGACCGAGGGCGGGTAGCCGCGCCGCTCGATGGAGTCGCGGATGACCTCGAGCACCCGGCGCTGCCGCTGGGTCAGGCCGTCGCCGGCCTCGCCGCGGTCGGGGAACTCGCGGACCGCCGCGCCACCACCCGCGACGGCGTCGTCGTCCGTGGCGCGCGTGCGCCGGGAGGAGCTCGCGCCGCCGTCTGCTGTCGGGCCGTCGGCCGCCATGTGTCCTCCTCGTCCGGCTGCCGGGGCAGCGTCTCCGGGTGCCTGTCGACCGGGGCGCCCGGCCGCCGGGCCGGTGGCCGGGCAGGGCGGCCCCGTGTCGATCGCAGGTGCACCGTAGCGGGTTGCACCGGTGTAGTTCAAACAGGTGTTCGAAGAAATCCGGTGTCGAGGGGTGGATCTGTCACTGCCGTGCGGTAGACATCGCACAGACGTTCGAGTCGAACAGGCGTTCGAGTGCACCACCTGGTCGCCCGGTCCCTCGGTCGTCGTCCCGTCCGGCACAGTCAGACAGCAGGAGCGTCCCGATGGTCAGCCCGCAGCGCAGCCTCACCGCCTCCACCCCGGCGTCGTCCCGCCCGGGTCCGGTCCGGCCGGCCTCGGCCCGCCCGGCGCCGGCCCGTGCCGTCGGGGTCCGGGGTGCCCAGTCCGTCGCGCCGGCCGTCGCCCGGCGCGACCCGGCCAGGCCGGGTGGTCGACCCGTCCGGGTCGACGGGGTCGCCGCGGCCCGTCCGGTGCGGGGCGGGTGCGGGCGCGACGGGTCCGCCACCGGCAGGGTCGCGGGGGAGTGGCCGCCGTACGACCTCGGTCCGGCGCCACTGCGGCTGACCGACCGTGGCCGGCGGGTGGCCGCCGGGCTGTCGGTCGCCATCGGTCTGTCGATCGCTGCGGCCACCGTGGTCGTCGTCGAGCTCGGTGACCGGGACGGCGGCCTCCGGCTGGCCGGTTCCTCGACCGTCGTCGTCCAGTCGGGGGACACGTTGTGGTCCATCGCCCGGGAGGTCGCGCCGGAGGAGGACCCGCGGGCGGTGGTCGACGCGATCGTGGAGCTCAACGGGCTCGACAGCGTCGACCTGCTGCCCGGTGCGGAGCTGGAGCTGCCCTGACCTGCCCGGCAGTGGCCTCAGGGCTGGGTGGCAGTGGCGCTCCACGCCTGGTGCGGACGGGGCGGACGCGACGGAGGAAGACGACACGCCGCCCCGGGGTTGCGTACCTGTAGGGGTCGGGAGCTAACCTGACCCCAACATCTTGTGTGACAGAGATGTAGTTCTCATCCACAGGCGCTTCCCCAGGTCAGTCCCAGGACATCCACCGGATGTCCCCCGGTCGGTCCACAGGGAGCGTCGGACGGTCGCTCTCGCGGCCCGCCGATCGAGGAGGTGCCCGGTGCGCTGTCCCTTCTGCCACAGCCCTGACAGTCGGGTCGTCGACTCGCGGGAGACCGACGAGGGGGCGACCACCCGTCGTCGTCGGTCCTGCCCGGTCTGCGGCCGCCGGTTCACCACCGTGGAGGAGCCGGTGCTCGCCGTCGTCAAGCGCAGCGGCGTCAGCGAGCCCTTCGACCGCAACAAGGTCATCGCCGGGGTGCGCCGGGCCTGTCAGGGCCGGCCCGTCGACGAGGCTCAGCTGGCCGTCCTCGCCGCCAAGGTCGAGGACGCCGTGCGGGCCACGGGGTCCGCCGAGGTGCCGAGCAACGAGGTCGGCCTGGCCATCCTGGGCCCGCTCCGCTACCTCGACGAGGTGGCCTACCTCCGGTTCGCCAGCGTGTACCGGTCCTTCAGCTCCGCGGCCGACTTCGAGAAGGAGATCGCCGAGCTCCGGCGGCTCCGCTACGGGGCCACCGGCCGCCCCGAGTCCGACTCCACTGACCCGGAGTCCACCGACCCCGCTGACGGGGCCCCGCCCGGCGACGCCGCCGGGCCCGCCCCGTCCCGCTGACACCGGCGCCCGTGCCGTCAGCAGCACCGACCACCGCCTCCCGACGCCCATCGACGTCGCAGCCACCACTCGCACACCCGAACGCCTTCCAGGGGAGCACGCCTTGACCGAGACAGCCGACCGCGTCGCCACCAGCCGCAACCGCCGCACCGCCGCCAAGGCCCCCACCCGGGGCAAGGGGCTGAAGGTGAAGCGCGTGTTCACCACCGCTGGTGTGCACCCCTACGACGAGGTCGTCTGGGAGCGCCGCGACGTCGTCATGACCAACTGGCGGGACGGCTCGATCAACTTCGAGCAGCGCGGGGTCGAGTTCCCGGCCGAGTGGAGCATCAACGCCACCAACATCGTCACCACGAAGTACTTCCGGGGTGCGGTCGGCAGCCCGCAGCGCGAGACCAGCCTCCGTCAGCTCATCGACCGCGTCGTGCTGACCTACGGCGCGGCCGGCCGCGAGCACGACTACTTCGCCAGCGAGGCCGACGCCGAGGTCTTCGAGCACGAGCTGACCTGGATGCTGCTGCACCAGGTGTTCAGCTTCAACTCGCCCGTCTGGTTCAACGTGGGCACCGCCTCCCCGCAGCAGGTGAGCGCCTGCTTCATCCTCGCGGTCGACGACACGATGGACTCGATCCTGAACTGGTACCGGGAAGAGGGCCTGATCTTCAAGGGCGGCTCCGGCGCCGGCCTCAACCTCTCCCGCATCCGCTCCTCCAAGGAGCTGCTCTCCTCCGGCGGCACCGCCTCCGGCCCCGTCTCCTTCATGCGCGGCGCCGACGCCTCCGCCGGCACGATCAAGTCCGGTGGCGCCACCCGCCGCGCGGCGAAGATGGTCGTCCTCGACATCGACCACCCCGACATCGAGGAGTTCATCGAGACCAAGGCGCGCGAGGAGGACAAGATCCGCGCGCTGCGGGACGCCGGGTACGACATGGACCTGGGCGGCAAGGACATCACCAGCGTCCAGTACCAGAACGCCAACAACTCGGTCCGGGTCAACGACGAGTTCATGCGTGCGGTCGAGAACGGCACCGAGTTCGGCCTGCGCGCCCGCTCCGACGGCTCGGTGATCGAGACCGTCGACGCCCGTGAGCTGTTCGGCAAGGTCACCAAGGCCGCCTGGGAGTGCGCCGACCCGGGCATCCAGTACGACGACACGATCAACGACTGGCACACCAACCCCGAGACCGGGCGGATCAACGCGTCCAACCCCTGCTCGGAGTACATGAGCCTGGACAACAGCTCGTGCAACCTGGCGTCGCTGAACCTGATGAAGTTCCTCAAGGACGACGGCACGTTCGACGCCAAGAACTTCGTCAAGGCCGTCGAGCTGATCATCACCGCGATGGACATCTCCATCTGCTTCGCCGACTTCCCGACCGACCCGATCGGTGAGACGACCCGGGCCTACCGGCAGCTGGGCATCGGCTACGCCAACCTCGGCGCGATGCTGATGGCCACCGGCCACGCCTACGACTCCCGGGGCGGCCAGACGCTGGCGGCGGCGATCACCTCGCTGATGACCGGCACCGCCTACCGCCGCTCCGCCGAGCTGGCCGGCGTCGTCGGCGCCTACGAGGGCTTCGCCCGCAACGCCGACGCCCACGCCCGGGTGATGCGCAAGCACGCCGCGGCCAACGACGCCATCCGCCCGGTCGGCGCCGACGACGCCGACGTGCTCAAGGTCGCCACCCAGCAGTGGCAGGACTGCCTGGCCATCGGCGCCGAGAACGGCTGGCGCAACGCGCAGGCCTCGGTGCTGGCCCCCACCGGCACCATCGGCTTCATGATGGACTGCGACACGACCGGCATCGAGCCGGACTTCTCGCTGGTCAAGTTCAAGAAGCTGGTCGGCGGCGGCTCCATGCAGATCGTCAACCAGACGGTCCCGCGGGCGCTGAAGAGCCTGGGCTACCAGGAGGAGCAGGTCGAGGCGATCGTCGAGTACATCGCCGAGCACGGGCACGTCGTCGACGCCCCGAGCCTGCGCCCCGAGCACTACGAGGTGTTCGACTGCGCGATGGGCGAGCGCTCCATCTCCCCGATGGGCCACGTCCGGATGATGGCCGCGGTGCAGCCGTTCATCTCCGGCGCGATCAGCAAGACGGTCAACATGCCGGAGTCGGCGACCGTCGAGGAGGTCGCGGACATCTACTTCCAGGGATGGAAGATGGGCATCAAGGCCCTGGCCATCTACCGCGACAACTGCAAGGTCGGCCAGCCGCTGTCCGGCGGCAAGGGCAAGAACGACGGCACCAAGGCCGAGGCCACCGTCGAGGAGACCGCCCCGGCCGCCACCGCCCTGTCGCACCCGGTGCGCAAGCGCCTGCCGAAGAAGCGCACCAGCGTCACCACCTCGTTCAGCGTCGCCGGCGCCGAGGGCTACATGACCGCCGGCATGTACGAGGACGGCAGCCTGGGTGAGGTCTTCCTCAAGCTGGGCAAGCAGGGCTCGACCCTGGCCGGCGTGATGGACGCCTTCTCGATCGGGATCTCCCTGGCCCTGCAGCACGGGGTGCCGCTGGAGACCTACATCCAGAAGTTCACCAACATGCGGTTCGAGCCGGCCGGCATGACCGACGACCCGGACATCCGGATCGCCCAGTCGGTGATGGACTACATCTTCCGTCGCCTGGCGCTGGACCACCTGCCGGTGGAGACCCGGGCCAGCCTGGGCATCTTCTCGGCCGAGGAGCGGGCGGCTCAGGTGTCCGGCTCGTACGGCAGCACCTCCGCCTCGACCCCCGCGGTCACCGAGGAGGAGGACGTCGACCTGGAGCAGCTGCGCGGCTCCGCGCCGATCGAGACCGCCAAGGTGGAGGAGAAGGTCACCCCGGCCGGTCCCAAGTCGGTCAAGGAGGCCCACTCCTCGGCCGAGCTGCTCGAGCTGGTCACCGGAACCGCCACCGACGCCCCGCTGTGCATGACCTGCGGGACGAAGATGCGCCCGGCCGGCAGCTGCTACGTCTGCGAGGGCTGCGGCTCCACCAGCGGCTGCAGCTGATGCGGTCGGCCACGGAGTCCAGGCCCGCAGCTGACCTGGACTCCCTGGCCTGAGCGCCCGGTCCCACTGGCCCGGTCCCCTTCGCGGGGGCCGGGCCAGTGGCCTCTCGGGCGCCTGCCCGGGTCGGTCGGCCACGAGAGGGGCGGCCGCGCCGCGGCGGGCAGGGCGGCATGATGATCACCGCTGGGCGCCACGAGGCCCGGACTGGACAGCGGCGGTGGCCTCGACCGGCCGCTCACGGGGGCGGGGAGGGTGGAATCGGTGGGGGTCGCGGTGAGCGGCGGGCACCAGCTCGCCCAGAGCAGCGGGCGGGCGTTCGGCGGTGCGCTGCTCTTCTCGCTCCCGCTGCTGATGACCATGGAGCTCTGGCAGCTGGGTGTCGCCATCCCGCGGTACCGACTCGCCCTGCTGGTGGTGGGCACCGTGCTGCTCGTCGTCTTCCTGTCCCAGCACTTCGGTGCCGGGTCGCCGGGGATCGGCTGGCGCGGGTCGCTGGCCGACGCCGGGGTGGCGTTCGTGATGGCCGCGGTCGCCGCCGCCCTGGTCCTCGGGGTGCTGTCGGTGATCGAGCCGCTGCGCGGCTGGCGGGACGCCCTCTCGGTCATCGCCATCGAGATGCTCCCGGCGGCCATCGGCGCCTCCTTCGCCCGCAGCCAGCTCGGCTTGGGCGGCCGGCGGGTAAGGACGACGACCTACGGCGGGGAGCTGCTGCTGATGGCGGCCGGGGCGATCGTCTTCGCCGCCAACATCGCCCCCACCGAGGAGGTGGTGCTGCTGGCGGCCGAGGTCGGTCCCTGGCACCCGGTGGCCCTGGTCGTGCTGTGCCTGGTGTTCATGCACGGGTTCGTCTACTGGGTCGGGTTCCGCGGCCAGGAGGCTGCCGTCGGCGGCGTGCTGCGCTCGTTCCTGACCCTGACCGTCGTCGGCTACGTGATCGCACTCGCCCTGTCGGCCTACCTGCTGTGGACCTTCGGCCGCTTCGACGACGTGGGCCTGGTGATGGCGGTGACCGAGTCCGTGGTGCTGGCGCTGCCGGCCAGCCTCGGCGCGGCCGCCGCCCGGCTGATCCTGTGAGGAGGAGATCGTGAGCGGGCAGACGGCGGACGAGGGTCCGGCGCGCGAGGGTCTCGCGTACGAGGGTCCGGCGCGCGAGGGGCCGGCGCGCGAGGGCCCGGCGCGCGATGGGGACGCCCGCGAGCCGGGCGTGGACGCCGCGGGGGAGACCAGCCGCGGCGAGTACGCGCTCGGGGTGCTCGGCGCGCTGATCGTCCTGCTGGTCCTGGGCTTCCTGGTGCACCAGGCGGTCGTCGTCCGGGACAGCGACCCGGAGCTCTCGGTCACCACGGCGCCGGCCGAACCGGTGGACGGCGGCTGGTCGGTGGCGTTCGAGGTGCGCAACGACGGCGGCACGACCGCCGAGCAGGTCCAGGTGACCGGGGTGCTCGAACGCGACGGCGAGGAGGTCCAGGAGGCCACCGCCACGATCGCCTACGTCCCGCCGCACAGCCGGCAGTCCGGTGCGCTGCTGTTCACCGTCGACCCCGGCACCGGCAGCCTGGAGGTCCGGCCGGCCGCCTACACCCTGCCCTGACCCGGGGGGGGGCGGTACCGGCACAGACCGAGCCCGGTCACCGCTCGGGTTGCTCGCGCGCGCGGGCAGGAACGGTGTGGCGGGTCGTGCGGTCGCGGCGGTCGTGGTCCCGGCGTCGGTGGCTCGTGGTGAGGTGCGGTCATGACGTGGGAGACGCACCCGGTGACCCCGGACCGCTTCGACGACTTCGCCGACGTCGTCAACCGCACCCGGCGGGCCGACCACTGCTGGTGCCTGTCCCACCGGCTGCGCGCCGCCGAGATCGAGGAACTGGGCGGTGGCAGCCGGGAGCAGGCCATGCGGCGGTTGTGCGAGCGCGAGCACCCACCGGGGGTGGTGACCTACCGCGACGGCGAGCCGGTGGGCTGGTGCAACACCGGTCCGCGGTCCGAGATCACCCGGCTGACCGGCTCGCGGCTCATCCGGCCGGTCGACGACCTGCCGGTGTGGAGCATCGTGTGCGTCGTGGTCCGCGCCGGCCGTCGCCGGCAGGGCGTGACGCAGCCGCTGATCGAGGGCGCGGTCGCCTACGCCGCCGCGCACGGGGCACCGGCGGTCGAGGCGTACCCCGTCGACCCGCCCGGACGGATGGACCTGACCATGGCCTTCGTGGGCACCCGGTCGATGTTCGAGCGCGCCGGGTTCCAGGTGATCGGGAGCACCGCGGCGAAGGCCAGCCGGATGCCCCGGCTGGTCATGCGACGGACACTGCCCTGACCCGGCGGGCCGACCGTCCGATGCCGTCTACCGCTCGGCCGGACCGGGTAGGCCGGTGGGGCCGGTGGGTCGTGCAGCCCCGCCGGGAGCCGGAGCAGGACAGAGGAGCAGACATGCGCAGTGCCCCCGATCGGCCGGCTGGACGCCGTGCGGCCGCGGCCGTGCTCGCCGTCCTCGGGGTCGGCGGGCTCGTGGGCTGCGGTCAGGACGAGGCGGCCCCCGACGGCGTGACCGCCGAGCAGCTCCAGGACGTGCGGGACGACGTCGCGACGCTGCGCGAGCGGGTGGACGAGCTCGAGGCCGCCCGCTCGTCGGCTGCCGCGACCACGACGTCCGCGAACACGACGTCCGCGACCACGACGCCGACGACCACCGCACCGGCCGAGCCGACGCCCACCTTCTCCGCGGGGGACGACGTGTCGCTGGGCGGCGAGGTCACCGGGCTGATCTCCACGACGGCGGTCGGCAGCGCCTTCCGGCTGGCCACGAGCGAGGGAGCGACGGTCACCGTCATCTCGCCGACCCCGGTCGCGGAGCTGGGCACCGGGGACGCCGTGCAGGTGTCGGGGGTGGCCACCCGCGTGCAGCGCAGCTCCTTCGAGCGTGACTTCGGCATCGCCGCCGACGTGCTCCTGGACGACCCGGGCGCCTTCCTGACCGAGTACGCCGGGCAGCTCGCCGTCGCGGCCGACCGGGTGCAGCAGGGGGAGGGGACCGCGGACTGAGCCCGGCTCAGCCCGGCTCAGGAGATCCCGGCGGTGCCGGGGTCTCCTCGGAGGAGGCCGGGTGGGTGCGCAGGAACTCCGCGACCCGGTAGGCCACCGCGAGCACCGGCACGGCCAGCAGCGCACCGGCGACCCCGGCGGCCAGCCCCCCGGCGGTCACCCCGAGCAGGATGACGACCGGGTGCAGCTGGACCGCCCGCCCCATGATCACCGGCTGCAGCACGTTGCCCTCGACCTGCTGCACGACCAGCACCACGACCAGCACGACGACCGCGTCGGTCACGCCGTTGGTGACCAGGGTGACCAGCACGGCGACCGCCCCGCTGACGGTGGCGCCGACGATCGGCACGAAGGCGCCGAGGAAGGTCAGCAGGGTCAGCGAGAGCCACAGCGGCACGCCGAGCAGCAGGAGTGCGGCCCCGATGCCGATCGCGTCGATCAGCGCCACCACCAGCACGCCGCGCACGTAGCCGGCCAGCGTCGCCCAGGCGGCGCGGCCGGCGCCGTCCACCCGGGCACGGTTGCGGTCGGGCACCCGCTCCAGCAGCCAGGCCCACATCCGGTCGCCGTCCTTGAGCAGGAAGAACACCAGGAAGAAGACCAGCACGATCGCCCCCAGCACGACCACGCCCATCCGGGCGCCGTCCTCGGGGCTGGGCGTGGCCTCGTAGAGGCGGCTGACGATCTGGTTGCGGACGTCGGCGACCTGCTGCGGGTCCAGCGAGAGCGGCCCCTCGATCGCCCAGACCCGGATCCGGTCGATGCCGGCGGCCAGCGGGCGGGTCAGGTCCTGCAGGCTCTCCGCGGCCCGGAAGCCGACCAGGAAGGCGATCCCGCCGATCACGGCGAGCAGGGTCAGGACGCCGGTCAGTGCGGCGAGCGCCGGTGGGGCACCGGCCCGGCGCAGCAGCCCGGCGATGGGTGCGGTCAGCGCGGTCAGCAGCACGGCGACGGCCAGCGTGAAGGTGACCATCGGCAGCCGGAACAGCAGCCAGAAGACCAGCCAGACGACGGCGCTCAGCACGACCGCCGCACCGCCGACGGCGATCACCCGCAGCGCCCACCCGGGCACGGCGCCGGACGCCGCGTGGTCGGGCTGCGGGGCGAGCGGAGGCGCCGTGGCCCGCGGCGCGAGCGCTGCCACGGGGGCCTCGGTCAGCACCGAACCGGTGCCCTGGCCGTCCCGGTCGGCCGCGGGACCGGCCTCGCGCGGCCGCGTCCGGTCGGCGGTCCGGCCTCGTCGCCTCATCGATCGCTCCTGGGTCGGGTGCCCGGGCTCCCGGGGTGGTGTGCCGCCCCCCGACGACCGGGGAGCCCGGCGGCGGACGGGCCGGGCCGGGCCGGGCCGGGTGCGTGGACGGGACCCGGCGCGCGGGGGGCGGGGCCGGCGGCGTCGGTCGTCTCGCTGCGGCTACCCGGGCGGTGGTGCCGGCCAACCCCGGACCAGCTCACCGCCGGCCGTCCTGCTCGGAGGTCGCCGCCGCCGACGCATCGAGGTCCTGCCCCTGGCGGCGGTCGGCCCGCCGGAGCATCTGCGGGTGGTCCCACGGTGCGGGCGCTCAGCAGGTCGGGCCGTCCTCGTCCGGGCGGGCGATCGGCTCGACCGGCGGGGTGGTGCTGGCCACCGCCGGCCGGTCGGCACCCGCCGTCCGGCCGAACTCCTGGGTGGCCCAGACCGAGCCGTCAGCGGCGCAGAAGACGCCGACGCCCAGCCGGTCCCACCCGGGGTTGAGCACGTTGACCCGGTGGTCGTCCGAGCGCATCCAGCCGACGTGGACGGCGCTGGCGGGTACCGGGCCGGTGGCCCGGAAGATGTTCTCGCCCATCGCGCGGAAGCCGGTCAGCTCCTCGCGCTGCAGCACCGACCCGATGTCCTGGTGCTGGAACCGGCCGGTGTCGGCCATCTCCGCGCTCCAGTCCCGGGCGACGCCGGCCAGCGCGTCGTCCCAGGCCACCGGTTCGAGCCCGCGGGCCTCCCGCTCGGCGTTGACCCGGTCGAAGACGACGCGGGCGATGCGGTCCTCGGCCGGCACCGACGGGTCGTCGGCGGGCGCGGACCCCGGTGGTGGCGCGGAGGCGGTGGAGCCGTTCTCGACCACGGCACACCCGCTGGCGCCGACGAGGACGAGCAGGGCCGACAGCAGGACCCGGACGACGTTCACCGGCTCGGCCTACCCCTGACCGGCGGCCACACGCCCGGTGCGGGGAGAGGTCACGAGATGGTCATGACCCGCTCAGCGGTCACCCGAGCGCACCGGCCGGCCGGGCAGCGCGGACAGCTGCAGCTCGCCGTCCCGGACCACCGGGGTGCCCCCGACCAGGACGTGCCGGAAGCCGGTGGACGGCGCGACCCGGGTGTACGTGGCGCGGTCGGTGACCGTGTCCGGGTCGAGGACGACGAGGTCGGCGTCGGCGCCCACCTGGACCCGGCCCTTGCGCCGCATCGCCGGGACGGCGCCCTCCAGGAGCTGCGCGGGCAGCAGCGAGGAGCGGCGCAGCGCCTCGGTGAGGGTGAGCAGGCCGCGCTCCCGGACCAGCCAGCGCAGCGTCCGCGCGTAGGAGCCCGCCGAGCGCGGGTGGGTGAGCAGCCCGGGCGCCGGCGGCCACGCGTCGAGATCCCCGGTCCCGCCCGAGGCGACCAAGGGCTCTCCGCCGGAGGCGACCAGGGGCATGTGGCCGGAGGCGACCAGGGGCATCGCGTCGGTGGCGATGGCGGTGTCGGGCAGGGTGAACGAGCGTTCCAGCACCGCCAGGTCGGCCGGGTCGTCCTCGTCGAGGAAGTGCACCACCACGTCACCGCCCGGGTCGGCGGCGCGCAGCTCGGCCAGCCGCGCGGCGTCGGCGACCCGCTCCCCGGTGCGCAGGTAGGTCAGCTGCTGCGGGCCGATGCCCAGCCGGGACAGCCCGTCCGGGGCGAGGAACGCCGCGCCGATCACCGTCGCCCCGGCGCCGTAGGGGTAGGCCTCGGTGCTGACCCGGACGCCGCGACCGCGGGCGGTGTCGATCGCCCCGGCGACCTCGTCGATCATCCGGGTCGAGGTGCTGTTCACGTGGCACATGTGCATGTGCGCGCCGGTGCCGGCCGCGGCGGCGATCACCTCCAGCGCGCCCTCCAGCGAGGTGCCGGGCTCGGCGGTGGAGATGTACCGGGTGTGGGTGAAGGTGGGCACGCCGAGCCGGGCGGCGAGCCCGGCCAGCCGGAAGTACTCGGCCCGGCCGCTGTCCGGGGCGTAGCCGACGAGCACCCCGATGCCGATCGCACCGTCGGCGACCGCGCCCTCCAGCAGGTCGAGGACGCGGGCGACGTCCCGGTCGGCGGCCGGCCCGCGCCAGTTCGGCAGCGACTGGTGGGTGGCGAAGAGGTCCAGGGAGCCGTCGGTGTCCAGCGGCACGCCGTCCAGCACGTGCATCCGGGCGTCGGTCCAGGAGGCGGAGAAGCCGAAGTTGACCGGCCGGCCCTCGGCCTCGGCGCGGGCGTAGGCGCCGGCCACCGGCAGCACGCCGGCCTCCAGCTCCAGTGCGGTGGTGACGCCGTCCAGCGCCTGCAGCCGCAGCCCGGTGGTGCTCTGGGCGTGGCTGTGCAGGTCGATGAAGCCCGGCGCCAGCACCTGACCGGTGACGTCCCAGACCTCCCGGGCCGGCGGGGCGACCTCCCCGACCGAGGTGATCGTGCCGCCGGTGATGCCCACGGCGCGGACCCCGTCCAGGCCGGTCTCCGGGTCGACGACCCGGGCCCCGGACAGGACGAGGTCGGCGATCGGTGCCGGCATCAGGCCTTCCGCGGGTTGGCCCGCACCCCGTAGTGCAGGTACTCGGCGCCGCCCGGCAGCGTGTAGAAGACCACCGCCATCCAGGTCTCCGACTCCGGCGCCCGAGTGGCGAACACCCCCTGCTCCACCGGGTGCAGCGCCAGCTCCTCCACGGTCGCCCCGGACTCCTCGGCGATCTTCCCGGTCGGGATCACCCGCATGACCAGGCCGCCGTCGCGCTCGAACACCTCGGTGGTGATCGAGCTGCGCTCGTAGGTGCCGACGTAGCGGGCGAGCTCCACCTCCGGCGCCTCCGCCGGCGGTTCCAGCTGCTCGGCGACCCGGACGCCGGCCAGCTCGGAGAAGACCTCGCTGTACAGGTCCTGGAACAGGTCGCGCGGCTGTCCGCCGTTGGTCAGCAGCGCCACCGCGATGCCGCCGTCGCCGTCGGGGTCGGGCAGCACGCGCAGGAAGGCGTTCTGGCCGAACGTCGTCCCGTCGTGGCACGGCATCACCGTGAACGCGGTGGCCCCGGGCGAGATCGCCACCGCGATGACCGGCCAGGAGGACGAGGACCCGACCGCACCGGGCAAGCGGCGGCCTGGCATCCCGGTCCCGCGGCCCGGCGACGCCCGGGAGGTCGCCGCCGTGGTGGCGTTCCTCGCCTCCGAGGCGGCCGGCTACGTCACCGGCGCGTCCTGGCCGGTGGACGGCGGCATGATGCAGATGGGCCCGCAGGCCGGCTCGCACCTGACGTCGGACGACTGGCGCCGCCCCTGACCGTTCACGAGAGAGGGGCCCGGTGCCCGAGCTGGACGAGCTGGCCGACGAGCTCTACGCCGTCCCGCCGGAGGAGTTCGTCGCCGCCCGCACCGCGGCACGCGACCGGGCCAGGGACACCGGGGACAAGGAGCTGGCCAAGGCGGTCGCCGCGCTGCCCAAGCCGACCACGGCCGCCTGGGTGTGCAACCTGCTGTCGCGGCGCCGGCCCGACGAGGTCGGCCAGCTGATCGAGCTCGGCGAACTGCTGCGCCAGGCCCAGGCCGACCTCTCGGCCGAGCAGCTGCGCGCCCTCGGCAAGCAGCGCAACCAGGTGGTGGCCGCACTCGCCCGGCAGGCCCGCGCGGTGGCGCACGCCGAGGGGCACGACGTGAGCACCGCGGTGGCCGAGCAGGTGGAGGGGACGCTGCGCGCCGCGATCGCCGACCCGGACGCCGGGAAGGCCCTGCTGGCCGGCCGGCTCACCACGGCGCTGACCTACAGCGGGCTGGGCCCGGTCGACCTCAGCGGAGCGGTGGCGACCCCCGTGCGCGCCGGCGGCACGGCACCGGCCGCGACCGAGGCCAAGGCCGAGGCCGAGGCCAAGGCCAAGAGCGGGACCGGGACCGGGCCCGACACGGAGGCCGAGGCCACGACGGCGCGGTCGTCGGGCCCCGCGGGTGCCGCCGCCGGCCAGGACGCTGCGCGACGCCGCAGGGAGGCCGAGGAGCGCCGCCGGCAGGAGGCCGAGCAACACCGCCGGGAGGCCGAGGAGCAGCGCCGCCGGGAGGCCGAGGAGCAGCGCCGCCGGGAGCTGGACCAGGCCCGGCAGGACGCGGAGGAGGCCGCCGGCGTCGCACGGGACGCCGCCACGACCGCCGAGGACGCCGAGCAGCAGCTGGCCGCCGCCACCGACCGGCGGGACGAGCTGCAGGAGGAGGTCGCCCGGCTGGCCGAGGAGCTGCGCCGGCTGGAGCGCCGGGCCGGCGAGGCGGTCACCGCCGTCGACCGCGCCGAGCAGCGCCGGGACGCCGCCGTCCGCCGGGCCGAGACCGCCGCCGCGATCCGCGACCGGGCCGCCGCCCGGGTCGAGCAGCTGGCCGCCGGCGCCGACTGCACCCGGAACCGGCGATGAGTTCGGGGCCCGGGCGGCGTCCTGGCTGGGGGCGCCGCGACCGGCGGCGCGGGAGGAGACCAGCATGACCGAGCACGACGGCGGAGCACGCGACCCCCAGGGCTGGGTGGCGCAGACCTACGACGGCCTGGCCGACCTGCTGGCAGCCGAGGCCGGTGCCTGGGACGCACCGACCCTGTGCGCGGGTTGGCGGGCTCGGCACGTGGTGGCGCACGTGACCATGCCGGCGCGCCTGTCACCCGAGCAGTTCGGCGCCGAGATGGCGGCGGCCGGCGGCGACTTCTCCCGGCTGTCGGACGCCGTGGCCGCCCGGGACGCCGCGCTGCCCGTCGGCGAGCTGCTGGCCGCGCTCCGCTCGCCGGTGCTGCACGCCTGGCAACCTCCGGGCGGAGGCGCCGCCGGTGCGCTCAGCCACGCCGTCATCCACTCCCTGGACGTCACCGTCGCGCTCGGCCGGCCGCCGGTGGCACCGGCTCCGGCCCTGGTCGCCGTCCTCGACCAGCTGACCGCCGTCGACGGTGCGTTCTTCGGCCTCGACCTCGGCGGGGTGCGTCTCGAGGCCACCGACGCCGACTGGGCCTGGGGGAGCGGCGACGTCGTCCGAGCCGACAGTGGCGCGCTGGTGGCGCTGCTCGCCGACCGGCGGTTGCCCGACGGCCGGTCGCTGGGCGGCCGCTGACCCGGCCCGCCGCCCGGGTCAGCCGTCGCCGAGGCGGGCGCCGGGGTCGGTGGCCCGGCCGCGCCGGCGCTTCAGCGCGTAGAGCTCGGCGTCGGCCCGCTGCAGCAGGGCCGGCAGCGAGTCGCCCGGCCGGGCGGTCGCCGTCCCGAACGACCAGCTGATCGGCGCACCGTCCAGCCGGGCCAGCAGCTCCTGCGCCCCGGCGTGGTCGGTGTCGGGCAGGCAGAGCACGAACTCGTCACCGCCGTGCCGGCCGAGCAGGTCCGAGGTGCGCAGCCGGGCCCGCCAGTGCGCGGCGACCTCGTGCAGCAGCCGGTCGCCGGCGCTGCGCCCGTCCCGGTCGTTGACCAGCTTGAAGTCGTCGAGGTCGAGGATGGCCACGGTGAGGGGCTCACCGACCCGCTTCGCCCGGGCGAGGCAGCGCTCGGCCTCCTGCTGCCAGGCGCGGCGGTTGGCCAGCCCGGTGAGCGGGTCGGTGGCGGCGTCGGTGCGCAGCCGGCTGCTGAGCCGGCCGTGCGCCTCGGTGAGCAGCAGCGTGTTCACCACCGCGACGAGCCAGGCCATCGCGAACCCGCCCGGCGCGGCGAGCACCGCGCCGACCGTCGCGGCGGTGACCAGCCACAGGGTGTGTGCCCGGGCGGCGCGCAGCGGGAGGAAGTGCGCGGCGTAGAGCCCGACCACGATGAGCACCGGCCCCAGCCCGACCACCCCGACCGCGGTCGCGGAGCACGCGGCGAGCACCGCCAGCAGCGTCGAGTAGAGGGCCAGCGCGCCGTGTTCCACGGCGACGGTGACCCGCCGGCCGGCCAGCAGCAGCCCGACGGCGACCACCCCGCCGACCGAGGCCAGCACCCACAGCAGGCCCACCGGCGTCCGCGGGCTCATCGGGTGCAGGGCGCCGATGGCGCAGAGCAGGCCGCCGGTGCCGTGCAGCAGGGCGAGCAGCCCGACCCGCAGAGGGAGCCGCTCGTCCATCCACCGCCCCGTCCGCTGACCCGTCGTCGCGATCATGTCGCTGAGCAGGCGCTCAGCGGAATGATCCTGGGGCATGGGGCACCCCCACGGGGTGAGCGCCGCTCAGGCGACGGTGGCGGTGTCGCGGCGCACCCGGGTGACCGCCAGGGCGAGCGCGCCCAGCGCGCCGACCACGGCGAACACGTAGAAGCCCCACGGGAACGCGATGCCCGCCCCGAGCAGCGCCCCACCGATCACCGGGCCGGTGATCGCGCCGACCCGGCCGACCCCGGCCGCCCAGCCCAGCGCCGTGGCCCGCACCTGCGGCGGGTGGTTCGCGCTGACGAACGCGTACACCAGCACCTGGGCGCTGAACACGAAGCAGCCGGTCAGGAAGGTCATCGCGTACACGCCGACCAGCGGGAGCCGCACCGAGAGCAGGGCCAGGAACAGCGCGCCGGCGGCGAACCAGACGATGCCCGCGACGCGCGGGCCGATCCGCTCCGCGACAGTGCCGGCCACCAGCAGCCCCACCACCGCCCCGACGTTGAGCACCAGCAGGAAGGCCAGCGCCGCCCCCAGCTCGTAGTCGGCCTCGCGCATGATCGTGGGCAGCCAGCCGTTGAGGCCGTAGACCAGCAGCAGCCCCATGAACGAGGTGACCGCGATCGCCAGGGTGGTGACCAGCCGCCCACCGGTGAACAGCGTGCGGATCGACGCCCCCGCACCGGTCGCCAACGGCGGCGCCGCCTCGAGCGTCAGGCCGTGCCGGGCGGCGACCTCCTCGGCCTCGGCCCGGCGTCCGTGCGCGAGCAGGAAGGACGGCGACTCCGGCAGGTGCCGCAGCATCAGCGGGACGACGACGACCGCGGGCGCCGCGCCGATGACGAACATCCAGCGCCAGCCCAGCGGCTCGACGACGACGATCGCCAGCGCCGCGGTGAGCACCGCACCCACGTGGTAGCCGGTCATCATCGTGGTCGTGGCGCGCCCGGCCGCCCGCCGGGTGAACTCGTTGACCATCGCGATCGCGGTGGGCAGGCAGCCCCCGAGCCCCAGCCCGACCAGGAAGCGCAGCAGCCCGAACACCCCGGCGTTGGGCGCCACCGCGCAGAGCAGGGTGAACAGCGAGAACGACGCCACCGCGCCGATCAGCGCCTTGCGCCGGCCGACCACGTCGGTGAGCGCGCCGATGGTGAGCGCGCCGATCGTCATGCCGACCAGGCCGATGGTGACGACGAACGTGGCGCCGCCGTCCGACAGCGCCCACTCCTCCGGCGTGCGCAGGGTCGGGACGACCGTGCCGACGACCACCAGGTCGAAGCCGTCGAGCAGGACGGCGATCCAGCACAGGGCGGCGACCCAGCCGGAGGCGCGGGTGGTCGGGGGTGGGGCGGTGGTCACGCGGGCCTCCGGGCGAGCGTCGTTGCTGCGGCGTGGAGCGCTGCGGCGTCGTGGCAGATTAGGGCGCGGTGACCTGCACCACCGCACGGGGCCTTCTGCTGGACGGAACACCGGTGCCGTGCGTCCCGGCGGGTGCGGCACCCTCACCGGAGCTCACCGACGAGACGAGGGGACACATGGCACTGCTCGAGGACGGCGCGTGGCAGGGCAAGGTCTGGACCGGGTCGTGGTCCGACGGCAGCGGGGGCACCTACACCGCCGTCGAGCCGGCCACCGGCGCCGAGCTGGGTGGGGTCGGCAGGGCCACCCCCGCCGACGTGGCCGAGGCCGGTCTGCGCGCCGCCGCGGCGCAGCGGGAGTGGGCGGCGCTGCCGTTCGAGCGGCGCGCCGCCGTGCTCCGCCGGGCCGGCGACCTGCTGACCGAGCACGCGCAGGAGGTCAAGGAGTGGCTGGCCCGGGAGTCCGGCGCCATCCAGCCCTTCGGCGACTTCCAGGTGCACACCTCGGCGCAGGAGTGCTACGAGGCCTCGGCGTTGCCCAGTCACCCCTACGGCGAGCTGCTGCGCACCGGGTCGCCCCGGCTCTCCTTCTCCCGCCGGGTGCCGGCCGGCGTGGTCGGCGTCATCGCGCCGTTCAACGTGCCGACGATCCTGGCGATCCGGGCCATCGCCCCGGCGCTCGCCCTGGGCAACGCCGTCGTCCTCAAGCCCGACCCGCGCACCGCCATCTGCGGCGGCGCCGTCTTCGCCCGGGTCTTCGAGGAGGCGGGCGTGCCGGCGGGGGTGTTCCAGGTGCTGCCCGGCGGCGCCGACGTCGGCGAGGCGCTGGTCACCGACCCGTCGGTGCGGGTGATCGCGTTCACCGGCTCGACCCGGGCCGGCCGCGCCGTGGGTGCGCTGGCGGGGCAGCACCTGAAGCGGGCGCACCTGGAGCTGGGTGGCAACTCCGCGCTCATCGTCATGCCCGACGTCGACGTCACCGCGGCCGCCTCGGTCGGGGCCTGGGGCACCTTCGCCCACTCGGGGCAGATCTGCATGGCCACCAGCCGGCACCTGGTGCACGCCTCGATCGCCGAGGAGTACACCGCCGTCCTGGCCGGGAAGGTCGAGCACCTGCCGGTCGGCGACCCGTTCCGGGAGCAGGTGGCCCTCGGCCCGCTGATCGACGCCGGCCAGCGGGACCGGGTGCACGAGCTGGTCACCAGCAGCGTCGGCGGGGGCGCGACGGTGCGCACCGGCGGCACCTTCGAGGGGCTGTTCTACCGGCCGACCGTGCTCGGCGACGTCCCGGTCGACGCGCCGGCCTACGAGCAGGAGATCTTCGGCCCGGTGGCCCCGGTGACGCCGTTCTCCTCGGTCGACGAGGTCGCGGCCCTGGCCGCCGGCACCGAGTACGGCCTCTCGCTGGGCATCCTGACCCGGGACGTGCACGCCGGGCTGCAGCTGGCCGAGCGCATCCCGGCCGGGCTGGTGCACATCAACGACCAGACGGTCAACGACGAGGCGGTCGCCCCGTTCGGCGGCGTCGGCGCCTCGGGCACCGGCTCCCGGCACGGCGGGGTGCAGGCCAACATCGAGGCGTTCACCGAGACCCAGTGGGTCACGCTGCGCGGCGACCTGCCCAGCTACCCGTTCTGAGCCCGACACGGCGACGGCCCGGCCCCCGCGAGCTGCGGGGACCGGGCCGTCGTGGTGGTGCGGTGCGTCAGGCGGACTCGCGCCCGGTGACGTCGACCGGCTCGCCGAGGTGCCGCTTGCCACCGGTCTTCGAGACCTCGAAGTCCGAGCCGAGCTCCTCCAGCGCCAGCCGGCCGTAGACCTGCTGCTGGGTGGCCGTGCGCTGCCCACGGCCACGGCCGAGGAAGCTCACCGCCCAGCCGAGCACCGTGGTGAACCGGCTCTTGAAGCCCACGACGTACACGACGTGCACGACCAGCCACAGCACCCAGGCCAGGAAACCGGTCAGCTTGATCTTGCCGAGGTCGGCCACGGCGGAGAACCGGGCGACCGTCGCCATGCTGCCCTTGTCGTGGTACTTGAACTCCGGCTTCGTCGGCCGGCCGGCGACGCGCGCCTTGACCGCGTCGGCGGCGAAGCGGCCACCCTGGATGGCGACCTGGGCGACACCGGGGAGCCGGTCCAGCGACATCATGTCGCCGACGACGTGCACCTCGGGGTGCCCGGGCAGGGTCAGGTCCGGCTCGACGGAGACCCGGCCGGCGCGGTCGACCGCGGCGCCGGACTGCTCGCCGAGGACCTTGCCCAGCGGGCTCGCCTGGACGCCCGCCGCCCAGATCTTGGTGGCCGAGTGGATCCGGCGCTCGTGGCCCTCGCCGTCCTTGACGACGATGCCGTCGGCGTCGACGTTGGTGACCATCGCGCCCAGCTGGACCTCGACGCCGATCTCGTTGAGCCGCTTGTGCGCGTTCTGGCCGAGCGAGTCGACGAACGGCGGCAGCACCTTGGGCGCGGCGTCGAGCAGGATCACCCGGGCGCTGGTCGGGTCGATCCGCCGGAAGTCCTTGCGCAGGGTGCGGCGGGCCAGCTCGGCGATCTGCCCGGCCATCTCCACGCCGGTCGGGCCGGCGCCGACGACCACGAAGGTCAGCAGCCGGTCGATCTCGGCGGGGTCGGTGGCCAGCTCGGCGAGCTCGAAGGCGCCGAAGATCCGGCCGCGCAGCTCGAGGGCGTCGTCGATGCTCTTCATGCCCGGGGCGAACTCGGCGAACTGGTCGTTGCCGAAGTAGGACTGCCCCGCGCCGGCGGCGACGATCAGCTCGTCGTACTCGTGCACCGTGGTGCGGCCGAGCACGGTCGAGGTGACGGTGCGGGCGGCCAGGTCGATGTCGGTGACCTCACCGAGCACCACGCGGGCGTTGTCCTGGTCCTTCAGGATCTGCCGGGTGGCCGGGGCGATCTCGCCCTCGGAGAGGATGCCGGTGGCCACTTGGTAGAGCAGCGGCTGGAAGAGGTGGTGGGACGTCTTCGCGACCAGGGTGATGTCGACCGGGGCCTTCTTCAGGCGCTGGGCGGCGAAGAGACCGCCGAACCCGGACCCGACGATGACCACCCGGGGCCGACGTCCGGTGGACTGGGTTGCGGTGGTCACGGTGCCTCCTGATGTCGTCATGATGACTCATCCTCCCACTACTGCTCTGGATCTTCCGGCCGCCCTCCGCTGCGGGGCGTCGTCGTCCCGGACACAGTCGGCATGAAGGAGAGCAGCCTGGAGGCGAACGGTGTTCCTGAACTCGTGTGCGTCCCGGGTCTCGGTCTCGACGACCGCTCCTGGGCGCGGGTCCGGCGGCGTGCCGGCGGGGCCGTCGTGCGGCTGCCGGGCATGGGGGAGCGCGGTCGCATCGGCACGGTGGCCGAGCTGGCCGACCGGCTGACCGCAGCGCTCGGACCCGGGCCCGTCGTGCTGGCGGGGCACTCGCAGAGCTGCCAGGTGGTGGTCGCCGTGGCCGAGCGCGACCCGCGGGTGGTGGGGGTGCTGCTGCTCGGCCCGACCACCGACCCGAGACTGCGCCGGGTGCGCGTGCTGGCCGGCCGGTGGCTGCGCACCGCGCTGTGCGAGCAGTGGTGGCAGGCCCCGCTCATCGTCGGGCAGTGGCTGCGCACCGGGCCGCCGGCGATGACCCGGCTCTGGCGGCGCGCCTCGCCGGACCGGATCGACGAGCGGCTGCGCCGGGTGGCGGTGCCGGTGCTCGTCGTCCGCGGGGCCCGGGACGCGCTGTGCGGTCACGACTGGGCGGCGCACCTGGTCGCCTGCGCCCCGCGCGGCCGGCTGGTCGAGCTGGCCGGCGCGGCGCACATGCTCCCGATGACCCGCCCGGACGACGTCGCGGGACTCGCCCTCGACCTCAGCCGGTCGGTGCGCTGAGCCGCCCGTGATCTGAGCCGGCTCGCGCCGGCCCAGGCCGTCGATCAGGCGGCGACGGCCTCGCGGGCCCGGGAGACGGCCTTGCCGGCGACGGAGAGCTTCGCGGCGTCCTTGGCCGCCTTCCGGGTGGCCTTGCGGCTGGCGCGGGAGGGCTTGCGGGTGCCGATGCGTGCCTCGCGGCCGACCAGCCCCTGGGTGATCAGGCCGAGGCCGATGCCGAGCATCCAGACGTCCTTGGCGATCGGCAGCCCGTCCTGGGTCGGGGCGACGCTCTTGCCGGGCTTCGTCATCCCCGGCGTGCGCAGGTACAGGCCCAGCAGCCCGGCGGAGAAGCCGGTGAGTGCGGCGCCCGCGACCACGCCGGGCACCAGCGGGGTCAGCAGCAGGGCGCCGACGGTGATCTCGGCGGTCGACAGCCCCTTGGCGAAGGTGGTCGCCGGCACCTTCTTCAGCACCGGGTATGTGCCGGCGGCGAAGCCGTGCAGGCCGGCGGCGGTCTCGGCGTCGGCGCCGCGCTTGCCGAGCCCGGAGTTCAGGATGAACGCGCCGGTGGCGATGCGCGGGGCGATCTCGCTGGGGGTGATGGGCAGGCGCATGGGTGGACCTCACTCGCGACGGGGGATGCTGCAGTGCTCAACATCATCGTCGCCGTCCGGCCGTCGTGCCGCGACCGGGGGCCGGGAACGCGACCGGGCCGGTGGTGGTCGTCCGTGCAGGACGGCCACCACCGGCCCGGCGTGGTCGGCTGAGGTCAGCGGCCGCTGCGACCGCGGCCCCGGCCGGCGCCGCTGGGCGCCTGGCCGGCGCGCGCGGCCAGCTCGGCGCGGGTGCGCGCCGGGCCCGCCGACCGGGTCTGGCCGCCACGACCGGAACCGCCGGACGACGACTGCCCGGTCGACGCCGAGGCGCCACCGCCACCGCCACCGCCACCGCCGGAGCGGCGACGGCGACCGCCGCCGGTGCCCTGCGGCTGCGGCGCCGGGGCCGGGGCCGGCTCGACGTACGGAGCAGCCGGACCGGTCAGCGCGGTGATCTCCCGGGCGCCGGGCTTGATCGCCGAGACCTCCGGGGTGATCCCGGCCTGGCGGGCCAGGGTGCGCACCTCGGCGGCCTGGTCGGGGGTGGCGATGGTGACCACGGTGCCACCGGCACCGGCGCGGGCGGTGCGGCCCGAGCGGTGCAGGTAGGCCTTGTGCTCGGCCGGCGGGTCGACGTGCACGACGATCGACACGTCGTCCACGTGGATGCCGCGGGCGGCGATGTCCGTCGCGCACAGCACCCGGGTCTCACCGGAGCTGAACGCCTCGAGGTTGCGCTCGCGGGCGTTCTGGCTCAGGTTGCCGTGCAGGTCGACGGCGGGCACCCCGGCGGCGGTCAGCTGCTTGGCCAGCTTCTTGGCCTGGTGCTTGGTGCGGGTGAACAGCACGCTGCGGCCCAGGCCCGAGGCCAGCTGCTTGACGATCTCGCCCTTGTCGGCGGGGTCGACCCGGAACACGTGGTGGGTCATCGTCGAGACCGGCGCGACGGCCGGGTCGACCGAGTGCGTGGTCGGGCTGGACAGGTACCGCTTGACCAGCACGTCGACGCCGTTGTCCAGGGTGGCGGAGAACAGCAGGCGCTGGCCGACCTTCGGGGTGCGGTCCAGCAGTCGCTTGACGCCGGGCAGGAAGCCCAGGTCGGCCATGTGGTCGGCCTCGTCGAGGATGGTGATCTCGACCGCGCCGAGGTCGGCGTGACCCTGACCGATCAGGTCCTCCAGCCGGCCGGGGCAGGCGATGAGCACGTCGACGCCGGCGGCGAGCGCCTGCACCTGCGGGTTCTGCCCGACGCCGCCGAAGACGACGGTCGAGCGCATGCCCAGCGCCCGGGCGAGCGGGTCGACGACGGCGTTGACCTGGTTGGCCAGCTCGCGGGTCGGCACCAGGACCAGGGCGCGGGGGCGCTTGGGCTGGCGCTTGCTGCTGGAGCCGGCGAGCCGGGCGACCAGCGGGAGGCTGAAGGCCAGCGTCTTGCCCGAGCCGGTGCGCCCGCGGCCGAGCACGTCACGCCCGGCGAGGGTGTCCGGCAGCGTGGCGACCTGGATCGGGAACGGCGCGGTGATGCCGCTGGCGGTGAGCACCTCGACCAGCGGAGCGGGCACGCCCAGCTCGGCGAAGGTGGTGTCGGTGGGCAGCACGGTGGCGACGTCGCCGGCCGGCACGACCGGGGCGACCGGCACGGCCTCCTGCGCGCGGGACGCCTCACGCGCGGCGGGCTGCTGACCCTCGGGGCGGGGGCCGGTGCCGCGGCCCCGGCCGCCACGGCGGCGACGTCCCTCGGAGCCGCCCTCGGCGGGCGAACCGGACGGCGCGGTGGGGGCACGGAAGGCGGGGGAGCCGGTGCTCGCCGACGGGGCGGCGGCCGGGCGGGTGGCGCGACGGCGCGCGCGGTCGGCGCCGTCGTTCTGGGCAGGGCTGGACGGGCTGGAAGTCATCTGGTGGTCCTCAACACTCCGGTGGCCACCGTTCGTCCACCGGGTGCGGGGCCGCCACGATGGGGCCGCGTCGCTCTCCGGGTCGGACGTCGGGTCGCCGGCGCGCCTCGGTGGCGCAGCCTCGCGCCGACGTCGAGTCCACCTGCTCTCGGATGAGCGGGGGGCGGCGCCGGTGCCCTCACTCTGCCAGACGTGCCCGGTCACCGGGCGCATCCGGAGGAGGGACTGATCACATCGAGCGGCGGGCTGTTCAGGACGCCGGAGGCTCGGTGGAGCTGTCCCGGTGCTCGGCAGGGGAGGTGAGCACGGAGATCCCGCCCTTGGACTCGAACACCGCCAGGTGTACCTGGCTGACGTCGGAGATCCCCTGCTGGCGGAGCAGGGCGCCCAGGTCGGCGTCGAGCAGGCCGGCCCGGCGCAGCCGCCGGTGGTCGACCTCGCCGTCCCGCACGAGCACGTGCACCGATGGGTCGATCGCCCGGTGCACCCAGGGGAGGAGCCGCAGCCGGCTGACCGCGGTGTGCACGAGGGCCAGCGCGATCAGGGCGACCGCACCGGTCGACCACGGCGTCTGGGCCGACGTCGCGGTGCGGCCCACGATGGCGCCGACCGCCACCGCGACGATGAAGTCGTAAGGGGTCATCTGGCCGACGGTGCGGCGTTCGCTGAACCGGAGGACGACCAGCGCGGTCACGAACATGAGCGCGGCTTTGAGGGCGGCGTGCCCGGTGGCGGACAGGTCACCGAAGAGGACGTCGGAGAGGGGCATGCACCGGCCATGCCCCCGACCCCCCGCAGGGATGTCCGGGTGTGACGTTCCCCCCGTCAGCCCGCTGGCCTTCGCGCTCCGACCATGGGCCGGCTCACCGGCGGCGGCCGTGCCGCAGGCGGGTGACCCGGGCCAGCGCGTCGACGGCGCCGACCGGACGGGTGAAGCTCATCGGGTTGACCGGCAACGCGAACCGCAGACGGGTGATCGCCTTGGCCCGGGTGAACTCGCGCAGCCCGTCCTCCCCGTGGATCCGGCCGAAGCCGCTCTCGCCGACCCCGCCGAAGGGCAGCGCGGGCACCGAGGCGAAGGTGATCACCGAGTTGATCGCGGTCATCCCGCTGCGCATCCGCCGGGCCAGGCTCATCGCCCGCGCCGGGGACCCGCTGAACACCGAGCCGCCCAGGCCCATGGCCGAGTCGTTGGCGCGCTGCAGGGCCTCCTCGACGTCGGCGACCCGGGAGATGGTCAGCGTCGGCCCGAACGTCTCCTCGCGGACGGCGGCGGAGTGCTCCGGGACGTCGAGCAGCACGGTCGGGGCGACGACGCCGCCGTCCACCGTGCCGCCGGTCGCGATCGTGCCGCCGGCGGCCACGGCGTCGTCCAGGTGCCGACGGACGACGTCGGCCTGGGCGGCCATGGTCATCGGGCCGTAGGTGGCCCGCGGGTGCGAGCCCGGGCGCAGGTCGCCGACCCGGGCGGTGACCTCGGCGACGAAGCGGTCGTAGACGGCGCTGGTGGCGTAGACCCGCTCGATGCCGATGCAGGTCTGCCCGGCGTTGCTCATCCCGCCCCAGACCGCGGCGTCGGCGGCGGCGGCCACGTCGGCGTCGTCGTCGACGATCATCGCGTCCTTGCCGCCGAGCTCCATGAGGACGGGCGTGAGCGTCTCGGCACAGGCGGCCATCACCTTCCGGCCGGTGGCGGCCGAGCCGGTGAAGGCGAGCTTGCCGACGCCGGACCGGCACAGCGCCGCGCCGGTCTCCCCGAACCCGGTGACCAGCCCGAACGCGTCCGCGACGTCGGGGACGGCGGCCCGCCAGGCCTCGGCCAGCCACGCGCCGACGGCCGGGGTGAACTCGCTGGGCTTGAAGACGACGGCGTTGCCCGCGGCCAGCGCGTAGGCGATGGAGCCCATCGGGGTGAAGACCGGGTAGTTCCACGGACCGATCACGCCGACCACGCCGAGCGGCTGGTACTCCAGGTACGCGGCCTGGTTGGCAGCCAGCAGCCCCGGGCGCACACGGCGGGGGCCGAGGGTCTTCCGCGCGTGCGCGGCCGCCCAGGCCAGGTGGTCGATGGCGAGGGTGACCTCCAGGGCGGCGTCGTCGTGCGGCTTGCCGTTCTCCCGGTGCACCAGGTCGGCCAGCTCGTCGATCCGCCGGGCCAGGTGGCCGCGGTAGGCGGCCAGCCGCAGCGCCCGCTCCGCGAAGCCGAGGGCTGCCCACCGCTCGGCGGCCGGCCGCGCCCGCTCGACGACGGCGCGGACGGCGTCGCCGTCGTGCACCGGGAAGACCGCGACGACGGCGCCGGTGGCCGGGTTCGTCGACTCGAAGGTCCCGGCGGTGTCGCGGCCGACGGCGCTGTCCAACTCCTCGCTGAGTGGCATGTGACGGAGGTTACCCACGGGTACCCGATGTCCGACCGGTCGCTCGTTCCGACCGGCTGCTCGTTCGACCGGCTGCGTGGTGGGTGGCCAGCCCGAGCAGCGTCCACGGTGGACCCGTGGCCCACCGCTCCTGACGCGTCACTCCACAGGCGCCGTTCCTCCCGTGCCGTTCCTGAGTCGCCCCTCCCGGCGGGGTCTGCACCGGCGCCCACGCTGGGGGTCGGCGCCCTGAGGGGTGTGTCCGGCTCGGCGGGCAGTCGACTCCCCGCCCCGGTGGACTCGCTGCGCCGCTGTGTCGCTGCGCCGCTCCGTCGTCGTGGCCGAGCGGTCGTCAAGGGGGTGTTGCGATGTGTGGACAAGGTCCTGACCTGCTGTTTCGCGTTGTGTGGTCGCCCCGACGGCGGTAGACTTCGTACACGTGTTCGAACCGGTCGGGAGGTGTCGTGAGCGAGTTGATGTCGGCTCTGGACGCCCTGGCCGCGGACGATCTGCACGGCCTGACCGAGGGTGCGGTGCTGGACCGGACGGCGTTGCTGGTGGCGGTGCAGAACCGGGTGGCGGCGGAGCTGACCCGCACGGTGCGGCACGGGGAGCTCACCCAGGCTGCCGAGCACGACGGGTTGAAGTCGATGCGGTCGTGGCTGATCGGGCACGCGCGGCTGTCGGCGAACGACGCGTCGCGGGTGGTGCGGTCGGGGCGGGCGTTGGAGCACTTCCCGGCGCTGGCGGCGGGGTTCGCCGACGGGTCGGTGACCGCGGCGCAGATGGACGTCGTTGCCACGGCGGTGGGGGAGCCGGAGCGAGCGCGGGCGGCCGAGCGGGACGTGGACCTGGGTGCGTTCGATCGGGTGTGGGCGCAGGTGGCGGTGGGGTCACCGCACCAGTCGCTGGCGGTGGCGGTGCGGGCCTTCGAGGACGCGTTGGACCCCGATGGTGTCGAGCCCGATCCGACTGAGGGCAGGCGGCTGACGATCGCGAAGCACGCTGACGGCAGCATCACGGGTCGGTTCGACCTGGATGCGGTGGGTGGCGAGAAGGTGCAGGCGGCGATCGAGTCGATCGTGCAGGCCGACCGCCCCAAGGGCGATGAGCGCACCCGTGCGCAGCAGAACGCCGATGCGCTCGTGCAGCTGTGTGACAACCAGCTGGCCTCGGGCGACCTGCCGATCCTGCGGACGGTCAAGCCGCACGTCGTCGTCGGTGTCGACCTCGACGACCTGGTCGACCCGGCCACGGGGGCCGGTGCAGCCGATCTGGGGTTCGGGGCGACGATCTCCTCCGCTCGTGCTCGCTGGGTGGCATGCGATGCCAGCATCTCTCGCATCGTGATGGGCCCCGACGGCACGCCGTTGGACCTGGGCCGGGACCACCGGGTGGTCACCCCGGGCCTGCGCAAGGCGGTGGAGCGGCGGGACAAGAGCTGCGTGTTCGCCGGCTGCGGGGCTCCGTCGTGGTGGTGCGACGTGCACCACCTCATCCACTGGCTGCACGGCGGTGAGACCAACCTCGAGAACTCAGCGCTCCTCTGCGAACGGCACCACACCAAGGTCCACCACGGGTTCCGGGTCCAGCGAGATCCCGGCGGGCGATGGCGCACCTGGCGACCCGACGGCACCGAGATCCTCGTCGGCCCGCTGATCCAGTAGGCGCTCCACGCTCGCCGTGCTGCCGTGCTGCCGTGCTGCCGTGCTGCCGTGCCGTCGTGTCGTCGTGCCGTCGTGCCGTCGTGCCGTCGTGCCGTCGTGCCGTCGTGCCGTCGTGCCGTCGTGCCGTCGTGCTGGCGTGCTGGCGTGCTGTCGGGTCGTCGTGTGGCCGTGACGCCGACCGGGTCGGCGGTTGCCTGGGGCAGGGACGGTGAGCGCCTGGGTCCCGTCGCCGCCGTCCGAGCTGGGGCATGCTGCGCGGATGGTCGATCCCGCCGAGCTGCGCCGCCGCGTCCTCGCTGCCTGGACCGACTCCCCGGCCCGCTTCCGGGAGGACGCCAACGCCGAGGAGGACCTGGTCCGCGGTGGCTACCGTGACCGGCTGCTGGTCGAGCTGGCGCAGAACGCCGCCGACGCCGCGGCCCGGGGCGGGGTGCCCGGCCACCTGCGGCTGGAGCTGACCGGCGGCACGCTCCGTGCCGCGAACACCGGCGCACCGCTGGACGAGGACGGGGTGCAGGCGCTGGCCACCCTCCGGGCCAGCGCGAAGCGGGACAGCTCGGCGAGCGTCGGCCGCTTCGGCGTCGGTTTCGCCGCCGTCCTCGCCGTCAGCGACGAGCCCGCCGTGGTCTCCACGGACCGGTCGGTGCGGTTCAGCGCCGCCGACACCCGCGCCGCGGTCGCCCACGTCCCCGCGCTGGCGACCGAGCTGGCCCGCCGGGGCGGTGGTGTGCCGGTGCTGCGACTGCCCTTCGCCGCGGACGGCCGCCCACCGGCCGGGTTCGTCACCGAGGTGGTCCTGCCACTCCGCGACGACGCGCGCGACCGGGTCCGCACGGCGCTCGCCGCACTCGACGCCGACCTGCTGCTGGCGCTGCCCGCGCTCGACCGGGTCGACGTCGTCCTGGACGGCGGCACCCGCACCCTCACCGCCGAGCGGGACGGCGCCGAGGTGCGTCTGCACGACGGTGAGCGGACGGCGACCTGGCGCGTCGTCCAGCGGTCCGGCGAGCTGCCGGCGGAGCTGTTCGCCGACCGGCCGGTGGAGGAGCGCGACCGGCGCGGCTACACCGTCATCTGGGCGGTGCCCAACCCCGACGGCGTCCTGGACCCGCTGCCGGGTCGGCAGGTGCTGCACGCGCCCACCCCCAGCGACGAGCCGCTCTCGCTGCCGGCCCGGCTGATCGCGCCCTTTCCGCTGGGCCCCGACCGACGGCACGTCGCGCCCGGGCCGGTCACCGACGCGCTGGTCGAGGTGGCCGCCGACGCCTACCTCCAGCTGCTTCCCGACCAGCCCGCCGACCCCGCGCTGCTGCGGCTGGTCCCCGCGGTAGGCCTCGCCGCCGCCGAGCTGGACGCGGCCCTCTGCCGGGCGGTGCTCCAGCGGCTGCGGCACCACGCCTGGCTGCCGGCCGCCGACCCGGAGGAGCCGCCGCTGCGGCCGGACCAGGCCGTGGCCCTCGACGACCCCACCGAGCAGCGGGTGGTCGCGCTGGTCGGCGTGCTGCCCGGGCTCCTGCCCGCCGACTGGTCCCGGCGCTCGGACGCCCGGGTGCTCGGCGCGCTCGGCGTCCGGCGTGCCGGGCTGGCCGAGGTGGTCGAGGCCGTCCGCGGCGTGCGGCGCCCGGCGGAGTGGTGGGCCGGCCTCTACGCGGCCCTGGACGGCGCAGACCGCGACGAGCTGGGCGCTCTCCCGGTGCCGCTGGCCGACGGCCGGGTCGCCCAGAGCCCCGCGGGCGTGCTGCTGGCCGAGCCGGAGCTGCCCGCGGTCCGGCTCGCTCCGCTCGGGCTGCGGATCGCCGACCCGGTGGCGGCGGCCGGAACGGCGCGCCGGGTGCTCGAACGGCTCGGTGCCCGGCCGGCGACGGCCGCCGCGGTGCTCGCCGACCCCGACGTGCGGGCCGCGGTGGAGAGCTCACTGGACCGCGCCGACGACGGGGAGGACGTGGAGCAGCTGGCCGACGCCGTCCTGACGCTCGTCGCGGCGGCCGACCCGGCGCCGGGGGAGCTGCCGTGGCTGGCCGAGCTCGCGCTCCCAGACGACGACGGCGGGTGGGCACCGGCCGGCGAGCTGGTGCGCCCGGGGTCGCCGCTGGCCGACGTGCTCCGACCCGGTGCGCTCGGCGCGCTGGACCCGGAGTTCGCCCGGGCGTACGAGGCACGGGCGCTGCGCGCGGTGGGGGTGCTGGACACCTTCGCGCTGCTGTCCGCCGACGACACCGACGAGCTGGACGTCGACCGCGTGGAGGAGTGGGTGGACGCCGTCCTGGACCGGTTGCCGGTCGACGCGCCCCCACCGACCTGGCCACCGCTCACCGCTGTCCGAGACCTGGAGCTGGTGCGTGACTGGGAGCGGGCGCTGCCGCTGCTGGCGGCGCTGCCCGCCGCGGCCCGGGCCGACGTCGACCTCGGGGGCGTCACCGCCCCGGGCTACCTGCGCTGGTGGCTCCGTACGTCGCCGGTGCTGCGCGGTGACCGGCCGGACCGGCTCCGCGCCGCTGATGGGGTCGAGTTACAGGGACTGTACGAACCGGTCGGTGACCTGGCGCCTGAGCTGCTGGACCTGCTGCGCCCACCGGCCACCGTGGCCGACGTCGTGGCCGACGTCGAGGGCGCCATCGACCTGCTCGACCGGCTCGGCGACCCGGCGCGCACCGCCTCGCCGGCGGTGCTGCGCACGGTGTACGCCCAGCTCGCGGCGGCACTGGAGGACGTCGAGGTCGACCCGCCGGCCCGCGTGCGGATCGGCCCGACGGAGGTCGTCGCCGACGCCGTCGTGCTCGATGCGCCGTGGTTACAGCCACTGGTGCGAGTGCGCGTGGTGCCGGCCGGTGGCGCCCCGGCGGCGGTCGCCGACCTGCTCGACCTGCCGCTGGCCAGCGAGCAGGTGCGCGCGCGGGTGACCAGCCGGCCGGCCCGCACCGTCCCGTGGCGGGACGTGCCCGGGGCGGGCCTCGCCGCCGCCCGGCTGGGGCTCGCCGAGCTGTCCGGGTCGGTGGCGGTGCACCCGGAGCTCACCGTGACCGGCGGCCGCGCCGTCCCCTGGTGGCCGGGGGAGGACGCGGACGCCGTGGACGGCAGCCCCGGCGCGCTGGGGCGGGCCCTGGCCTGGCGCTGCGGCGCGTGGCCGCAGCGCCAGGCGCTCGCGGAGGCGTTCGCCCATCCGCAGCGCGCGGTGGAGCTCGCCGCCGAGGACGCCGTCAGCCGGCAGTCGGCTCAGTAGCAGCGAGCCGGCTCAGTAGTAGCGCGGGATGGCCTGCGCGCCGGCGGCGTGACCGTGCCGGCTGTCGGCCCGGGGACCGTGCCCGCTCTCGCGTCCACCGGCCCTGGGCGCCTGCTGGTTGGCCAGCCACGCCTCGTGCAGGGAGAGCCAGTGCGCGGCCGTGAGGTCCGCGGCGCGGGACGTGGGCGACAGCCCCTCGGCGTGCAGCCAGCGCACCCCGGCGGTGCCGGGCAGCTGACTGCGCAGGGCCGCTCCGAGCGCGGGACGCCTGCTCGCCCCCGGGGCGGCCAGCACGGCGTGCACCAGCCGGTCGAAGCCCGGGTGGGCGTCCTCCGGCAGCTGTGCGCGGGCATCGCCGGCGGGGCCGGAGAGGGCAGGGGTGGGGCGTGACATGGGGACCTCCAGGAGGGCAGGGGGCAGCCCGCGACGTCGGCGCGGGCGCGCCGGGAACGGGGGAGGAGCGGTCGGCCGGTCACGGACCGGCGGACGGCGGGGCCGGCGGTGCGGCGCCCGGGATCAGCTCAGGAGGTGTGCAGCCGCAGCCGCAGCAGGGTGTCGCCCATGTCGCCGACGGTAGGGACGGCGTCCGGCGCCGTCCACCGCTTTACGGTCAGGTCAGGAACCCGCCCGGTCCTGGGCCCCACGTGCCTTGGCGGCCTGCCGGGCCTGGTGCGCGGCGTACCGCGCGGCGTCCTTCTCCCGCTTGGGGGTGTTCTTCTCCCACTTCGCCTTGCGGCGTGCGGCGCGGGCCTGCTCGCGGGCCTCGAAGTCGGGGTGCTCGGACCAGGTGCTGGACAGCTGGACGACGACCACGGCAGCGCCCCCGAAGATGAGCACCATCGCACCGAGCACCGGGTCCGCGACGAACGCCAGGACGGTCAGCGCCACCCAGGCGAGCCCGGCGACGACGGTCCGCTGCGACAGGGCCGGCTTCGACATGCCGACCAGTATCCGCCCGCTGCCCGGACGGGGAGCGGAGGTGGCGGATCGGACGGGCCACGCCAGGACCGGGGGCGGACACGCCCGCCGCCCCGGTCACCGCCGTCGGCGTGGCAGACCCCGCCACGCCGGGGCCCCTTGTGCGTGATCGTCCGGGTCCCTAACGTCGCGTGTGCGGTTCAACCACCAGCCGCGACCGGGCGCCCGTTCGCCCGGCGCACGAGGCCGGCGGGGCTGCCGTCGGCCGCGATGGGTCTGCCGGAGGTCCAGATGACCGCACTCCCGATCGACATCGACCCGACCCGCATCGACGTACGAGCCGCCACCTCCTCGGCCGGCTGCACGATCACGATCAGCGGCGAGGTCGACTCCGCCACCGCTCCCGGGCTGCGCAACTGCCTGCTCGAGGTGCTGGGGCGCCCGGGCACGGCCAGCGTGGAGGTCGACCTGAGCGGGGTCACCTTCCTCGACTCGGCCGGGCTCTCCGCCCTGGCCACCGCCCACCGCACCGCCGAGGCCGCCGGCCGGCAGCTGCTCATGCGGTGCGGCACCGCGCGCGCCGTGGTCCGCCCGCTGCAGATCACCGGCCTCTGGGACGTCTTCACCGTCGTCGACGCCTGACCCGGGCGCCGCCGGGCGGCCCCCCGACGGGACGGCGGTGGGGCGAGGATGGCCCGATGGACGCCACCGACGCCGTTCCCCCGCAGCTGCACCCCGAGCTCGCCGCCCTGCTGCCGCGGTTGAGCGCCCTGCTGAGCCCGCCGGCCCGAGAGGTCGGGCTGGACGCGGCCCGCGCCCGGTTCGCCGCGCTGCTGGGCGCCGGGCTGGCCGCAGGCCCCGACGTCCCGGCGGAGGACGTGCTCCTGGCCGAGGGGCTGTCCGGCCGGGTGTACCGCCCGGCCGAACCCGGCGGTGCCACCGTGGTCTTCCTGCACGGTGGCGGCTGGACGCTGGGCAGCGTGGGCGACTACGACGGCCTGGCCCGCCGGGTGGCCGCCGGGCTGGCCGCGGTCGTGCTGTCGGTCGAGTACCGGCGCGCGCCCGAGCACCCCTTCCCGGCGGCGATCCAGGACGCGGTCGCCGCCACCCGCTGGGCGCTCGACCACGCCACCGAGCTCGGCGGGGACCCCGGGCGGGTCGCGGTCGCCGGGGACAGCGGCGGCGGCAACCTCGCCGCGGTCGCCTGCCAGCAGCTGCGCGACGCCGGTGGACCGCAGCCGGCGGCGCAGCTGCTGTTCTACCCCAACGTGGCGCGGGGCGCCGACCAGGCGTCGGTCCGCGAGTTCGGGCACCTGCCGTTCCTGACCCTGGCCGACATGGGCTGGTACACCCGCAGCTACGTGCCCCGCGGGACCGACCTCGGCGACCCGCGGATCAGCCCGGCCGAGGGGGACCTCGCCGGGCTGCCGCCGGCCCTGGTGGTCACCGCGGGGGTCGACCCGCTGCGCGACTCCGGCCGGGCCCACGTCGAGGGGCTGCGCGCCGCCGGCACCCCCGCCGAGCTGGTCGAGCTGCCGGACATGCCGCACGGCTTCGCCCACCTGGTCGCACTGTCCCCGGCCGCCGACGCCGCCCTGTCCCGGGTGCTCGACCGCGCCGCCCGGTTCGTGCCCCCCGGGTGACCGGACCCGGGAGAACTCCGGTGCGCACCCGGGCGACGGGACCTACGGTGCGCGGGTGGTCGAGTACTCCTGGCGCGGACCGTTCGCCAACGCCGACGTCAACGCGCTGCACGCCGAGGGCTTCGGGCACCGGCTGCTCGACGACGACTGGGTCGCCCAGGTCGAGCGGTACAGCCTGGGCTGGGTCACCGCGGTCGAGAGCGGCGAGCTGGTCGGGTTCGTGAACGTGGCCTGGGACGGCGGGGTGCACGCCTTCCTGCTCGACACCGTCGTGCGCGCGGACCGGCGGCGGCAGGGCATCGGCCGGGCGCTGGTGGTGGCGGCGGTGGCCGGGGCGCGGCAGAGCGCCTGCGAGTGGCTGCACGTCGACTTCGACGAGCACCTGCGGGGCTTCTACCTGGCCGACTGCGGCTTCACCGCCACCGGCGCCGGCCTGGTCCAGCTCCGCTGACCACCCCGGGGGCAGAGAGGGCCAGCTCTGCCCCGTGGTGGTCAGGTGGCGGGGTCGCGGTCGGGGAAGCGGGCGCGCACCAGCGCGTAGCCGCCGAAGGCGACGAACCCCGCGGCCACCGCGGTGAGCAGCCACTGCCCCGTGGGCACGGCGCCGATCGCGTTCATCGCACCGTCCAGGCCGGTCGCCGTCGACACGTCGCGGGTGGCCGCCGCGTACACCAGCAGTCCGCCGGAGACGGCGAACGCGATGCCCTTGGCGACGTAGCCGACCGCGCCGACCCGCTGGACCAGCGGCTCCCAGCGGTCGGGGGTGGCGTCGAGGTCGACGTCCCGCATGAACGTCCCGGTGACCCCGCGCACCAGCACGTACACCCCGACCGCGGCCACCCCGACGCCCACCGCGCCGACCAGGGTCGAGCCGCCGGGGATCTCCAGCGCGTCGTCGGCCAGCTCCTTGAACCGCTCGTCGGCCTGGTACCGGACGCCGGCGGCGAAGAACAGCGCCGTCCCACCGAGGACCGCGTAGACCACCGCCTTGGCCCCGCACTTCGCGCAGACCACGGCGACCCGCAGCCGGTGCTCGGGGCGCAGCAGCCCGGTCCACCAGCGCAGCACCTCCCCGGCCTGCCACAGCGCCAGCGCCAGCATGCCGAGCCCGATCACCCAGAGCAGCACCTGGCCGCCGGGTGTGTCGGCGACGGTCTGCAGCGCGCCGGTCTGGTCGGCGTCCTCGGTGCCCGGCTGCAGGAACCAGGCGATGCGGAAGGTCAGCCAGCCGATGAGCACGTGCAGGACGCCGTAGGCCACCAGCCCGACGCGGGCCAGGTGCTCGAGCACCGGGTGGTCGGTGACCTCGCGGGCGCGGGTGACCGCGTCGTGCACCCGCTGCGGGACGGCGTTCACCCGGTGATCGTGCCCGAGCCGCTGGTGCGCCGCGCGCCGGTGCGGTGCCCGCCGGGAGCCGCTGTCAGGTGCGCTGCGGAAACCGGGCGCGGAAGAAGCAGAAGACGCCGAACGCCGCGATGCCCAGCGCGACCAGGGTGAGCAGTGCCTGCCCGAACGGGGCGTCGAGCAGGGTGCGCATGGCGCCGTCCAGCCCGCTGGCCTTCTCCGGGTCGAAGGTGACCGCCGCCCAGCCGATGAGGCCGCCCACCACGCCCAGGGCGACGCCCTTCGCCGGGTAGCCGACCTGGCCCAGCCGCTCGATCACCCGGCGCTGCCCGGCGGAGGCGTCGGCGGTGTCGATCTCCTTGAGGAAGCCCTTGGTCAGGCCCTTGTGCACGTGGTAGACGCCGACCCCGAGCAGCACCAGGGCGGCCACCCCGACCAGGTAGCGCCCACCCGGCCAGCCGAACACCCCGGCCACCGTCTGCTCCTCCTGCCCGGAGCTGGACTGCCCGCCGCCGGTCGCGAACCTGATCGCGGTGACGGCGAAGAACACGTAGACCACCGTCTTGGCCACCGCCTTGCCCACCTTGACCAGGGCGTTCTTGCGGGCGTCGCCGGAGCCGCCCAGCGCGCCGCGGTACCGCAGCACGACGGCCAGCTGCCACACGGCCAGCGCCAGCAGGCCGATCGCCAGCACCCACAGCAGGGGCGTGCCGAAGGGCTGGGCGGCGAGGGTGGCCATCGCGCCGGACTGGTCGGCCGAGCCGCCACCGCCTCCCCAGGCCAGCTGCAGCGCCAGCCAGGCGATCAGCAGGTGGACGACGCCGTAGGCGACCAGCCCCACCCGGGCGAGGTGCTCCAGGGCGTCGCTGTCGCCCGCCCGACCCGCTGCCGAGACCGTGCCCGAGGTGCCCATGACCACTTCCTCCTGCCGCCGTGTGCTCGACGATCGCCGGGATGGCGGCGCTCAGCGTGGCACAGCGGGGCCTGCTCCGCCGGGGCAGCCGTGCACCGCGGCGGCGGTGGGGGAGACTGGTCGCCGTGACGAACGCCGTGACCGCCGGCCGGCTGGCCGCGACCGCCCCGACCACCCCGGCGCAGGCCCGGTCGACCTGGCCGCGCATGGCCCTGCTGGGCGCCGTCCTGCTCGTCCTCGCGGTCGTGGCCGTGGTCTGGGGCGGCGTCGGTCCGCGACTGCTGCTGGGCGGGATCGGCGTGCTCGCCGCCGTCCGCGGGGCGACGATGCTGCGCGGCGCCCGCAACGGCCGGTTCGACCGGTCGGGGGCCGTCATCGGTGCGGTCGCGATCTGGCTGGGTGCGGTGCTGCTCGCGGTGGCGCTGCTGTCGGGCACCGCCACCGGGTGGGCGTTCGTGGCCGCCGGGGTGCTGGCGCTGCCGGCGCTGGCCACGGTCTCGGCCGTGCGCCGGGCCGCTGCCCTGACCGGCGCGGCCGCCGTCGCTGCGGCGGCGGTGCTGCTGGCCGCGCTCGGTGGGGTCGACGCGCTGCTGGGCGCCGGCCGGCTGCTGGCGGCGGTGGTCGTGGGCGTGCTCGGGGTGGCCAACCTCGCCGGCGCGCTCGGCCTGGCGCGGATCGCCCGCCGGCCCGCTCCGGCACCGGCGGCCGGCTGCGGCGGTTGCGCCTGCGGGGCCGGCGGCTGCGGCTCGCGCGGCTGACACCGCCCCGCCCACCCCGCGCCGCCCCGCTCCGTCCACCCCGCGCAGCACCTCCCGGAACGGGAACGCACCGCACGGCACCCGGTGCCATCCAGTGGTCTCACCACGGACACCTCCACGTCACGAGGGCGACCTAGCGTCGGTCCCGCGGTGGCGGGTGGCTCCTGCCTGCCGCCTGGACGACGCCGGGGCACCCGGCGGGGCGAGAGGAACCGGACATGCGCACCATCGAACGGACCGTGTGGACCTGCGAGAACTGCAAGCGCACCAACTCCAGCACCCGCAAGCGCTGCGCCGACTGCGGCACCACCCGCGACTGACCGGCACCGCTGTACCTGCGGCCGTGCCCGACGGCGCGCCCGGCCGCGGCACCGGCGCACTCCCGCCTGGACCGATGGGTGACCGGCCCGCCGGGTGGTAACCCGCAGGGCATGGTCGGTCCGGTCCCCGCTCTCCTGATCGACACCGCGGGCCGGGTCGTGGCCCGCCCGCTCGCTGCCCTGGCCCGGGCGCGGGGCGGCAAGCCGATGCACCCCTCCGGCGTCACCTTCCCCGGCCGGCTCGAGCGCACCGGGCTGCGCCGCGCCACGGGCACCGGGTGGCTGGACGGCGCCGGCAGCCACGACGTCGTCGTCCGGATGTCGCGGGGGGCGGGGCTGCCGCGACCGCTCCCGGACCTGCTGGGGTTCGCGGTCCGGGTGGTGGGCGACCCACCGGTCGACCTGCTGCTGTCCTCGGCCGGGAGCGGGCGGTGGACCCGTCGGGTGCCGGTGCTCCGGCGGGACGCCGCCTGTCCGTACGGATCGATCATGGCCTACCGCAGCGACGCCGGGCCGGTCTGGCTGACCGCCTCCCCGGAGGCGTCCGGCCTGCCGTCCGACCCCGCCGGCCTGACCGCCGCCGGCCCCGGCCTGCAGGTCACGCTCTGCGCCGCGATCGGTGCGGGCCCCTGGGAGCCCTTCGCCCGGATCACCCTCGGTGCCGCGGCGGAGCCACCCGCCCCCCGGTGCACTTCGACGCCGTGCTGCACGCCCCGCCCGGGTTGCGGGCCGACGGACCGCTGGCCCGGTTCCGCCGGCCGGCCTACGCCGCGGCCCGGCACGCGCTGGGGCAGCCGATGGCCGACGAACCGGACGGCCGGTGACCGGGCACGTCGTCGTCGTCGGCGCCGACCTGACCCGGCTGTCCTGCGACGACGTGCTGGTGCCCACCGACCGGTCGCGCTGCCGCCGGCTCCGGGTGCAGCTGGGCCGGCCACGAGGTGCTGCGGCTGCTGCGCCGGCTCGGCCACGGCGACGGCGGCGCAGCAGCCGGCCGGTGGCACGACGGGGCCGGGAACGGGTGGTTGTGCCGGTGGCGAGCTGGGCACGGGGTGCCCATGATCCGCAGGCCCCGCCTCGACGAGTCGATCCCGATGCTGGCCAAGGGCTACGCCTGGCTGCCCGACCGGCGCCGCGCCGCCGGGCGGGACACCGTGCGCACCCGGCTGATGGTGCGCCAGACGCTGGGCGTCGAGGGGCCGGGCGGAGCGCGGTTCCTGTACGACGAGCGCCACGTCCGGCGCAGCGGTGCGCTGCCCGAGCCGGTGGTGAGCACGCTGTTCGGCCACGGGGCGGTGCACACCCTGGACGGCGAGGCGCACCGGGTGCGCAAGTCGATGTTCGTCGACCTGCTGATGGAGCCCGAACGGGTCTGGCAGGCGGTCGGGTGCATCACCGAGGCCTGGGACGACGCGGTGCCCCGCTGGGCGGCGCAGGAGCGGGTGGTGCTGTTCGACGAGGCCGCCCAGGTGCTGACCCGGGGCATCTGCGCCTGGTCCGGCGTCCCGGTCACCGGCGAGGAGGTGCCGGCGCTGGCCCGGGACCTGACCACCATGGTGGACGGCTTCGCCACCGGCGCCCCGCGGCACTGGCGGGCCCGGCGGGCCCGGCAGCGACGGGAGGCCTGGCTGGCCGGCATCGTCGCCGACGTGCGTTCCGGTGCGCGCACCGCGCCGGCCGGGTCGGTGCTGGCGGCCGTGTCCGGGCACCGGGACTCCGAGGGGCAGCTGCTCGAGCCGCGGGTGGCGGCGGTCGAGGTGCTCAACGTGATCCGGCCGACGACGGCGATCTGCTGGTTCGTGGCCTACGCGGCGCACGCGCTGCACCGCTGGCCGCAGCACCGGGCGCGGCTGCGCGCCGGTGACCGGGCGTTCGCCGTCGCCTTCGCCCACGAGGTGCGCCGGTTCTACCCGTTCGCGCCGTTCATCGGCGGCCGGTCCCCGCAGGAGGTCGAGTGGGACGGCGAGCGGGTGCCGGCCGGCTCGATGGTGCTGCTGGACCTGTGGGGCACCGACCACGATCCGCAGCTGTTCCCCGAGCCGTTCGCCTTCCGCCCGGAGCGCTTCCTGGCCGGGGACGAGGTGCGCGAGATCGGTGCCTGGGAGCTGGTGCCGCAGGGGGCGGGTGACCCGCGCACCGGGCACCGCTGCCCGGGTGAGGACATCACCGTGGCGGTGCTCTCCGCGCTCGCCCTCCGGCTGGCCCGGCTGGAGTACACGCTGCCGGAGCAGGACCTGGACATCTCGCTGCGGCGCATCCCGTCCCGGCCGGCCAGCGGCGTGGTGCTCACCGACGTCCGGGCGGGCTGACCCGGTCCGACCGGTGCGGAGGCTGGTGACCAGGTGCCGGCGTCGCGTAGTTTCTGCACATGAGCGTCCGCACACGGAACGACGTCCGTGTCAGCGGCCAGGTCGGCGGCCGGCCGATGGTCTTCGCCCACGGGTACGGCTGCGACCAGATCATGTGGCGATTCGTCGCCCCCGACTTCGAGGTGGACCACCAGGTGGTCACCTTCGACCACGTGGGGTTCGGGGGCTCGGACCTGTCGGCCTACGACCCGGTGCGGTACGGCTCGCTGCGTGGCTACGCCGCCGACGTCGTGGAGGTCATGCGTGAGCTCGAGCTGACCGACGCCGTCTTCGTCGCGCACTCGGTCAGCGCCATGATCGGGGTGCTGGCCCACGCCGCCGCCCCGGAGCTGTTCGGCGCCATGGTGATGGTCGGCCCGAGCGCCCGGTACGTCGACGACGGGGACTACGTCGGCGGCTTCTCCCGGGAGCAGATCAAGGAGCTGCTGGCCAGCCTGGACGCCAACCACCTGGGCTGGTCGGCGACCATGGCCCCGGTGGTCATGGGCAACCCCGACCGCCCGGAGCTGGCCGCCGAGCTGACCAACAGCTTCTGCCGGACCGATCCCGACGTGGCGCGCCAGTTCGCCCGGGTCTCCTTCCTCTCCGACAACCGGGCCGACCTGCCCGGTGTCGACGTGCCCACCCTCGTCCTGCAGTGCTCCGAGGACGTGATCGCCCCGGAGACGGCCGGCCGGTACGTGCACGAGCACATCGCCGGTTCGGTGTTCACCCAGCTCGCCGCGACCGGTCACTGCCCGCACCTCAGCGACCCGGAGGAGACGACCGCCGCCGTCCGGGCCTGGTTGTGACGGCCTCCCACGTGGGCGCGACCGAGCGGCGTCACGCGGGGGAGCAGCGGGCGCATCTGGACCAGCTCCTGGACGACGACCCCGCCGACCTGTACGAGAACGCGCCCTGCGGGTACCTCTCGACCCTGCCGGACGGGACGATCGTCAAGGTCAACCGGACGATGTGCACCTGGCTGGGGCTCCCCGCCGAGCAGGTGCTGCGCACCCGGCTGCGCGACCTGCTCAGCACCGGTGGGCAGGTCTTCCACGACACGCACCTGGCGCCGCTGCTGCGGATGCAGGGCGCCGTGCGCGAGGTCGCCCTCGACGTCGTCCGGGCGGACGGCTCGCTGCTGCCCTGCCTGGTGAACGCGGTGGAGGTGCGCGGCCCCGACGGGCAGGCGCTGATGGTCCGCGCCACGCTGTTCGAGGCGACGGCGCGGCGCCGGTACGAGCGGGAGATCCTCACCGCCCACCGGGTGGCCGAGGCCTCGGAGGCGCGTTCCCGGACGCTGCACCAGGTGGTCGTCGAGCTGGCCGGGGCCACCTCGGTGGCCGACGTCGCCGCGGTCGTGGTGCAGCAGGCCCGCTCGGCGCTGCGGGCCCGGGGAGCGGCGTTGCTGCTGGTCGACGAGGGCGAGCCCGGCCCGGCTCCGGTCGCCGGGGGCCCGACCCCCGCTCCGGAGCCGGAACTGGTCCTGACCCGCAGCGACGGGCTGCCCGTCGAGCTGCTGACCGAGCTGGCCACCGCGGCGGGTGGCCGGATCGCGCTGGAGCTGGCCGAGGGGCTGCGGGTCGTGGCCGTCGACCAGCGGCTGCACGAGCGCCGTCCCCGGATCGCCGCCGCCCTGGAGGCGGCGCAGCTGTGGACGATGGTCGTCGTCCCGGTGGTGGCGGCCGACACCCGCCGCCTCGGTGTCCTGGTGCTGGGGCTCGGGGGTCCGGACGACGGCGAGCTGATCGACCTGGACGCCCCCGAGGCCGGCGAGCTCTCCGACGGTGACGTCGAGCTGCTCGGGACGCTGGGGCGCCAGGCCGGTCAGGCGCTGGAGCGCGCCAGGCTGCGCGAGCAGACCGTCCGGCAGGCCGAGCGCTCGGCCTTCCTGCTGCACGCCGCCCGGCAGATGGCCGGGGCGACCGGGGTGGGCGAGACGGTCGAGCGACTGGCCGACCTGGCCGTGCCCCGGCTGGCCGACGTCTGCCTGCTCGACCTGGTGACCGAGCACGGGGCGCGCCGGGTCGTGGCCCGGCACGGCGACCCGGGGCGGCAGCACGTGGTCGACGCCCTGCTGGAGTGGGCACCGCCGGCCCGGGAGCTGCCCTACCCCGCCCAGCGGGCACTGGCCGAGGGGCGCACCCAGTGGCTGGTCGCACCGGACGACGCCTGGCTCGCCGGGGTCGTGCGCGACCCGCGGGAGCTCGCCGCCGTGCAGCAGCTGGAACTGGCCAGCATCGTCAGCGTCCCGCTGGTCGCGGAGGGGCGGTCGCTGGGGGCGCTGACCCTGAGCACCGACCGGCGTCGCGGCCCGTTCACCGCCGGCGACGTCGAGGTCGTCGAGCAGCTGGCCCACCAGGTGTCGCTGGTGATGGCCACGGCGCAGCGCTACGAGCTGGAGGCGCGCACCTCGCACACCCTGCAGGCCACGCTGCTGCCCCCGCCGCCGCCCCGGGTCCCGGGGACGACCGTGGCGGTGCGGTACCTGGCCGCCACCTCCGGCGTGGAGATCGGCGGTGACTTCTACGACGTGGCGCCGCTGCCCGGTGACCACGTGGCCATCGCGGTCGGCGACGTCGTCGGGCACGACATCACCGCCGCGGCCACCATGGGCCAGCTGCGCAGCGTCTACCGGGCGCTGCTGGTCGAGGCGCCGGCGCCGGCCGCGGTCATCGACCGGCTGCAGGCCAGCTGGCCGCTGCTCGGGCTGCAGCGGATGGCCACCGCGCTGTTCGCCACCCTGGACCTGCCCACCGGTCTGCTGCACGTCGCCTCGGCCGGGCACCCCCCGCCGCTGCTGATCGCCGACGGCCGTGCGGAGTACCTGCCGGTGCGGCCCAGCCGGATGCTGGGTGCCCCGCCCGCGGCGGCGGTCGAGTGGTCCGGCGTCGTCCCGCCCGGCGCGACGCTGGTGCTGTTCACCGACGGGTTGGTCGAGAGCCGCACCAGCGACATCGACGCCGGGCTGGGCCGGCTGCGGGCGGCCGCGGAGCGCCGGGCATCCGTCGACCCCGACGAGCTGTGCGACCGGCTGCTCGCCGACCTGGCCGGCACGCACCGCGCCGACGACATCGCCCTGCTGGCCCTCACCCGCGACGCCTGACCGGAGCCCCGGTGCGCACCGCCCGGCGGTGACTGGGCAAGCTGGCGGTGCAGAGTGCGTACCGCGAGGAGGCAGCATGCTGGACGAGGCACAGTGGACCCGGGTCGTGGCGGCCGCGGTGCGGGCACCGTCGATCCACAACACCCAGCCCTGGACGTTCACCGCGACCGGCGACCGGCTGCAGGTGCACCTCGACCCCTCCCGGGCGCTCCCCGCGATCGACCCGACCGGCCGCCAGCAGGTGCTCAGCTGCGGCGTCGCGGTGCACTTCGCCGTCGTCGCGCTGGCCGCGGCCGGGTTCCCGGCGACCGTCGAGCTGGCCCCGGACCCCGCCGACCCCGACCACCTGGCCACCGTCACGGTGGTCGGCACCCGCGAGCCGACCACCGAGCAGCGTGAGCTGGCCGCGGCGATCGAGCGCCGGCACACCGACCGGTCGCCGTTCCTGCCCCGACCGGTGCCCGCCGAGCTCATCGACCGGTTCCAGGAGGAGATCGGCTGGGACGGCGTCTGGTTGCAGCCGGTGACCCGCGAGGAGGCGGAGGTCGCCACGGTGGCGCTGCTGGACCGGGTCGAGCAGCTGGAGCAGGGCGACCCGGCCTACCTGGCCGAGCTGGCCGCCTGGACCCGCACCGACCCGCACGCCCCGGACGGCGTCCCGGTCGACGCACTGCCCGCCGGGGACCGCGCGCAGCGACCGTCGAACTGGCTGGTGCGCGAGTTCGTCGTCCCCGAGCACGGCGCCGCGGGCGCCGCGCCGGCTCCCGACGACCCCCCACCCGCGGTCGAGCGGCCCACGGTGCTGCTGCTGGGCACGATGGTCGACGACCGGCTGGGCTGGCTGTGGGCCGGTCAGGCGCTGGGCCGGCTGCTGCTGCGGGCCACCGCCGCCGGGCTGGTCACCTCGCCGCTGACCCAGGCGCTGGACCAGTCCTGGGCCCGGGCGCGGCTGTCGCATGAGCTGTCCCTGGTCGGGCACCCGCAGATGCTGCTGCGGGTCGGCTGGCCGGCCGGTGAGGCGACCGCCAGCGGACGCCGCCCGGTGGCCGAGGTGCTGCGGGTCGTCTGACCCGGCGAGTGCGCAGTTCCGGTCGCCGACCCGCGGCGGCACGCCGTGGGCAGCGACCGGAACTGCTCAGTCGAGCTGCGCCGGCGGGTCGGTCAGCCGGTCCAGCACCGCGGGCAGCTCGCCGGGGTGCAGCACGACCAGCCGCTGGGTGGCGCGGGTGAGCGCCACGTAGAGGTCGCTGTGCCCGCGGACGCCCTCGGCGAGCACGGCAGCGGGGTCGACCAGCAGCACCGAGTCGAACTCCAGGCCCTTCGCCTCGGCCGGCACCAGCACCACCGGGGCCCGGTCGGGGTCGGGCTGGGGCGGCAGCGCGTCGGCGACGGCCCGGACGGCGGCCGTGGCCCGGCTCGGCGGCACGATCACCGCGACCGTGCCGCCGAGGGCGGCGAGCTCGGCGGTGCGGGCGGCGACCCAGGGCAGCAGGTCCGCCTCGGCCACCTGCTCGGCGACCGGCGGGTTGCCGCTGCTGCGCACCGACTGCGGGGCCGCGGTGACCGCGTCGCTCGCGGCGAGCACGTCGGCGGCGACGGCCATGATCTCGGTGGGCGTGCGGTAGTTGACGGTCAGCTCGGCCAGCCGCCAGTGGTCGCCGACCGAGGGCCGCAGCGCCTCGTCCCAGGCCGACGCGCCGGCCAGGCTGCCGGTCTGGGCCAGATCACCGACGACGGTCATCGACCGGGTCGGGCAGCGGCGCACCAGCAGCCGCCAGGCCATCGCCGACAGCTCCTGCGCCTCGTCGACGACCACGTGCCCGAAGGTCCAGGTGCGGTCGGCGGCGGCCCGCTCGGCGGTGGTGCGGTAGTCGACCTCGGAGCTGCGCTCGGCCAGCGCCTCGGCGTCCAGCAGGTCGCCGGCGGTGAGCTCCTCGCCCTCCTCGTCGTCCTCCAGGTCGGTGGAGCGGGAGCCGTACAGCATGTCCAGGGTGTCCTGGGCCTCGGCGCGGGCCTGCCGCCGGCGCCGCGCCTCGCGGGCCCGCTCGGCGCTGTCGTCGTGGCCGAGCAGCTCGTCGGCCTCCTCCAGCAGCGGCACGTCCGCCGGGGTCCACGGGCTGCCGGCCGGGCGGGCGAGCAGGGCGCGGTCGGCGTCGCTCCAGCCGCGGGTGGCGGCCTTGATCCGGGCGGGGGAGTCGTAGAGGTCGGTGAGCAGCTGCTCGGGGGTGAGCACCGGCCACAGCTCGTCGACCAGCGCCCGCACGGCCGGCTCGGTGGCCACCTCGTCGCGCAGCGACTCGACGTCGCGGTGGTCGAGCAGCTCGCCGCCGTCCCGGACGTCGCCGCTGATCCGGCCGACGTACCGGTCGGTGATCAGCTGGGCCAGTGCCCGGGCGAACGCCGGCCGGCCGAGGTTGTGCAGCCGGGACGCGCGCCGGCCGGCGGTGCGGACGCCGTTGAGGTCGGCCGGCCGCAGGGTGATCCGCACGCCGTCGATGACCAGCTCGCGGCCGGTGCGGGGCACCGTCTGCCGGGCGCGCACCGCCGAGGTCAGCACCTGCACCATGGCCAGCCGGCCCTTGACCTCGGCGACCTCCGGCGCCTCGGTGCCCTGGGCGTCCAGGCCGGGGCGCAGCTGGCCGAGCCCGGCGAGCAGCACGCCGGTCTCGCCGAGGGAGGGCAGCACGTCGGCGATGTAGCGCAGGAACGTCGGGGTGGGGCCGACGACCAGCAGCCCGCTGCGGGCCAGCCGGTCGCGGTGGGTGTAGAGCAGGTAGGCCGCGCGGTGCAGCGCGACCGCGGTCTTGCCGGTGCCCGGGCCGCCCTGCACGACGAGCACCCCGCGGGCGTCGCTGCGGATGATCGCGTCCTGCTCGGCCTGGATGGTGGCGACGATGTCGGTCATCCGGCCGGTGCGCTCGGCGGTCAGCGCGGCCATCAGCGCCGCCTCCCCGGTGAGCGCCGGGCCGTCGGTGGCCGTCGGGTCGACCGAGAGCACCTCGTCGTGCACCGCGGTCACCGTGCGGCCGCGCAGCCGGACGTGCCGGCGGCGCACCACGCCCTCGGGGCGGAAGGGGGTCGCGGTGTAGAACGGCCGGGACGCCGGTGCGCGCCAGTCGACCAGCGCGGGGTCGCCGGCCGGGTCGTCGGCGGGCAGCCCGACCCGGCCGATGTAGAGCGGCTGCGGCTGCTCCTCGCGGTCCAGCCGGCCGATGACCAGCGCGTGGTCGGCGGCGTCCAGGGCGGTGATCCGGGCGGACTGGAAGCGGGCGGCGGCCTCCCGCTCACCGAGGGACTGCGGGTTGATCACCGGCATCGCCAGCGCCTGCTTGAAGCGGTGCACCGCGTGGTCCCGGTTGGCGTCGAGCCGGCGGTAGAGGTCGGTGACGGCGACCTGCTCGGCCGCCAGCTCCGGGTCTGCCCCGGCCGCCGGGTCGGTCGTGGCGCGGGGGGAGGTGCTCGACACCGGGCGCGGTCTCCTCGGGACGGGGGAAGCAGAGGGCCGCACCGGCAGGCCGGGACCGGCCTGCCCGTCGCGCGACGACGGCGTCCACCTTGTCACGTCCTGGCGGTCGATCCGGCGCGACGGGGCGCGGTCCACGGGCTGCCGCTCGTCCGGCCGGCGCCCGGGCACGATCGTGGCATGACCACGGGGGCGGGCGGGCCGGTGCCGATGGCGCTGCGGATCGAGACCGAACGCCTGCTGCTCACCCCGGAGGGGCCGGCGGACGCCGACTGGTTCACCGAGCTGCTGGACGCCCGCGGCACCGGCGTGCACACCCGGGACGACGCGCTGGCCCGGATCGCCGCCATGACCGGGACGATCGCGTCGACCGGCATCGGCGTGCTGGTGCTGCGCCGCCGCTCGGACGGCGCGGCGCTGGGCTACTGCGGTCTGGTCGTCGGCCGCGGGTCGCTGGAGGAGCCGGAGCTGGCCTACGAACTGCTGCCCGCCGCGCACGGCCACGGGTACGCCACCGAGGCCGCGCGGGCGGTGCTCGCCGCTGCCTTCGCCACCGGCCGCACGCGCATCTGGGCGACCGTGCGGGCCTGGAACGCACCGTCACTGCGGGTGCTGGCGAAGCTCGGCTTCCGCCGCGACCGCAGCTCCAGCGACGAGGCCGGGGAGCTGATCTGGCTCGTGCGCGACGCCCAACCGGTGGTCAGCGGGGGCCGGGCACCGTGAGCCGGGCGGCGACGGTGTCGCCCAGGTCGAGCTGCTCGGCCCGGCGGACGGCGTCCTTGACCGGCAGCAGGTAGCGGCCGTCCTTGGGCCACAGCGAGGTCTGCCAGCTGGTGGCGCCGATCCGGGCCCGCACCGGCACCATGCCCCAGCCGTAGGTGACGGCCCGGGCCACCTCGTGCAGCCGGTCGCACTCGTCGTCCGGCACGGTCAGGAAGTGGAACGGTGCCGGCCCGCGCCAGTGCCAGATCGCGCCGCTGAACTCCAGTTCCATCCCGGTGCCCGCTTCCCTGTCGTCGGTCAGGCGGGCAGGCTACGGTCCGATGCGGACGAGACGCGTCCGGATGGGCGGGGTCGTCATGGGCCGGGTGGCCGGGGGCCGGGTCGTGCGACCGGACGGGAACCCCACGGCGCGGGCGCTGATCGCCCTCGAGGTGCTGCAGGGCCGGCCGGGCATCACCGCCGCCGCGCTCGCCGCCGAGCTCGGCGTCTCCGACCGGGCCGCCCGCCGCTACGTGGCCACCCTGCGGGAGGCCGGCATCCCGATCGAGTCCGAGCGGGGCCCGCACGGCGGCTACCGGGTGGGCCGGGGGCTGCGGCTGCCGCCGCTGGTGTTCACCGCCACCGAGGCGCTCGGGCTGGTGATGGCGGTGCTCGACGGCCACCACGACGCCGGGGACCGCACCGACCCGGTGGGCAGCGCGCTCGGCACGATCCTGCGGGCGCTGCCCGAGTCGGTGGCCGCCCAGGCGGAGGCGGTGCGCCGCAGCACGGCGCCGGCGGTGGACCGGTCGGCCGCCCGCCCCGACCCGGCGACCACCAGCGCGCTGGTGCAGGCCTGCGCGGACCGGCGGCGGGTACGGCTGGGCTACCGCTCCGAGGCCGGCACCGAGTGGACCGCCGAGGTCGACCCGTGGGCGGTCGTCGTCCGGCACGGCCGCTGGTACCTGCTCTGCCATGCGCACTCAGCCGGCGCCCGGCGGGCCTACCGCGTCGACCGGGTCCGGGGCGTCGAGCGGCTGGCGCAGACGTTCACCGTCCCGGCGGGCCTGGACCCGGTCGCCGAGCTGGAGGACCACCTCGCCGTCGGCTGGGAGTACGCGTGCGAGGTGCTCGTGGACGCACCGCTGGACCGGCTGACCCCGTGCGTGCCGCGGTCGCTGGGCCGGCTGACGGCGGTCGATGCGACCACGAGCCGGCTGGTCGGCAGCACGAGCAACCCGTGGTGGTACGCCGAGCAGCTCGCCGCGCTGCCCGCGCCGTTCCGGGTGCTGGGCGGCCCCGAGCTGCGGCACACCACCCGGGAGCTCGGCCGGCGGATGCTCGCCGCCACCGAGCCGCCGGCCGGCTGACGGGTCCGCCGTCCGGTCGGGCGGTGCACCGGCCGGTCCTGCACGGCGGCTCGGCAGCGGCCCTCAGTGGTGGCCGCTGGTGGTGGTCATGTCGTCCTCTCCGCGGAACCGGCGCTGGTCGTGGGGTGGAGGGCGCTGCGCAGGCCGCGGTCGAGGAGGTCGACGAGCCACTCGAAGCTCTCGTCGACGTCGGCGGACCACTGGAAGCCGTTCGCGGACTGCAGCGTGGCGAAGCCGTGCAGCGCGCTGCGCACCGTGCGCAGGGCGTGGTCCCGGTGCCCGGGCCCGACGGCGTAGGAGTCGAGCACCGCAGAGAACGCCTCGAGCAACCGCAGCCCAGCGAGCGCGATCGGGTCGTCGGGTCCGGTCGGCTCGACGCCGATGGTGGCCGCGTACCGGCCCGGGTGGGCGACCACGAAGTCGCGGAACGCGCCGGCGGCGGCACCCAGCGCGTCCCGGCCCGCGCGCCCCTGGGTGGCGGTGCCGACCGCATGGGCCGCCTCGTCGAGGGCGAGTGCGGCGATCGCGCGGTTGAGGTCCTCCTGGCCGGCGACGTGCTTGTACAGCGACGGGGTGCGCACGCCCACCCGCTCGGCGAGCCGGCCCATGGTCAGGCCGGCGAAGCCGATCTCGTCGGCGAGCGCGGCCCCGGCCGCGACGACCGCGGCCTGGTCGAGCCCGGCCCTAGGCACGCGCGGCCGCCAGGAACGGCAGCACCAAGGCGCTCACCTGGTCGGGGAACTGGACGTGCGGGTAGTGCCCGGCGCCGTCGACCACCGCCAGCCGCCCCAGCCCGGCCGGCAGCGCGGCCACGATCGCCTCGCCCTCGGCCTGCGGTGAGGCCCAGTCGGGGTCCAGGCTGCCCTGCACGACCAGCACCGGGCAGCGGACGTCGGCCAGCCGCTCGCCGGCGTCGGCGGGGGTGCCCTTGCCCATCTGCTGCACGGCCGCCATCCGGCCCGGCTCGCGCAGCATCGCCTCGATCCGGTCGAGCCGGGCGTCCCAGTCCGCCGGCTTCGGCCCGGGGTAGGCGACCTCCAGGTACCGGCGCCACTGCCCGGTGCTGCCGAGCAGTGCGGTGCCGAGCAGGTGCCGCATGCCGCGCCGGAACCGGGCCACCCGCAGGTCACCGAGGCGGATCTGCTGCCTGCGGGTGAACGGCGCCAGCTCCACCACCGCGGTGACCAGAGCCGGGGCCTGCGCCGCGGCGATCGTGACGGCGCCACCGGAGATGGAGTGGCCGACCAGCACGGCCGGGCCGCCCAGGTGCTCCACCAGCGCGAGGAGGTCACCGGCGATGTCCGTCCGGGTGTAGGACGGCCAGCCGACGCTGGACTCCCCGCAACCGCGCAGGTCGACGGCGGCGACCCGGTACCCGGCCGCGACGAGGGCCGGTGCGAGGAAGCGGTAGGCCTCGCGGCTGTCGCCCATGCCGTGGGCGAGCACGACGAGGTCCCCGGCGTCGCCGGTCACCTCGTAGGCGAGAGTGCCGCCGTCGACGGTCAGGTGCTCGGTCATGTCTGCCTCCTGGCTGGCTAACGCTGTTAGCCATAAGCTAACTCCGTTAGCCGACAGTTGGCAACCCTCGGTCGCGCCGGGTCGTCGGTCAGCCGACCGGCAGCCGGCCCACCCGCGGTCGCCAGCCGGCCGGCGGGTCCTCACCGACCAGCCCGTCGACGGCCTCCCGGAGCAGGTCGGCGTGCCCGGCGTGCCGGCCGTACTCCTCGATCAGGTCGCACACCAGCCGGCGCAGGCCGACCGGTTCGTCGTCCGGGCCGGTCAGGTGCACGTGCTGGTCGAGCCCACCGTCGGCCACTGCGGCGGTGAACCGCCGGCGTGACCGGGCGACCGCGTCGTCCCACCAGGCGTAGAGCTGTTCGGGGCTGTCGTCGGCGGCGGAGGTGAACGGCCAGTCGTCGTCGCCGGCCCAGATCGACTCCCACGGCTCACCGATCCGCGCGCCGCTCAGCCGCTGGGCGGAGACGTCGTCCTCGACGACGGCCAGGTGCTTGAGCAACCCGCCGAGGGTGAGATCGGACGCGCCGATCCGGGTCTGCAGGCCGGCGGCGTCCAGGTCGGCGGCCTTCCACCGGAAGGTGGTGCGCAGCCGGTCCAGGGCACCGAGCAGGTGCTCGGCCTCGGTGCCGTCCATCGGTGGTTCCCAGGGGGTCACGTCGCTCATGGCGGCACCGTAGGAGCGGTTGCGGACGATCGGCGTCCGGTCGGTCAGAGCCGGGAGGTCGTCTCCGGGTCGCGGTCGCCCGCGCAGTACTGCTCGAGCACCTGCCCGAACACCGGGTCGTCGGAGACGGAGGCGAACAGCGTCATCGACGAGCGCAGCTTGCGTGCGTCGATCTCGCCGAGGACGGCGACCGGGTCGTCGCTGTCCAGACCGGTGAGCACCTGGGCGCACTCGCGCAGCCGCGGGCCGAGCACCGGGTGCCCCAGGTACGCGCGGGCCTCGTCGGCGCCGCTGATCGCGTACCGCCGGGCCATCTCGCTGCTGCCCAGGCCGGTCAGCTGGGGGAGGACGAACCACATCCAGTGGCTGGTCTTCCGCCCGGCGCGCAGCTCGGCCAGTGCCCGGTCGTACGTGCCGCCGCCCTCCTGGGCGTCGACGAACCGCTGCAGGTCGAAGGGGTCGCTCATCGGTGGCTCCCGGGGTCGGTGGCTGGGCGGCCAGTGCACCACGTCCGGTGGCACCGCTCAGGGCCCGGTCGCGCCGGTCAGGGCCCGGTCGTCGCCTCGTGGTCGCCGAAGACGGCGCGCAGCCGCTGGTTCAGCGCGTCCAGGGCCTCGCGGAGCGCCACGTCGTCGCCGGGCTCGGGCAGCAGGCCCAGCCGCCGGAACCGCTCGGCCAGCCGGCCGGACAGGTGGTCGGGCACGTCGCCGGCGAGCAGGTGCGCCTCCAGCACGGCGAGCAGCCCGATCAGCACCGCCACGTCCTCCGGGGCGACGGCACGGGGGGTCGCGTTCATCCCCGGAGCGTGCGACCGCTGTCCGGTGGGCGCAAGGCCCTGCGGACCCTCCCGACGAGTGCTGCTGCGCCGCGCCCTGTAGAACCGACACCGGACCGAGCACCACACCGACGTGGGGAGCACCGCATGGGCAGCAACTCGTTGACGCTGGCGCCCGCGCCGCGCTCGGCGGCCGCGGAGGAGGTGCGCGCCGAGGTCCGCGAGTTCCTCGCCGCCGAGCTGGCCGCCGGCACCTTCACCACGCACGTCGACACCTGGCTCTCCGGGGTCGACCCGGCGTTCTCCCGCAAGCTCGGCGAGCGCGGCTGGCTGGGCATGACCTGGCCGAAGCGCTACGGCGGGCACGAGCGCACGGCGATGGAGCGCTACGCCGTCACCGAGGAGCTGCTCGCCGCCGGCGCCCCGGTCGCGGCGCACTGGATCGCCGACCGGCAGTCCGGGCCCAACCTGCTGCGCTACGGCACCGAGGCGCAGCGCACCGAGATCCTGCCGCGCATCGCCGCGGGGGAGTGCTACTTCGTGATCGGGATGAGCGAACCCGACAGCGGCTCGGACCTCGCCTCCATCCGCACCCGGGCCACCCGCAACGGCGACGGTGACTGGGTGGTCAACGGCGCCAAGGTGTGGACGTCGAACGCGCACACCAGCCACTACGCGATCACCCTGGTGCGTACCTCGCCGGCCGACCCGGCCAGCCGGCACGCGGGGCTGTCGCAGCTGCTGGTCGACCTGTCGCTGCCCGGCATCACCGTCAACCCGATCCGGATCCTGGACGGCGGCCACCACTTCAACGAGGTGGTGTTCGACGACGTCGTCGTCCCCGGCGACATGCTGCTGGGGGAGGAGGGCGCGGGCTGGCACCAGGTGACCGCGGAGCTGGCCTTCGAGCGGTCCGGGCCGGAGCGCTTCCTGTCGACCTACCCGCTGATCGCCGAGTTCGCCCGGCGCGCCGCCGACCCGGCGCAGCTGGCGGCCCTCGGCCGGATCTCCGCCCGGCTGCTCGCGCTGCGCCAGCTGTCGCTGCGGATCGCCGGCGCGCTCGACCGCGGCGAGCTGCCCGACATCCCGGCCGCGCTGGTCAAGGACGTGGGGACGACGTTCGAGGCCGACGTGATCGACGAGGTGCGCCGGGCGGTCGACGTCCCGGCGTCGCTGGACTCACCCGACCCGCTGGGCCGGGCGCTGGCCGAGGCACAGCTGCACGCGCCGGGCTACACGCTGCGCGGCGGCACCAACGAGATCCTGCGCGGGATCGTGGCACGAGGGCTGGGGCTCCGATGACCTCCTCCGACGTGGACCTGGTGGTCGAGACCGTCCGGGACATCCTGACCGGGCACGAGCCGTTCGTGCTCACCCCCGACCGGCCGTGGGACGCTGGGCTGTGGTCGGCGCTGGCCGAGGCCGGGCTGACCGGAGTCGGGGTGCCCGAGGAGGCCGGCGGCTCGGGCGGCGAGCTCGCCGACGCGGTCGCGATCGTGGGGGCGCTGGCCGCCGGTGCGGCGGCGGTGCCGGTGGCCGAGCAGCTGCTGGTGGCCGCCCCCGCCGTCCTGGCTGCTGACCTGGACCTGCCCGCGCCCGAGGAGCCGCTGTCGATCGCCGTCGGCGGCGCGGTCACCGCCGAGCCACGGGACGACGGCGACGGCCCGGGCAGCTGGACGCTGACCGGCACCGCCACCGACGTCGCCTGGGCCGGGGTCGCCCAGCACCTCGCCGTCCTCGCCACGAGCCCGGTCGGCCCGGTGCTGGCGCTGGTGCACGTCGCCGGCCGGGAGGTCACCTCCGCGGCGAACCTGGCCGGTGAGCCGCGCGGCTCGCTGGTGCTGCAGGGGGTGACCGCGCCGGGTGCGCTGCTCACCGAGGCGCAGGCCGAGCAGCTGCGGGCCCGGTACGCCCTCGCCCGGGCGGTGCAGCTGTCCGCGGCGCTGCAGCAGGTGCTGGCCTGGACGGTGCAGTACGCCGGCGAGCGGCAGCAGTTCGGCCGGCCGCTGGGGAAGTTCCAGGCGATCCAGATGGAGCTGGCCGAGATGGCCGGTGAGGTGACCGCGGTGGCGGCGCTGGTCGACGCGGCGGTGCAGGCGGTGGAGCGCGGGGAGTCGCCGGTGCTGGCCTGCGCGGCGGCCAAGGTGCGCGCCGGGGCCGCGGTCGAGGTGGTGGCGAGGCTGGCCCACCAGGTGCACGGCGCGATCGGCTTCACCCAGGAGCACCGGCTGCACCACCTCACCCGGCGCTGCTGGTCGTGGCGGGACGAGGCCGGCACCGAGACGGCGTGGGCCGGGGTGCTCGGCGCCGGCCTGCTCGCCGACGGGCCCGACGCTCTGTGGCCGGCGCTGACCCGGGTGGTGTGACGAAGGACCCCCGTGCCCCCCACCACTCGCAAGCTCGCGGCGGGCCCCTGCACGGGGGCCGTGGTCCGGCCGTACCGGCGCAGCGACCGGGCGGCGGTCTACGACGTCTGCGTGCGCACGGCCGACGCCGGCGGTGACGCCCGCCGCCGGTGGTCGACCGACGACCTGATGCCCGACCTGTTCGCCGGGCCGTACGTCGACCTCGAGCCCGAGCGGGCCTTCGTGCTGGACGACGGCGGGCAGGTCGTCGGCTACGTGCTGGGCACCGCGGACACCGCCGGCTTCGTGGCCGCCTGGCGGGCGAGGTGGCTGCCCCGGCTGGCCGGTCGGTACCCGGCACCACCGGACCCGCCGCGCACGCCGGAGGAGGCGATGGTGGTGCTGCTGCGCCGGCCGGAGCGGATGCTCGTGCCCGAGCTCGCCGGCCACCCGGCGCACCTGCACGTCGACCTGCTGCCGCAGGCGCAGGGCGCCGGCTGGGGGCGGGTGCTGATCGAGGCGTTCACCGGCGCCGTCGCCGCGGCCGGGGCGCCGGGCGTGCACCTGGGCGTGGACCCGGCCAACACCCGGGCCCTGGGGTTCTACGCCCGCCTCGGGTTCACCCAGATCGCCGTCCCCGGTGCGACGGGCGTCGTGTACCTCGGTCGCCCCACCACCTGACCCCGCCCCGCGCGCGGGGTCAGGGGAGCCCGGTCAGACGGTCTCGGGGACCCGCAGGTGGGCGACGGCCAGGTCGAGGTCGGTGACCTCGGTGATCCGGCCGCCCATCGCCCGGGCGTACTGCTCCCGCACCGCGTCGGCGCGCTGACCGGCGACCAGCATCGCCTCCCGGTCGGCGTAGGCGACGGCCAGCACGGTGTTGCCGGAGACCCGGTCGATGAGCAGGCTCGCGCTGCAGAACCCGGTGAGCTCCTCGATCCGGGGCAGCAGGCCCATCCGGAACGTGGCGACGTCGTCGTCCAGGGCCGACGGGTCGGGCCGCGTGCTCCAGACCAGCCGGCAGACGGCGTCCGGGCCGGTCGGCTGCGCCCGGTGCAGCACCGCGATCTCCCACTGCGCCACCACCGGCACCGCACCCAGCAGCTTCCCGAGCCGGGCACGGTCGGGGCGCATGCTCTCCGCGCTGGCCAGCATCGCCTGCTCGTCGGCCCAGCCGCTGGTGACGATGCACCGGCCGGTGCGGCGGCCGACGAGCATGGACAGCCCGGTGCAGCCGTCCAGGTCGGTCGCGGCCGGCAGCCACTCGTCGCGGACGAAGGCGATCGCCTGGTCGACCCGCCTGGGGTCGCCTCGCAGCGTGGCGGTCCGTGCGTACATCCGCAGCTCTCCTCCCGGACGGCGGTGCTCCGGCAGGGCCTCGGCAGCGCTGCCGTGAGGCGAACTGTGCTCGCTCGGTACCGGGGACGGCGCGCCGACGACGGCTGCCGCGCGCGGTGACCGGGCGGGTCACCACCCTCCGCGTGCGGGTGGCTGCGGAGGGCCGCCCGCCCCCGAGAGTGGCGGCCCACCGCGGCCGGGTCAGTCCAACACGACCGCCGGCCCTCGGCCCGGCGCTGGGGACGCTCCTATGCCGCGTCAAGCCGCCATCGGTGGTGATTCGAGGTGTCGGTAGAGCTCTCGGGCGATGTACCGCTTGAGGCAGCGTTTGATCTCTCGGTCGGTCTTGCCCTGGGTGCGGCGGCGGTCGGCGTAGGCGCGGGTGCGCTCGTCGCGTTGCAGCCGGGTGAGGGTCACGGTGTGCAGGGCCCGGTTGAGCTGGCGGTCACCGGATCGGTTGAGCCGGTAGCGCACGGTCTTGCCCGAGGACGCCGGGATGGGCGCGGTGCCGGCGAGCATCGCGAAGGCGGCGTCGTTGCGGCAGCGGCCGGGGTGGGACCAGGCGGTGAGCACGGTGGCGGCCACGATCGGGCCGACCCCGGTCAGTTCGAGCAGGTCCGGCCGCCAGGACCGCACGATCGCGCGGATGGCCTTTTCGTGGTCGAGTGCTTCGGCCTCGAGGAAGCGGATGCGGCCGGCCAGGTCGTGCAGCACGGTCAGCGCGGTGATCACCTCGATGTCGCCGTTGCTGGCGCCAGGCCGCAGTCTCGTGGCGGTGGTGATCATGGCGCGGGTGGTCTGGCCGCGGAACCGGGCGCGCACCGTCTCCGGCGCGGTGATGACCATCGCCAGCAGCTGCCGCTGGCCGGTGCTGGCGGCCTCGACGGCGGCGCGGCGGGTGGTCAGGAGCATCTGCAGCGCGGCCCGCTCCGGGCCGGTCTTGGGCTGGGCCAGCCGGGTCCGGGCCAGGGCATCACGGGCAGCGCGTTCGGCGTCGATCGGGTCGGACTTGGCCCCGGCTCGCCGTGCGGGGCGCTTGGGCCGGTCCAGCTCGATGACCAGTTCACCGGTTTCGCCGAGGTGGCGGGCCAAGCCGGCTCCGTAGCCGCCGGTGCCCTCCATTGCCCAGGCCCGCAGCCCCGAGTGCTGCTCGGCCAGCTCGACCAGCGCCTGGTAGCCGTCGGGATCGGCGGTGACCGTCACACGGGCCAGCACCCCGCCGGTGCGGGCATCGAGCACTGCGGCGGTGTGGGTGTCCTTGTGTGTGTCGACGCCGATGACGACCTCGACCAGCTCTGCCAGCATGGACATGCGTTCTTCTCCTTGACCGGTGGGACGCAGCAGGTCCCGGTCCGGTGCGGAGATGGCAGGACTGTGATGAGACACGCCAGCGCCAACTGGCGGTCAAGCTCCTGATCAGGCCAACGTCTCCGGCCGGGCCGGTGCCGGCAACAACGAGCGGACAAGTCCCGTCAAGGGCACGAAGCCAGTCAGACCAAGAGTCACGCTCGCCGCTGCCGGCCGTCAGCTCATCACCGATGAACCGACCCGGCCAGACTCACAGTCAGCCCAGCAGGACCTCCCGCATCACCTCGTGCAGGTGGGTGTTGGGCTGGTAGCCGCCGAGGGCCTCGCTGCCGGGCCCCTCCGCGGTCAGCACCGTGGGCACCCCGGTGTGCCCGGTCGTCGTCCAGTCGAGGGCGAAGTCGTGCTCCTCGGCGCCGGCGACGGTGAACGGACCGTCCTCACCGGACTCGGTCTCGCCGTCGATCGGCGCCTCCTGCTCGAGGGTGCCGTTGGGCCCGCTCTCGTCGGTCGGGTCGACGTCCTCGATGCTGAGCCCGCCGCACTCGTGGTCACCGGTGACGATCAGCAGCGTGTCCGGGTGCTCGGCGACGAACGCCCGGGCGACCTCGACCGCGGCGTCCAGCGACCGCATGGCCTCGAGCACCCGCGCACCGTTGTTGACGTGGCTCATCTCGTCGACGGCCTCCTCCTCGACGAGCAGGAAGAAGCCGTCCTCGTCCTCGGACAGGACGTCGAGTGCCCGGGTGGTCATGTCGGCCAGGGAGACCTCCGGGTCGAACTCGTCGCCCTGCCCCTCGGGCCGCTGCTGGAACATCTCCTCGTTGGCGAAGAGCCCGAGCAGCTGGTCGGCGTCACTGGCGGCGAGCTCCTCGGCGGTGCTGACGTGGTCGTAGCCCAGCTCCTCCGCCTGCTCGACGAGGTCGCCCTGGGTGCTGCGGGAGACCTCCGGGTCCTCGGTGTCCCCGGTGCGCGGGGCGTGCTCGCCCTCGTCGCCGGCCGGCAGCCACCAGTCCTCGCCGCCGCCCAGGACGACCTGTGGCCGGCTCACCTCCAGGTACTGCCGGGCGATGTCGTCCTGCGCGTAGCGGTCGGTGGAGTTGCTGAAGAACGCGGCCGGGCTGGCGTCGGTGACCTGGGTCGTGGTCACCAGCCCGGTGGACAGGCCGGCCTGCGCCGCCTCGGTGCCCAGGGGGAGGAGCGGCTCGCCGTCGACGTCCACGCTGATCGCCCCGTTGTAGGTCTTCACGCCGGTCGCCCAGGCGCTCGCGGCGGCGGCCGAGTCGGTGACGGTGTCCTCCGGGTCGCGGGCATCGGTCGTCTGCAGTCCCGCGACGGGCAGGGAGTCCATCGCCAGCCGGCCGTCGAACCCCTCCTGGTCCAGCCTCGCCGCCTCCCGGTGGGCGGCGCCCATGCCGTCGCCGTTGACGAAGATGACGCTGCGCCCCTCGTGCCGGTGGCCGCCGCCGGGGCCCTGGCCGTGTCCGCCGTCGTGCCCGCCGCCGTGGCTGTGGCCACCGCCCTGCGGGTCACCGCCGGCGACGGCTGCCGACGGCAGCAGGACGACGACGCCCCCGACCAGCGTGGCGGCCGCGGCGATGGCCAGGCCGGGGCGGGGACGGCGGGATGGTGTGGTCGACATGGCTCCCCCTCGATGCGGGCGACGGTGCCCGCGGGTGCGTGCGGTCGGTGGCCTCGCTGGGTCCTGCGGTCGAGCTGCGAGCAGCCTGCGCGCCTGCCGCGCGACGCACCAGCGCGTGCCGGCGGTGAGTTCCCGGGCCCGCGCCGGTCTGACCTGCATGACGACGACGACGGACCTCGACCTGAGCCCTGCAGCTGCCGAGCTCACCCGCGTGGTGGCTGCGGTGCGCGACGACCAGCTCACCCACGCCACGCCCTGCGCGGACACCTCCGTGGCCGGGCTGCTCGCCCACGTGCACGGGCTCGCCGTAGGGCTGCGGATGGTGGCGGAGAAGCAGCCGGACGTCGGGACGCCGGCCGGCGGGGCGGAGGCGCTGCCGGCCGACTGGCGCGCCCGCATCCCGCACGAGCTCGGTGCGCTCGTGGCCGCCTGGCGGGAGCCGGCCGCCTGGGAGGGGGTCGCCGAGGGCGCCGGGGTGGTGCTGCCGGCACCGGTCTGGGCGCGGGTGGTGCTCGACGAGCTGGTGGTGCACGGCTGGGACGTGGCGGTGGCGGTCGGCGCCGGCTACGACCCGGACCCGGCGAGCGTCCAGGTGTGCCTGGACTTCGTCGGCGACCGCTCCGACGCGCCCGCCGACGAGGCGCCCGGCCTCTTCGGTCCGGCCGTGCCGGTGGCGCCGGACGCCCCGCCGCTGGACCGGCTGCTGGGGGCGACCGGGCGCGACCCGCGCTGGGCGGCCCCGGTCAGCCGCTGACGCCGGGGCGGCCGGCGGCGGTGTGCCGGCGCCACTCGTCGGTCGCCTCGCCGAGGGCCACCGCGGTGGTCAGCCGCAGGGTGCCGGCCAGCCACACCAGGAGGTCGTGCAGCCGCAGCCGGGTGAGCGGCCGGCCGAGCAGCTCGGCGACGGCGGCCTCCAGTGCGGTGAAGGCGGCCGGGTTGGCGCGCAGCTCGCGGTGCACCACCGCGGCGACGCTGCTGTCGCCCTCCCGCAGGTGCGCCACCGACTGCAGCCAGGTGGCCCGGCTCAGCAGCGGCACGAGCGCCGGGTGCCGGTGGTGCAGTGCGGCGACGACGTACCCGGCCTGCCGGCCGGGCAGCTCGCCGAGTCCGCGCAGCGCGGCGCCGACGGTGCCCGGCTCGCCGAGCACGGACAGCTCCTCGTCGGGCAGCTCCCAGAACGCCCGGCCGGCCGCGCGGGCGGTGAGTGCATCGGCGGCCGGCTGCACGTCGTCCAGGCAGGTGCGCACCGCGCTCCAGCCGTCCGGGTCGAGCCGGCCGTGCAGCCCCTCGGCGACCAGCACGTCGTCGTCCCCGAGCGGGCCGGTGGGCACCGGGCGGGCGTCGAAGCGGTCGTGGCCGAACGCGGGCACCTGCACCCACCGGCCCTCGCGCTCGTTGGGGGAGCGGTACCGCAGTGGCCGCCGGCCGCGGGCGTAGCCGAGGACGGCGGCCAGCGCCGTGCTCCCGGGCAGGGGGTCGGGGCCCGCGCTGGGCAGGTGGAGGGCCAGCTCGTCGAGGGGCACGAGAGCCGGTACGGACGGTGGAGCCACCAGTGCGCCGCCTCTCCTGACACCACCGGGCGCTGCGGTCCGGACGCTGGTCAGCCAACCAGCTGCGCGGGCCCCCCGCGCGTTCCGCCGTTGCACGGGACGGCCCCGTCGGGGCCGGCGGCCGGTCGGCGCATGCCCCGGCCCTGCGGTGGGCAGGCCGGTGGGGAGGGCCGAACGTCGGTCCGATCGGAGGAACGACCATGCGCACGACGACGAAGACGCTGGCCGGCCTGCTCATGGCCGGTGGCCTGGCGCTCACCGGCTGCAGCGACGCCGCGGACACCGAGGTCGAGGTCCCGACGGTCGACGTCCCCGAGACCATCGGTCCGGACACGCTCGACGGCGAGGGCGGCGGCGAAGGTGAGGGCGGCGGCGAAGGTGAAGGCGGCGGCGAAGGTGAGGGCGGCGGCGAAGGCGGCGGCGAAGGTGAGGGCGAGGACGGCTGACGCGCGCCGCTGGGCGTCGCTCCGACCGGGAGCCGGTCGGAGCGACGTGCTCAGCGGTGGCCGATGCCGCCCGGGCCGTGCTCGGGCGGGACCACTTCGCCGTCGATCGGCGGCCCCGGCGGGGTGCCGTCGCCGAACGGGCGGCCGCCCAGCTGCTCGCGGTGGTGCGGGGTCAGCCACACCGACGTGTCCGGGCCCATCGGGATGATCTGGGTCGGGTTGATGTCGGCGTGCACCACGTAGTAGTGCTCCTTGATCTGCGGGAAGTCGGTGGTGTCACCGAACCCCGGGGTCTGGAACAGGTCGCGCGCGTAGGCCCACAGCGCCGGCAGCTCGGTCAGCTTGTTCCGGTTGCACTTGAAGTGGCCGTGGTAGACGGCGTCGAACCGGGCCAGCGTGGTGAACAGCCGGACGTCGACCTCGGTGATGGTGTCGCCCATCAGGAAGCGGCGGGTGGTGAGCCGCTCCTCCAGCCAGTCCATCGCCGTCCACAGCCGCTCGTAGGCCTTGTCGTACGCCCGCTGGGAGCCGGCGAAGCCGCAGCGGTAGACCCCGTTGTTGACCTCGGTGAAGACCCGCTCGATCACCTCGTCCATCTCCGCCCGCAGGTGCTCGGGGTAGAGATCCGGGGCGCCGTCGCGGTGGTGCTCCCACCACTCGGTGGAGAAGTCCAGCGTCATCTGCTTGAAGTCGTTGGTGACCACGGCCCCGGTGGGGACGTCGACCATCGCGGGCACGGTGATGCCGCGCGGGTACTCCGGGTCGCGGGCGAAGAAGGCCTGCTGCAGCCGCTCGTAGCCCAGCACCGGGTCGCGGCCGTCGGGGTCGAGGTCGAAGGTCCAGCTGCGTGCGTCGTGCGTGGGGCCGCAGATGCCCATCGAGATGGCCTGCTCCAGGCCGAGCAGCCGCCGGACGATCGCCGCGCGGTTGGCCCACGGGCACGCCCGGGCGATGACCAGCCGGTACCGGCCGGCCTCGACCGGCCAGCCGCTGGAGCCGTCGGCGGTGATCCGGTCGGTGATGTAGTTCTGGTCGCGCTGGTACTCCTGGCCCTTTTCGACGTATCCACTGCCGCTTCGCTCGGTGCTCACCTCCCCACCCTCCCCGACCGGGAGCCGGGGCGCAGCGCGGCTCGCGGTGTGGCTTTCCGCGCCCGGCTAGCCTCAGGAGCATGTCCGCCGCCCCCACCCGCCCCGAGTGGTTCGGTCACGTCGGCGTCCAGGTGGCCGCCGCCGCTGCCGCCGCCTGGAACGTCGTGCAGCTGGTGCAGCACCTGTTCGACGGCGAGGCGGGCGAGGCGTTCTTCAACTTCGCCCTGGTCGTGGTGTTCGCCTACGTGGTGCTGGAGTCGCGGCGCTTCCGGCGCGAGCAGGACCGGCCGGCCGCCGCCGAGCAGGACGGGGCGACCGAGGTAGTCGACCCTCGCGACGGCCCCGCCGCCTGATCAGGCGCGCTCGGCGTCCGGCGTCCGGGTGTTCTCGGAGGTGTCCGCCTCGTCGGGGGCGTCCTTGAGGAACAGGTACCAGTAGGACGTCGCCACGAAGACCACCGCGCCGACCAGGTTGCCCGCCCCGGCCAGCAGCCAGTTGAGCAGCACGTCGCCCCAGCCGATGTCCGGCACCCCGGCGAAGATCGCGGCCGGCAGGAAGAACATGTTGGCCACGACGTGGTCGAAGCCCATCGCGACGAAGGCCATGATCGGGAAGAAGATCGCCAGGATCTTGCCCGAGACCTCCTTGGCGGCCAGCGACATCCAGACCGCCAGGCAGACCAGCCAGTTGCAGCCCACGGCCCGCAGGAACGTCTGCCAGGCCGATTCGCCCAGCGCCTTGCCCTCGGAGATCGAGGCCAGCCGCTCGTAGGTGAGCGCACCGGTGCCGGTGGCGTCGGCGTCGCCGATCACCCCGGTCTGCACGGCCAGGAAGTACGCGACGAGGAGCGCGCCGATCAGGTTGCCGACCAGCACCAGCGAGAGGTTCTTGGCCACGTCGCCGACGCCGATCTTGCCCCGCATCGCGCCGAGCGGGACCAGCGCCATGTTGCCCGTGGCGAGGTCGGAGCCGGCGATCAGCACGAGCACCAGCCCGAGGGTGAAGGTCGCGCCGGTGAACAGGGTGGGCAGCGTCCCCCAGGTCTCCGGGTCGAGCCCGGAGGAGACGACGATGGCGACCAGCCCGCCGAAGGCGATGTAGGCCCCGGCCAGGAAGGCGCTGACGAGCACCTTGTCCCAGGTGCGACGGGTCTTCTTCGCGCCGGTCTGGGCAGCGGTCTGGGCGATCTCCTGCGGTTCGCGATCAGGCACGGCGGGTCTCCGGAGCACTCGAGGGGAGGCAGGCCCGTGGTCTCAGGCCCCGCCGGCCCCAGCCTCACCGAGTGCGGGCCGCCTCGCACGCCGAGCCGGCGGCCGCGGCCGCCCCCGGGGCGACCTGCTCGGTGCGGGTGGCCGGCCGCCTCAGTCGCCGTCCGGCTGACCGCTGGACCGTGGGCGGGCGCGCACGTGCATCCGCTCGCCCTGCGGGCCGAACAGCGCCAGCAGCTCGACCGGTGCCGGCCCGGGGTTGGTCAGCGCGTGCGGCACGTGGGTGTCGAACTCCACCACCTCGCCGGGGGTGAGCTCGAGCCGCTGCTCGCCCAGGAACAGCACGAACCGGCCGTTGAGCACGTACAGCCACTCGTAGCCCTCGTGCGTCTTGAGCTCCAGCCCGCCGGCGGGGTGGCCGGGCGGCATGATCATCTTGTAGGCCTGCAGTCCGCCGGGCCGGCGGGTGAGCGGCAGCATCGTCATGCCGTGGCGCTGGACCGGGCGCGGCTGGACCCGGGGGTCGGAGGACGGCGGCTCGTCGAGCAGCTCGTCCAGCGGCACCTGCAGCGCCCGGGTGAGCGGCAGCAGCAGCTCCAGGGTGGCCCGCCGCTGGCCGGACTCCAGCCGGGAGAGCGTGCTGATCGAGATGCCGGTGGTCTCCGACAGCTGGGTCAGCGTGGTGTCGCTGCGCTGGCGCAGCGCGCGCAGCCGGGGTCCGACGGCCTGCAGCACCGCGTCGACGTCGCTCACGCCGACCAGTTTGCCGACCCGGCAACCGGTTTTGTCAACCGGCCTCACCCTGGGGGACCGCAACGGTCAGCCGCCCTGCCGCCCGCGGCGGTCCTCCCAGCCCTCCCAGTTCTCCTCGAGCCAGCGCTCCCAGTCCTCGCCGTCCCAGCGCTCGTCGTCGTCCTCGGTCGGCGGGGCGTCGTCCTCGACCGGGGCCGGGGCGGGCGTGGGGTCGGGCTCGGGTGCCGGTTCCGGGGTGGGCGCCGGGGCCGGAGCCGGTGGCGGCGGGGCGACCGCGTGGGTGACGGTGACGACGGTGCCGGGCACGACCTGGCCGACCGGGTTGAGCGCGATGACCTGGCCGTCGGGGACGTCGTCGGTCTCCAGCGGCTGCCGGGTCACCTGCAGCCCCCGCTCGACGAGCCCGGCCTCGACCTCGGGGACCGGGCGGCCGACGAGGTCGGCGTTCGACAGGCTGATCAGCGTGACCGCCGGTGCGGACGACGGTGCCGGGCTGCTCGACGTCGGCGCAGCCGCCTGCTCGGCCCGCCGGTCACCGGCCAGCTGCAGGAACCCGACGGTGCCCCCGGCGACCACGACCAGGGTGAGCACCGCGGCCAGCGCCATCGGCCAGCGACGCCGGTGCTCCAGGTCGTCGAGCTCCTCGTCGTCGAGGTCGGGCAGGTCGTCGACGTGCTGGTCGGCCAGCTGCTCGTCGCCCGGTTCCGGAGGGGCGTGGTGCCGCCCGGTGGCGGTGGGGTCGGGGACGGCGAAGACCCGGGTCGGGGGGAACGGCGGCACCGGGGTGGGCGCCCGCCGGGCCGCCGGCTCCGGTGCGCGCAGCGCCGGCATGACCGCGGTGCGCGGCTCACCGGCCGGGCTGCCGAGCGGCCGCCCGGCGATGACGTCGTCGACCGCGGCGTGCAGGGCGGCACCGTCGGCGAACCGCTCGGCCGGGTCCTTGGCCAGGGCGCGCTCGACCAGCCGGCGGACCGGCTCGGGGACGTGGTCCGGCAGCGGGGGCGGGGTCTCGTTCACCTGGCGCAGGGCGACGGCCAGCGGGTCGGCGCCGTCGAACGCGCGGTGCCCGGCGAGGCACTCGTAGGCGACCAGGCCCAGGGCGTAGACGTCGCTGGCCGGGGTGGCCCGCAGGCCCTGCGCCTGCTCGGGGGAGAGGTAGTTGGCGGTGCCGATCACCTCGCCGGTGCGGGTGAGCGGCATGCTCGCCGCCGAGACGGCGACGCCGAAGTCGGTGAGCTTCACCGCGCCGTCGGTGCCCAGCAGCACGTTGCCCGGCTTCACGTCGCGGTGCACCATCCCGGCGGCGTGCGCGGCAGCGAGGCCGGCGGCGGCCTGCCGCACGATCTCCAGCATGCGGTCGGCCGGCAGCCGGCCCTCCCGGCGCAGCAGCCCGGACAGCGACTCACCGCGCACCAGCTCCATCACCAGGTAGGCCAGGTGTTCACCGCCGGCGGGGCCGGGCAGCACCTCGCCGTAGTCGAACAGCGTGGCGATGCCGGGGTGCAGCAGCCCGGCGGAGTGCTGCGCCTCGGCGCGGAACCGGGCCAGCGACGTCGGGTTGGCGGTGAACTCGTGGCGCAGCACCTTGACGGCGACCTCGCGGTTCAGCCGGGTGTCGCGGGCCCGCCAGACCTCGCCCATGCCGCCGACGGCGATCGACCCGAGCAGCTCGTAGCGCTCGCCGAGGAGCTGCCCGTCCGGTTGCACGCGCTCATCTTCTCCTGCCGAGGGCGCCGGCGGGAGGGGCAACAGCGGGTGCGGTGGGGTCAGCCGTTCCCGTTGCCCTGGCCGTTCCCGCCGCCGTTGCCCCCGCCGTTCCCGTTCCCGCCGCCCTGGCTGCCGTTGCCCTCGTTGCCGTTGCCGCCGCCCTCGTTCTCGTCCGGCTCGTCCTCGTCGGGTTCGTCCTCGTTGCCGCCGTCGCCGGAGTCGGGCGTGACGGTGGGCACCGGCACCGGCTGCCGCGACGGGGTCGGGGTCGCCGGCGGGGCGGTGGCGTAGCTGACGGTCACCGAGCTGCCGGCCGCGAGCCGGCCCTCCGGGCTGACCGAGAGGACGTCGCCCTCGTCGGCGTCGCCGGTCTGCACCGGGCGGAGCGTGACCTCCAGCCCCAGTGCGGCCAGGTCGGCCTGGGCGTCGGGGTAGGGCCGGCCCTCGTAGTCGGCCGAGGCGATGGTGACCTGCTCCGCGGTCGCCGAGGGGGTGGAGCTCGGACCCGTGGAGCTGGTGGAGGTGGTGGGGTCTGCGGTGGGCTCGTCGCCCCCGCTGCCGGCCAGCTGCAGACCGCCGAACACCAGCCCGGCGAGCACCAGGACGGCGATGAGCGGCACGAGCACCCGCCGCCAGCGGCGTGCCGGGCGGTCGGACGGTGCTGCGGCAGTGCGCGCTCCGGTCTCCGACTCCGGGGGGAGGCGCAGCGGGGGCATCGGCCGGGCGGCGCCGGCGGCGGCACCCGCGGCGGCGCCGGCCGCCGGCAGCACCGAGGTCTGCGCAGCGGCGGGCGGGAGCACCGTCGTCCGGTCGTCGTCGGCGGGCAGCACCGTCGTCCGGTCGGCGCCGGCCGGGAGGGGCAGCGGGCGACCGGCGCGCACGGCGTCGATCGCGGCGATGACGGCGGCGCCGTCGGGGAAGCGGGCGGCCGGGTCCTTGACCAGCGTGGCGTCGATGAACGCCCGCACCGGCGGGGGGACGTCGCCGGGCAGCGGCGGCGGGGTGTCCCGGATCTGCATGAGCGCGACCTGCACCGAGCTGTCCGCGTCGAAGGCACGGTGGCCGGCCAGGCACTCGTAGCCGATCAGGCCCAGGGCGTAGACGTCGCTGGCCGGGGTCGCGCGGGCGCCCTGCGCCTGCTCGGGGGAGAGGTAGTGCGGGGTGCCGATCACCTGACCGGTCTGGGTGAGCGGCACGCTGGACCCGGAGACGGCGACGCCGAAGTCGGTGATCTTCACCGTGCCGTCGGCGCCGAGCAGCACGTTGCCCGGCTTGACGTCGCGGTGCACCACCCCGGCGGCGTGCGCGGCGGCCAGCCCGGCGGCGCTCTGCCGCAGCACCTCCAGCGTGCGGTCGGCCGGCAGCCGGCCCCCGCGGCGCAGCAACCCGGACAGCGACTCGCCGCGCACCAGCTCCATCACCAGGTAGGCCAGGTGCTCCTCGCCCGGGGCGGCCGGCGGCACCTCGCCGTAGTCGAAGAGGGTGGCGATGTTCGGGTGCACCAGGCCGGCGGCCAGTTGCGCCTCGGCCCGGAAGCGGGCCAGGAACGTCGGGTCACCGGTGTACTCGCTGCGCAGCAGCTTGACCGCGACGTCCCGGCTGAGCACCCGGTCACGGGCCTGCCAGACCTGACCCATGCCGCCGGTGGCGATCAGGGAGGTGAGCTCGTACCGCCCGCCGAGCACCCGCGGTTGCACGTCGTCCCCTGTCGTCGGCGTCGTTGGTCCGTGGTGGGGCTCCGGACCGGGCGCCCGGTCGGGCGCCGACCCTGCACCCTGCCACCATCCGGCGGTCCCGGCAGGAGGAGCGGCCGGTCAGGCCAGCTCGGGGACGCGCAGGTGCGCCATCGCCAGGTCGAAGTCGGCCACCTCGATCGTCCGCATGCCCAGCGCGACGGCGACGTCGGCGTGGAGGGCCGCGCCGATGTCCCGGGACTGCTGCAGCGACGCCCGGTCGGCGTAGGTGGTCGTCGCCGCGGCGCGGCCGGTGGCCCGGTCGACGAGCAGGCTCAGGCTGCAGAAGCCGGGCAGGTCGGCCAGCCGTGGCAGCAGGCTCATGCCGACCGCGTCGACCACCCGGTCGAGCCGGGCCGGGTCGCTCTCGGTCCAGACCACCCGCGCGCAGGCGCCCTCGCCGGTGGGGTGCAGCCGGTGCAGGACGGCGATGTCCCACTCGGCGATGTGCACGGCCTCAGCGCGCATCACCTCGGCCGCGCGGTCCCGCAGCTCACCGACCGGGACGGCGCTGGCCCGCATCGCCTCCTCGGTGGCCCAGGCGGCGGTGACGATGCAGCGGCCGGCGTCCCGGTCGGCGAGCATCGACGTGCCCACGCAGCCGCTCATGCCGCGCAGCATCGGCCAGACGGCCTCGCGGACGTAGGCGATCCCGTCGTCCACCGCGGCCGGGTCGCCGCGGACGGTGGTGGTCCTGGCGTACATCGGGCGCCCTCCTCCCCGGCGGTGCCCGGACGGCGCCGCCGTCCACTCGAGGGTCCTCGCGGCGGCGCCCCGGCGACGTCCCGCGGGCCCGCCTCGGCGGGCGCACGGTGCGTGCCCACCGGCCGCAGCCGGCCGGGTACGCACCGCTCAGTCGGCGTCGAGCGCCTCGGAGACGGTGATCGCGGCGTTCACCAGCGCCAGGTGGCTGAGCGCCTGCGGCAGGTTGCCGAGCAGGTCGCCGGTCGCGGGGTCGAGCATCTCGGCGAGCAGGCCGACGTCGTTCGCGGCGCCCATCAGCTGCTCCATCAGCTCGCGGGCCTCCTCGACCCGGCCGCACAGCGTGAGGGCCGAGACCGTCCAGTAGGAGCAGGCGAGGAATACGCCCTCCTCCTCTGCCGCGCCGCTGTACCGGTAGAGGTACGGGCCGTCGGCGAGCTCCTCGCGCAGCGCGTCCAGGGTGCGGCTCATCCGCTCGCCGCGGTCGAACCCGCTGATCGCGTGCAGCACGATCGAGGCGTCCAGCTCCTGGGTGCCGGGGTACCAGACGTAGGCGCCGCGTTCCTCGGACCAGGCGTGGTCCGACACCCAGGTGCGGATCCGCTCGGCCTCGCTGCGCCAGCGGGCCGGGTCGCCGGGGATGTGCCCGGCCTCGGCCAGCTCGACCGCCTTGCTCAGCGCGACCCAGCAGCCGAGCTTGGAGGTCGTGTAGTGCCGGTGCTCGGGCAGCTCCCACATGCCCGAGTCCCTGCTCTGCCACCGGTCGCAGGTGAGGTCGGCGATCTCGGTGAGCAGCCGGCCGGTGTGCGCGTCGAGCACGTTCCCGTGCTCCACGTACAGCGAGACGATGGAGAACAGGTCACCGAAGACGCCCAGCTGCAGCTGCTCGGCGGCGTCGTTGCCGACCACCACCGGCTTCGTGCCCCGCCAGCCGGGCACGTCGCGGAACTGCGCCGGCGGCACCGGCCCGCCGGCCAGGGAGTAGACGACCTGGGGTTCGGGGCCGTGCTCGCGGATGGTGGACAGCAGCCAGCTGATCGCGCCGTGGGTCTCCTCCCGCAGCCCGAAGCGGAACAGCGCGGTCAGGGCGTACGCGGAGTCGCGCACCCAGGCGTAGCGGTAGTCCCAGTTCTTGCCCCCGGCCGGGGCCTCGGGCAGCGAGGTGGGGGCGGCCGCGCCCCACCACCCCCACACCGCGGGCGTGAGGTGCATTTTCAACAACCAGCAGGCGCCCCCGCCGGCCTCCCCCCGCGCCGCCCCCCCCCGCCGGCCCCCCCCCCCCCCCCCCCCCCCCCCGCCCCCCCCCCCCCCCCCCCCCCCCCCCCCCCCCCCCCCCCCCCCCCCCCCCCCGGGGTCAGCGGGGCCGGGCGGTGCGGTCGACGAGGTCGATCGCGGTGCACAACCCCAGGGCCAGGGCCCGGCCGCTGGTCGAGCCGGTCGCCAGCAGCGCGCTGATCGCCGGGGCCAGCGCCCCGTCGCCGACCAGCCCGCGCAGCACGGCGGCGAACTCACCGCTGACCCGCCCGGCGGCCGCGTGGCGCAGCAGCGCCCGGGACAGCTCGGTGGTGCGCCCGGCGGCCAGCCCGGTCACCCCGGCGCCGAACCGCTCGGCCGCGGGGTGGCCCAGCAGCACCAGTCCGGCGGTGGTGCCGGCCAGCACGTCGTCCCCGGCCGGCGTCAGGCCCGGGCCGAGGCCGACCAACCGGGTGGCGGTGCGCAGTGCGGCGTCGAGGTCGGCCCGCCGGACCGCGCCGCGCAGCGCAGCGAGCGGACCGCTGGGACCACCGGGCAGGCCGGGCAACGCGAAGGCGCTGTGCGAGACACCCTCGCCGTACAGCGCCACCCGCAGCTGCCGCACCCCCTCGGGGAGCAGCGCCGGGCGGGCGGTGGGCAGCTTCGGGCGCGGGTCCCACCAGGCGGCGGCGCTGACCACCAGGTCACCGACGACCAGCCGGCCACCGCCGACCTGGGCCGGGGCCCCGCTGGGGACCGTCACCAGCGGGCGACCGTTCGACGGCCGGAACAGCACGCAGCCCAGTGGCAGCCGGGCGGCGTCGGAGGTCAGCACCCCGACCACGTCGGGGCCCTGCGGCGTCGGGACGGAGAGGTACACCGCAGCCGGCACGGACAGCAGCACCCGCGCCTGGCGGACCGGGCCGCGCAGCAGCTCGGCGACGCCGGTGCTCGCCTGCGACGGCACGGACGCGCCGGCACCGGCGCGGGGGGACGGTGCGCTCCCGGTGTGCGGGAGGTGCATGGTCGGCATCCCGGCCCGCGCTGCCCGGCCGGGCCGGGTCGGCGTGGGGATCGTGGTCGTCCCTGCCCGGGACGCCCGGCTCCGGGCGTCACCGGCCTGCTCGGCCCTGGCGTCACCCTGTCCGCCGGTGCCCTCGTCGATCGTGCGCATGTGACCTCCACCCGTGCGGTGGACGGCGGGCCGTGGGTCGGCCGTGCCCGTCCCGGTCTCCTCGGTCCCGGAGCGGGCGACCGCCGAGCCCACGACGCGCAGTGGGCGAGCTGCCGTTCCGTGCCGGGTCACAGGACCGGGGTGCGCACCCAGCTGGGGCACCCCCGGCGCCTGTATGGCGATTCTCGCCAAGCGGCGTTCCCGGCGTCCAGAGACGTCTGACAGAATCTCGCGCAGATGTCTGGTGCACGGTGTTCTGGGGGTACGTACAGTGACTGAACGTGAGGTTTCGGTGACTTACGCAGCACACAGCGATCGCGCGGCTACGCAGCGCCTCGTCCCGGCCTCGATCGAGCCGGTGCTCTCCCAGGTGCCGCCCGCCGACCGCACGGCCTTGCAGGACAGCATGGGCCTCACGGTCGACCAGCTCCTGCAGCTGCCCGGGCTGGCCGGCACCCTCGTCGTCGGCGGTGCCACGGGCACCCGGCGGATCGTGCGGCACGTGACCGTCGACGACCCGGCCGACCCGGTCGGCAGCGCCGGCCCCGACGTGCTGGTGGTCCTCGCCTCCCGGCTGCCCTCCGGTGACCCGGTGCAGAGCCGGGCGCTGATCGAGCGGCTGCACCGCAGCGGCAGTGGCGCGCTGGCCTTCCGGGCGGAGGGCTCGGCGGGCAACGCGGCCGGGGAGGTGCCGGTCGAGGTGCTGGCCGAGGCCGACCGCCGCGGGTTCCCGGTCCTGGCGCTGCCGGCGTCCACCCGGCTGGACGAGGTCGTCGCCGAGGTGCTCGGCGCGATCATCGACAAGCAGACGCAGGCCCTCAGCCTGGCCAACCGGATGCACAACCAGTTCATCGACGTCGCGCTCAGCGGCGGTGGACTGGCCGAGGTCACCACCCAGGTCTCCACCTTCCTGGCCGGCGCCGCCGTGCTCGGGCTCGGCCCCGACCGCGAGGTCGCCACCAGCGCCGGCCCGCCGGAGGAGATCGAGGAGATCCGCGACTGGCTCTGGCTGCTCGATGCCGCGGCCGACGACGCCTTCGCCGACCTCACCCCCTCCCGCCGGCTGTCGGGCAACCGGGCCGACCAGAGCGTCGTCACCCCGGCCGACGTCCTCGCCGACGCCGACCTGTCGCCGGCCGACGGCATCCTGCTGGTCCCGGGGCACCACGAGCTCCCCGGTGGGGTGGGGGAGTACGCCGTGGCGCCGATCATGGCCGGTGAGCAGCGGCACGGCTGGCTGGTCGCGGTCAACCGGCACGGCCCGATGCTGCTGGGCGCCGGCGCGGTCCTCGAGCAGGCCGCCGTCATCGCCGCGCTCTCGGAGATCCGCTCGCAGGCCGTGCACTCGGTCGAGCTGCGGTTCCAGGGCGACATGGTGCGCCGGCTGGTCGGCGGCTCGTTCGCGCACACCGAGCGGGCGCTGGCCTACGCGCGCTCCTTCGGCTGGCGCCTCGACGGCCCGGTCGTCGTCCTGGTCACCGCCACCGAGACCGTCGCCGACGCCGGTACCGACCCGACGCGGGCGCTCGACGTGCTCGACCGGCTCGCCGACGGCTGGCGGTCGGCCGTGGACGCCGAGGTCACCGGTGCCGCGGTCGCCGGACTGGCCACCGAGATCGTCACCGTGCTGCCGCTGGACGGGCGCACCCCCGAGGAGCTGTCCGGCCTGGTGGCCGCGGTGACCGCGCGGGTCAACGCCCGGCTGCGGCGGGTCGGGCGACTGCTGGGCACCGGGATCGGCCGGCCGGCGGAGTCGCTGTCGGCGCTCGGCGAGGTCTACCAGCAGGCTCAGCGGGCGCTCGTGGTGGGTCAGGAGATCCACGGCGGGCACGCCGTGACCCACTTCGACCAGCTCGGCGTCTTCCGGCTGCTGTCGCTCATCCCGGACAGCAACGAGCTGCGGTCCTACGTCGACGAGGTGCTCGGCACGCTGGCCGACTCCAGCGACCCGGACGCGGTCGACCTGCGCGACACGCTGCGGGTGCTGCTGGAGACCAACCTCAACGTCGCCGAGTCCGCTCGCCGGTTGCACTTCCACTACAACACGATGCGGTACCGGATCGGGAAGCTGGAGCGGCTGCTCGGCCCCTTCACCACCGACCCGACCCTGCGGCTGAACCTGCTGCTGGCCCTGCACGCCGCCCGCATCCGGGGCCTGGACCAGCCGCACCGCCCGCCGGTGGAGAGCGTCGCCGCCGCCGTCCTGGACGACGGGCTCGAGACGCTCGTCTGAGGAAGGACCCCGCTGCCCCGCACCCCTCGCAGGCTCGGGGCGGGCCCCTGCAGCGGGGCCGGGCGGACGCCGTCCGAGGCTGATGCGTGTCGCCGGTGTTACCGCCGTGTTCACTCGACGGTCCGTGATGGGAACGTGTCCAGGACCCCCTGGTGTGCGCCTCCCGGATCTGCCACTGTCCGGTACCTCAGCGCTGAGCTAGTTGCTCGGCGGGGTCGCGAGGAGGACCGATGGCGTTCGGCTGGAAGCTCTACGGGGACGGCAAGACCCCGCCACTGGGGGAGGCGGTGGCGCCGGAGGAACGGCTGTCCTGGCCGCTGACCGTCGGCATCGGGGCGCAGCACGTCGTCGCGATGTTCGGGGCGACCTTCGTCTTCCCGCTGATCATGGGCCTGGACGCCAACCTGGCGATCATGATGAGCGGGTTCGCCACGATCATCTTCCTGCTCATCGTGCAGGGGAAGGTGCCCTCCTACCTGGGCACCAGCGCCGCCTTCGTCGGTGGCGTCACCGCCGTCCGGGCGCAGGGCGGGGACAGCAGCGACGTGGTCGGCGCGATCCTCGTCTCCGGGATCGTGCTGGCCCTGGTGGGGCTGCTCATCCAGGCGGCCGGGCCGCGGGTGGTCAACCGGGTGCTGCCCCCGGCGGTGACCGGCGCGGTGGTGCTGCTGATCGGCTTCAACCTGGCCCCGGTCGCGGCCGGCACGTACTGGCCGCAGGACCAGTGGGTCGCCCTGGCCACCATGGTCTTCGTCATCGTCGTCTCGCTGGCCCTGCGCGGCTTCTGGGCCCGCATCTCGATCCTGCTCGGCCTGGTGTTCGGCTACCTGCTCTCGCTGCTGCTGGACGCCACCACCGGTCAGATCACCTCCTTCGACGCCGGCGCCGGCGAGGTGACCACGCACGACCGGGTCAACTTCGACGGGGTCGGCGCCGCCGACTGGTTCGGCCTGCCCGAGCTCACCGGGCCCTCGTTCTCGGTGAACTTCTCGCTGCTGGTGCTGCCCGCGGTGATCGCGCTGGTCGCCGAGAACGCCGGCCACGTCAAGGCGGTCGGGGAGATGACCAAGCGCGACCTGGACCCGGTGCTCGGCCGGGCGGTGTTCGCCGACGGCGTCGCCACCGTCGTGGCCACCTCGGTGGGCGGCTCGCCGACGACCACCTACGCGGAGAACATCGGCGTCATGGCCGCCACCCGGGTCTACTCCACCGCGGCGTACTACGTGGCCGCGCTGGTGGCCGTCCTGCTCGGTCTGGTGCCCAAGTTCGGGGCGATCGTCAACGCCACCCCCGGCGCGGTGCTCGGCGGCATCACCGTCGTCCTGTACGGGATGATCGGGCTCCTCGGCGCCAAGATCTGGAAGGAGAACCGGGTCGACTTCGCCAACCCGATCAACCTGGTGCCGCTGGCGGCCGGGATCATCATCGGGATCGGCAACGTGAACCTGGTCTTCTCCGACGAGTTCTCCCTCGGCGGCATCTCCCTCGGCACGATCGTCGCCGTGGCCGGCTGGCACGTCGCCCGTGCGCTGGCACCCGCGGAGATGAAGGCGGCGCTCACCCAGGAGACCGGCTTCGCCGCCGGCACCGGTCCCGCGCTGGGGGCCAGCGGTGGGCACCGGGTCGACGCCGGCGGAGCCGACCCCTCGGACGTCGACCGGGTGAACCGCACCCCCTGACACGCTGTCCCTGCCGGCCCGGGCCCTCCACCGAGTGCCCGGGCCGGTGCACGTCCACGACCCCGCGCCGCCAGGGGCAGGAGACCTGAGGAGAGGACCCGACATGACCGCCGGCATCGACACCCCGGACCGGCGCGGCCGCACCGGGCTGGACCGGGTGGGCCGCGACCTGACCGGCAACGACGACGTCCGGGTGCGCGACGTCGAGCTGCTGTCCAGCGACTGGTACGTGCTGCGCAAGACCACCTTCGAGCTGCGGCACCGCGACGGTCGCTGGACGACGGAGACCCGGGAGACCTACGACCGGGGCAACGGCGCCACCGTGCTGCTGTACGACACGGCGCGGCGCTCCGTGCTGCTGACCCGGCAGTTCCGCTTCCCGGCCTACGTGAACGGGCACCCGGACGGGCTGCTGGTCGAGACCGCGGCCGGGCTGCTGGACGACGACGACCCGGTCACCGCGGTGCGCCGGGAGGCCGAGGAGGAGACCGGTCACCGGGTCGGCGAGCTGACCCACGTGTTCGACGTCTTCATGAGCCCGGGTTCGGTCACCGAACGGCTGCACTGCTACGCCGGCCCCTACGACGCGGGCACCCGCACGGCCGACGGCGGCGGGCTGGCCGAGGAGGGGGAGGACATCGAGCTGGTCGAGCTGGGGTTCGACGAGGCGCTGGCCCAGATCGGCACGGGCATCGTCGACGCGAAGACGATCATGCTGCTGCAGTGGGCGGCGTTGTCGGGGCCGTTCGCCCGCTGAGCGCCGCGCCCGGCCGGGCCGGGCCGGGCCGGGCGGTGGCCGGTCAGCCGGCCTCGAGCACCCGCTTCAGCGTCGCCAGGTCGGCGGCCACGGCCGTTGCGTCGGCCTCCACCTGCTCGTCGGTCGCGCCGGCGGCCCGGCGCAGGGTGAAGACCACCTCGCTGCCGGCGCCGGCGCCGTCGGCGAGGACGCGGACCGGGTTGGTGGTGACCGTGCCGTCGGGGAGCACCACGTCGTGGTCGAGCACGCCGTACTCGTTGACCGGGACGAACCGCACGAGCACCCGGCCCATGGGGGAGTCGGCGACCCACTCGCCGTGCTCCCGCCGGATCCCGGAGGCGAGCCCGGCCGCCCAGGCCGGCAGGTTCGCCGGGTCGCGGACCCACGCGTACACCTCGGCGGCGGGCCGGTCGATCTGCACGGTCAGGTGGCGCGAGGTGGAGGGCATGCCGGCATCGTGCCGCACGGTGCCGACCGGACGCGACGGTGCCGACCGGAGCCGTGGGCCGACCGGAGCCGTGGTCCGACCGGAGCCGTGGTCCGACCGGACGCCGTGGGCCGACCGAACGCGGCGATGCTGCCCGATCCCGCAGCGCGACGGCCAGCTCCGGTGCCGCGGCCGGAACCCGCCAGATCCCGTCGGTCGTCGTCCCTAGGGTCCTGCTCGTGCCCGCTCCCTCGCGTACCCCGCTCACCCTGCTGGCCGTCACGGTCACCGTGCTGGCCTGGGCCTCGGCCTTCATCGGCATCCGCGCCGTGGGGGAGGACCTCTCACCCGGCGCCCTGGCGCTGGGCCGGCTGGCGATCGGCACGCTCGTGCTCGGTCTCCTGCTGGCCCGGCGCGGCTGGGTGCCCCCGACGGCGGGCGAGTGGCGGCTCCTCGCGGTCTGCGGGGTGGGCTGGTTCGGCATCTACAACCTGGCCCTCAACGCCGCCGAACAGCACCTGGACGCCGGGACGACGGCGATGCTGGTCAACATCGGGCCGGTGCTGATCGCGGTCTTCGCCGGCCTGCTGCTGGGCGAGGGCTTCTCGCGCTGGCTGGTGATCGGGTTGGGCACGGCCTTCTGCGGCGTGCTGCTGATCGGCTTCGCGACCCGGGATGCCGGCGCCGACCTGCTCGGCGTCGGTCTCAGCGTGGTCGCCGCGGTCACCTACGCCGCCGGGGTCGTGGCGCAGAAGCCGCTGCTGCGCCGGCTGCCGGCGCTGCAGGTGACCTTCACCGCCTGCGCGATGGGCGCGGTGTGCTGCCTGCCGTGGGCCGGGGCGCTGGTGGCCGACCTGGGGTCGGCGCCGGCCTCCTCGATCGCCGGCACGGTCTACCTGGGGGTCGTGCCCACCGCGCTGGCCTTCAGCACCTGGGCCCATGCGCTGCGCCGGATGGACGCCGGCCGGCTGGGTGCGACCACCTACCTGGTGCCGCCGATCGTGGTGCTGCTGGGCTGGGTCCTGCTGGACGAGGTGCCGCCGGCGCTGGCCGTCGTCGGGGGCGGGGTCTGCCTGCTGGGCGTGGCCGTCTCGCGGCGCCGCACTCGCCCGAGCCGGCCGGTGCCGGTCCCGCAGGAGGCCGGGACGGCGACGGTCTGACCGGTCAGCTCCGCGCGCGGACGCCGGGCAGAGCGGCAGCGACCGCGTCGAGGGCGCCGGGCACCACGGAGAAGTACGCCCAGACCCCGCGCTTCTCCCGGGTGAGGAACCCGGCCTCGACGAGGACCTTGAGGTGGTGGGAGACGGTCGGCTGGCTCAGGCCCAGCGGGTCGGTCAGGTCGCAGACGCAGACCTCCCGGCCCTCGTTGCCGGCCACCAGGGCGAGCACCCGCAGGCGAGCCGGGTCGGCCAGCGCCTTGAGGGTGCGCGCCAGGTCGACGGCCTGCCCGGCGCTCATCGCGCTGGTGAGCTCGGCGGGTGAGCACCCGGGCGCCCCGATGTCGACCAGGTCCAGCCCCGGCGTTCGGCTGCTGTTCACCCGGCCAGTATCGGCGCGGCATTGACGCCTGTCGATACCCCCGGCATCCTCAGGTGCGGATAGACCGGCATCGATACGCGCCCCTCGTCGGGGCGGAGGAGCAGCCCACCCCATGAGCGATCTCGCCGCGGAGACCCCGCGCTCCGGCACCGACCTCGAGACCCCGGTGCTGGCCCGGTTGTCCACGCTGGACCGTTTCCTGCCGGTGTGGATCGTGGTGGCGATGGTCGTCGGCCTGCTGCTGGGCCGCCTGGTCCCCGGCCTGGACGACGCCCTCGACGCCGTCCGGATCGGCGAGGTGAGCCTGCCGATCGCGGTCGGCCTGCTGCTGATGATGTACCCGGTGCTGGCCAAGGTGCGGTACTCCGAGCTGGACCGGGTGACCGGTGACCGGAAGCTGCTGGGCGCCTCGCTGCTGCTCAACTGGCTGGTCGGCCCGGCGCTGATGTTCGCCCTCGCCTGGCTGCTGCTGCCCGACCTGCCCGAGTACCGCACCGGGCTGGTCATCGTCGGCCTGGCCCGGTGCATCGCCATGGTGCTCATCTGGAACGACCTGTCCTGCGGCGACCGCGAGGCCGGCGCCGTGCTGGTGGCGATCAACTCGGTGTTCCAGATCCTCGCCTTCGCGGTGCTGGGCTGGTTCTACCTGCAGGTGCTGCCCGGCTGGCTGGGGCTGTCGACCACGTCGGCGGAGTTCAGCTTCTGGGCGATCGTCCTCTCGGTGCTGGTGTTCCTCGGCATACCGCTGCTCGCCGGCTTCCTCACCCGCACGATCGGTGAGCGCACCCGGGGTCGTGACTGGTACGAGGGCCGCTTCCTGCCGCGGATCGGCCCGGTGGCGCTCTACGGCCTGCTGTTCACCATCGTGATGCTCTTCGCGCTGCAGGGCGACGCGATCACCTCCAACCCCTGGGACGTCGCCCGCATCGCGCTGCCGCTGCTGGCCTACTTCGCGCTCATGTTCGGCGGGTCGTTCCTGCTCGGCATGCGGTTGCGGCTGGGCTACGCGAAGACCGCCACGCTGGCGTTCACCGCCGCCGGCAACAACTTCGAGCTCGCCATCGCCGTGGCCATCGGCACCTTCGGGGTGACCTCCGGGCAGGCGCTGGCCGGCGTCGTGGGCCCGCTCATCGAGGTCCCGGTGCTGGTCGGGCTCGTGTACGTCTCGCTCTGGGCCGCCCGCCGCTGGTTCCCCGGCGAGCCCACCGTCCCGGCACGCATCGACCAGGGAGTGAACCGATGACCACGTCACCGCAGTACGCCGGTCTGCTGGACCCGCAGGTGGTTCTCCGCCGGCACGTCGAGGACCTGTCGAGGCGGTTCGCCGGCATGGTCAGCGCGGAGACCGTCGAACGGATGGTCTTCGAGTCCTACGCGGCGCTGGGCCGCACGGCCAGGGTGAAGACCCACGTGCCGGTGCTGGCCTGCCGCTTCGCCACCGACCGGCTCACCGCCCTGGCCCAGGCGAAGGGGGTGCTGGCCAAGGAGGCGCCGGAGGTGCTGTTCGTCTGCGTGCAGAACGCCGGCCGCTCGCAGATGGCCGCCGCCCTGGTGGCGCACCTGTCGGAGGGGCGGGTGCACGTCCGATCGGCGGGCTCGATGCCGGCCGACACGGTCGACCCGGTCGTGCTGGAGGTCCTCGAGGCCCGGGGCATGTCGGTCGCCGACGCCTTCCCCAAGCCGCTGACCGACGACGTGGTCCAGGCCGCCGACGTCGTGGTGACCATGGGCTGCGGGGACGCCTGCCCGGTCTACCCCGGCAAGCGCTACCTGGACTGGGACGTGCTCGACCCGGCCGGTCAGCCGCCGGCCGCGGTCGAGGCGATCGCCGCCGACATCGAGGGGCGGGTCCGGGGGCTGCTCGCCGAGCTCGGCGCATGAGCCGCCGCCTGGTCGTCGTCGGCGGCAGCGACGCGGGCATCTCCGCGGGGCTGCGCGCCCGTGAGCTCGACCCGGCCGCCGAGGTCACCGTCGTGGTGGCCGACGCCTACCCGAACTTCTCGATCTGCGGGATCCCCTACCACGTGTCCGGGGAGGTGCAGCCCTGGCAGTCGCTGGCCCACCGCACCCACGCCGAGCTCGAGGCGGCCGGCCTGACCCTCCGGGTGGGCACCCGGGCCACCGGCATCGACGTGGCCCGCCGGAGTGTGACGGTGACCGGCCCGGACGGGAGCGTCGACCGGCTCGACTACGACGAGCTGGTCGTGGGCACCGGCGCCCGGCCGGCCGTGCCCGCCCTCGCCGGTGTGGGCGGGCCGGACGGGCTCGGGCCGGCCGAGGGGGTGCACCTGCTGCACACCATCGACGACACCCACGCCCTGATGGCCGACCTGACCGGCCGGCCGGTGCGGTCCGCGCTGGTCGTGGGCGCCGGCTACATCGGGGTGGAGATGTCCGAGGCCCTCGTCGCCCGGGGCATCGCCACCACCGTGGTCCAGCGCCCGGCCGAGGTGCTGGTCACCGTGGACGCCGAGCTGGGCGCGATGGTGCGCGCCGAGATGGCCTCGCACGGGGTGGAGGTGCTCACCGGCACCAGCGTCACCGGGCTCTCCCGCACCACCGACGCCCGGATCGCCGTGAGCACCGCCGGTGACCGGCTGGAGCGGTCCTTCGACCTGGTGCTGATCGTCGCCGGCGTCCGCCCGGACGTGCAGCTGCTGGTCGACGCGGGCGCCAGGACCGGTGCCGGCGGCGCCGTGGTGGTGGACGAGACGATGGCCACCGGCCTGCCGCACGTCTGGGCGGCCGGGGACTGCGTGGTCACCCACCACCGGCTGCTGGGGGTGACCTGGCTGCCGTTGGGCACGACGGCGCACAAGCAGGGCCGGGTCGCCGGCGCCAACGCCGTCGGCGGGCACGCCCGCTTCGCGGGCAGCGTCGGCACCCAGGTGGTCAAGGTGTTCGAGCTGGTCGCCGCCCGCACCGGTCTGCTCGAGCACGAGGCGCGGGCCGCCGGCTCCCGGCCGGTCACCACCCAGTCCAGCCCGGACGACCACAAGGCCTACTACCCGGGGGCCCGGCCCCTCACGATCCGGGTCACCGCCGACGCCGACACCGGCCGGCTGCTCGGCGCCCAGCTCGTCGGCCGGCTGGGCAGCGAGGTCGCCAAGCGCGCCGACGTCTTCGCCACCGCCCTGTTCCACGGGATGACGGTGGAGGAGCTGGCCGACCTGGACCTGGCGTACACCCCGCCGCTGGGGTCACCCTGGGACGCGGTGCAGCTGGCCGGGCAGGCCTGGACCACCGACCACCGACCACCCGCACGACCAGCGGCGCTGGCGTGACCAGCCCCACCGACGAGGAGAACCCCGTGACCGACCGCCCCAGCGTCCTGTTCGTCTGCGTGCACAACGCCGGCCGCTCCCAGATGGCCGCCGGCTGGCTGCGGCACCTTGCCGGGGAGGGCGTGGAGGTGCGCTCGGCCGGTTCGGTGCCCGGCGACCAGGTGAACCCCTCCGCCGTCGCGGCGATGGCCGAGGTCGGCATCGACATCGCCGACCAGCGGCCCAAGGTGCTCACCACCGAGGCCGTGGAGGCCTCCGACGTCGTCATCACCATGGGCTGCGGGGACGCCTGCCCCGTATTCCCCGGCAAGCGGTACCTGGACTGGGCCCTGGAGGACCCCGCCGGCAAGGGCGTGGAGTCGGTGCGCCCGATCCGCGACGAGATCGAGGCGCGCGTCCGGGGGCTGCTCGCCGAGCTCCGGGTGCCCACCGCCCCGTGAGCTGCCCGGCGGGCGTCCGCCCCGGCCGAGTGCCCTGCGCAGTGGTCGGCCGGTCAGGTTCGCACGGCGCGCCGATCGGCCTCCAGGTGGGTCACCGGGATGCCCGTGGCCTTCCGCAGCCGGGCCGGGAGGTCGCGGCGCAGCCACTGGGAGAGCCCGTGCGGCAGGGTGGAGACGATGATCTCGTCGGCGGTGACGTGGCCGAGGGCGACGCGGACCGCCTCCAGCGCGTCCGGGTCGCCGACCTCCCCGTCGACCGTCGCGCCCAGCTCGCGGAGGTGGCCCAGCGCGTGCTCCAGCCGCTGACAGGCCAGGGCGTAGGCGCGGTCCGCCGGAGAGGGGCCCAGGTCCGCGTAGGCGCCCGGGCCGTCCTGCTGGTCGTGCAGCGGCGTGGCCGGGGCCACGACGTGGAAGGTGTGCGGCTCGCGAGCGATCCGCTGGGCCACGGCCTCGCCGAGGGTGTCGGTGCTGAGGGTCTGGTTGGCGACGATCAGACAGTGGCGCATCCCCGTCCTCCGGTCCGGTCGACGACCTGCGAACACCCTCATGGTGACCTGCATCACAGTTCGTCGCCACTCCGCCCGCGCCGGACAGCTCCCGTGCGACGGTGCGTCGGGTCGGCGGTCCGGCCCGGGGTGCCCCGATGAACGCGGGCCCGGGCCTGGCCCGTCGGCTGGGCACCGGGGACGCCGTCGTCATCGGCCTGGGCTCGATGATCGGGGCCGGCGTGTTCGCCGCGTTCGCCCCCGCCGCGCAGGCCGCCGGCGCGGGCCTGCTGATCGGGCTGGCGATCGCCGCGGTGGTCGCCTGGTGCAACGCCACCGCCTCGGCCCAGCTGGCCGCGCAGTACCCCGCATCGGGCGGCACCTACGTCTACGGGCGGGAGCGGCTGGGGGACTGGTGGGGGTTCCTGGCCGGCTGGGGGTTCGTGGTCGGCAAGACGGCCAGCTGTGCGGCGATGGCGCTGACCTTCGCCGCGTACGCCGCACCGGCCGGCTGGCAGCGTCCGGTGGCGGTGGCCGCCGTCCTGGCGCTGACCGCGACCAACTACCGCGGGGTCACCCGCACCGCCGGGCTCACCCGGGTGCTCGTCACGGTCGTGCTGGCTGCGCTGGCCGTCGCGGTCGCCGCCATGCTGCTCGGCGGCAGCACGGACGGCGGCGGTGCGGGGAGCTGGGCGGTCGAGGGGGGCGCCCTCGGGGTGCTGCAGTCGGCCGGGCTGCTGTTCTTCGCCTTCGCCGGCTACGCGCGCATCGCCACGTTGGGGGAGGAGGTCCGCGACCCGGCGCGGACCATCCCGCGCGCGGTGCTGCTGGCGCTGGGCGGCGCCGTCCTGGTCTACCTGGTGGTCGCGCTGGCGTTGCTGACCTCGCTGGGCGCCGACGGCATCGCCGCGACGACGGAGCCGCTGGCCGCCGCCGTGGCCGCCGGCAGCTGGGACTGGGCCGGGCCGGTCGTGCGGATCGGCGCGGCGGCCGCCGCGCTCGGCGCGCTGCTGGCGCTGATCGCCGGCGTGGGCCGCACCGGCCTGGCGATGGGGCGGCAGGGTGACCTGCCGCGGTACCTGGCCGCGGTGCACCCCCGGTTCGCCGTGCCGCACCGCGCCGAGGTCACCGTCGGCCTCGTCGTCTGCCTGCTGGTGCTCACCGTCGACCTGCGCGGCGCGATCGGCTTCTCCTCCTTCGGGGTGCTGCTGTACTACGCCGTCGCCAACGCCGCGGCGTTCACCCAGGACCGGGAGCACCGCCGTTTCCCGAGGGGCCTGCAGGTGCTGGGCCTGCTGGGCTGCCTGGTCCTGGTGGCCACGCTGCCGTGGCAGTCGGTGGCCGCCGGCGTCGCGGTCTTCGCCGTCGGCATCGCCTACCGGGCCAGCCGGCTCACGCTCGCGGCCCGGTAGGCGAGGCGGACCGCTCAGGCCGGCGGAGTGGCCCCGGCGGTCGCCGGCTGTGGGGTGCCGCAGCAGCCGGCCGGCTCCGGCCTCTCGGCCGACCAGCCGTGCGCGCTGCCGGTGGCGAACCCGACCCCGGCGGTCTCCCCGGCCTCGCGGTCGGCGAGGTCGGTGCTGCACACGCCGGTCGAGGGCAGCCGCAGCTGGACGGCGTCGGCGGCCGCGAGGTCCCCGGCCAGCGCCGCGGCGATCGAGCGCACCTGTTCGTAGCCGGTGGCCAGCAGGAAGGTCGGGGCCCGGCCGTAGGACTTCATGCCGACCAGGAAGAGGTCCTCGTCGGGGTGGGCGAGCTCGCGGTGCCCGTGCGGGGGCACCGTGCCACAGGAGTGCGTGTTCGGGTCGATCAGCGGCGCCAGCTGGACCGGCGCCTCGAGCGCGGGGTCCAGGTCCAGGCGCACCTCGCGCAGCACCTCCAGGTCCGGGCGGAAGCCGGTGGCGGCGGCCAGCGCGTCGACGCGCAGGTCCAGCGGGGCGTCGTCCCGGCCGGTGCCGAGCACGCGCAGCCGGCCGTCGTCGGTCGGGGCGAGCTGGGTGAGCGAGACCTCGCGGTGCAGCTCCACCTGCCCGGCCCGGACGGCCGCCTTCAGCGTGGACCCGAGCAGGCCGCGGGCGGGGAGCCCGTCGGCGTCCCCACCGCCGTAGAGCCGGGCGGGGGAGCGGCCGCGGATCGCCCAGCTGACCCGGGTGCCCGGCTCGTCGCGCTGCAGGGCGACCAGCGCCAGCAGGGTGTTCGCGGCCGAGTGCCCCATGCCGACGACGAGGGTGTGCCGGCCGGCGAACCGGGCCCGGTCCCGGCCGAGGACGTCGGGCAGCGGGCCGACCAGCCAGTCGCCGGCCTGGTCCTCACCGAGCGCGGGCAGGCCGGCGCCGCCGAGCGGGTTGGGCCGGCCCCAGGTGCCGGAGGCGTCGATCACCGCGCGCGCGGTCAGGTCGTGCACCCGGCCCCGGACCACGGTGCGCACCAGGTAGGCCCGCCCCGCTCGCCCGACGGTGCGGGTCTTGTCCACCCCGGCGCGGCTGACCGCGACCACCCGGGTGCCGGTGCGGATCCGCCCGGCCAGCTGCGCGGTGGCGGCCAGCGGGTCCAGGTACCGCTCGACGAGCTCGGCGCCGGTGGGCAGCGCGGTGCGGTCGGGGGACTCCCAGCCGGTCGGCTCGAGCAGCCGGACGGCGGCGTCGTCGAGGTCGTGCTCCCAGGGGGAGAACAGCCGCACGTGGCCCCAGGCCCGCACGGCGGACGCGGGCCGGTCGCCGGCCTCCAGCACCAGGGGTTCCAGGCCCTGCTCCAGCAGGTGCGCCGCGGCGGCCAGCCCCACCGGGCCGGCGCCGATCACCACCACGGGCAGCTCGTGCGTCGGGTTTGCGCTCATGGGTGCTCCTGTCCTCGAGGGCCAACGAGCAGGCACGTTAACAGCGAACACTGTTGACAACAATCACTGTGTGGCAGACTCGGTGGCATGCGCCAGGACCTGGACGTGCGACTGCTGGACGTCGACGAGCTGACCTCACCCGCCGACCGGGCCCGCCTGCTCGCCCCGCAGCTGAAGGCGCTCGGTGACCCGAACCGGCTGCACCTGGTGCTCCTGCTGGCCGAGGGGCCGCGCACGGTCCGCGAGCTCACCGACGCGGCCGGGATGAGCCAGACCCTGGTCAGCCACCACCTGGCCCCGCTGCGCGAGCAGGGGCTGGTGACCGTCACGCCCAAGGGGCGCAGCAACGTCTACGCGCTGTGCTGCGAGGCCCTCGCCGGCCCGGTGCGGGCCCTGGCCACGCTGGCCGCGCTCACCCCCGAGGGTGCCGACGCCTGCTGCTCCTGAGCGGCGGGCGGGTCAGCGGCGGCGCGGCGCCCAGGGGTCGTCCGGGTCGAAGTCGTCGGGCTCGTCGTCCGGCGAGGTCGTGCCCGCCGGCTGCCCCGCGCCGGAGCGCTGCTCGGACCGCCGGGCCGCCGCCTCCAGGGCGGCGTCGCGCTCGGCCAGCCGCTGGGCCCGCTCGAGCCGGGCGTCCTCACGCAGCTGGCGGCGGGTGGGCGTGCCGTCGGGCCGGGTGAGCGCGAGCCAGTCGTCCTTCTGCCGCCACAGCGCCGCCCCGGCGATCGGCAGGCCGATCGGGACGACGTAGCCGGCCACCCGCTCCATGCCGCCCTCACCGAGGAAGAGGAACACCGCGGCACCGAAGAAGACCGTGCCGATCAGGCCGATCAGGCCCAGCAGCGCCAGCGTGGTGCCCAGCGCCTCGGAGCGGGGCCGCACCCCGTAGGCCAGTGCGATCAGGCCGAGCGCGCCACCCAGGAAGTACGCGCCGGCGGCGACCTCGTGCGCCGTGGCGTTGCCGTCGGAGGGGAAGACCCCGACCAGCAGCACGCCCAGCCCGCCGATGCCCAGGAACACCCGGGGCAGCCGCCCACCCGTGCCGGACAGCCCCGGGGCCAGCAGCAGTGCGCCGCCGACGATGAGCAGCCCCTGCACCACGAACGAGGCGTTCATCAGCAGCCGGGCCGGCGAGGCCGCCGTCCCGAGGTCGCTGATCACGTCGGCGGAGTACGAGTAGCCACCGAACCGGCTGGCCACGATCGCCTCGACGACGAAGAACTGGAGGGTGAGCAGCCAGAGGAGGCCACCCCAGCGGTACCGGCTGTCCGTCACGAGGAGTCATTGTCCCAGCCCTGGCTGTGGAGCGGGGGTCCGGGCGGCAGAGTGGCGGTGTGACGATCCGCTCCATAGCCCTGTTCGTGTTCGCCGCGCTGCTGGAGATCGGCGGGGCCTGGTTGGTCTGGCAGGGGCTGCGGGACTCCCGCGGCTGGCTCTGGGTCGGGCTCGGGATGGTGTCGCTGGCGCTCTACGGCGTGGTGGCCACGCTGCAGCCCGACGCCGCCTTCGGCCGGGTGCTGGCCGCCTACGGCGGTGTCTTCATCGCCGGCTCGCTGCTGTGGGCGGTGGTGGCCGACGGCTTCCGGCCGGACCGCTGGGACGTCGCCGGCGCGCTCGTCTGCCTGGTCGGTGTCGCCTTGATCATGTACGCCCCCCGCAGCGCCTGACGGGTTCTCGGGCCCCGTCGTCGTCCCGGCACCCGCCGCGGCGTTGCGGCACCGGTTCGGCGGGGAGGTGGGTCAGCCCGGCGCCGGCAGCCCGGCATGGGCGAGCACGGCGGCGTACTGCCCGGCGGACAGCCAGGAGGGGTTGCTGCCCGCCGGCACCCGCAGCACCTCCGCGTTCCGCACCGCCGGGTCGGCGAGCAGCTCGGCGCGGTCGACCGGCTCGGCCAGCCGCGTCCAGCGGACGGCGACGGTCGGCCCGCCCTCGCCCGGTACCGGCGGCCCGGTCAGCACACCGAGGGCGTGCACGCCGGGCCGGTCCCGCCCGCTGACCCAGAGCAGGCACGGTTGCCCCGGGCCCATCAGCTCCAGCCGGTAGCTGGGGCGCACGCAGCGGGCCAGCTCGGCGCTCCCGCCGACCCGCCAGCCGGGCCGCAGTGCTCCGGGCAGCCGGGTGCTCTTCAGCACCCAGCAGGCGACGTCCGGTGCGGTCAGGCGGGGCACGGGTGCCAGCCAACCAGGCCGGGGCGGGCGGCCGCGCGGCCGAGGGTCGGTGGCGCACGTCCTGGTCTCGCGCTGCCGACCGGCGCTGTTGCCCCTAGCGTCAGCGGGGTGCTGCGCGCCGGAGTCCGCTGGTCCGACCTCGAACGCCGGGCCCGGGCCGTCGCGGCCGGTCCGGTGGTGCGCTCCGGCGTCCCCGACGACCGCACCCTGGACGACCTGCTCCTGCACGGGCTGGTCACCGACTCCCGGGCGGTGACCCCGGGCTGCCTGTTCGCCTGCGTGCGGGGCGGCAGCAGCGACGGCCACCGGTTCGCCGCGGCGGCGGTGGCCGCGGGTGCCGCCGCCCTGCTCACCGACCGGCCGGTGGACGTCGACGCACCCCAGTTGCGGGTGCCCTCGGTGCGCGCGCTGCTCGGCCCGCTCGGCGCCCTGCTGGCCGGCGACCCGGCCGAGCAGCTGCGGCTGGTCGGCGTCACCGGCACCAACGGCAAGCCCACCACCAGCACGCTGGTGCGCGGGGTGCTCACCGCCGCCGGGGAGTGCGCCGGGGTGGTCACCACCCTGGGCGCCCGGGTCGGCGACCAGCAGCGCGGCACCCGGCTGACCACCCCCGAGGCCCCCGAACTGCACCAGCTGCTGCGCTGGATGGTCGACGCCGGTGCGACCAGCGCGGTGGTGGAGGCCTCCTCGATCGCGCTGGACGTGGGCCGGGTCGACAGCGTGCACGTCGAGGTCGCCGTCTTCACCGGCTTCGAGGAGGACCACCTCGACCACCACGGCACCATCGAGCAGTACTGGGCGAGCAAGGCGCTGCTGTTCACCCCCGAGCGCGCCGACAGCGCCGTCGTGGTCGTCGACGGCCCCTGGGGGCGGCGCCTGGCCGACCAGGTGCGCCTGCCGGTCACCCGGGTCGCCACCAGCCCGGACGCCGACGCCGACGTCCGGGTGCTCGGCTGGCGCACCGGTGCCGGGGGCACCAGCGTCCTGCTCGAGGACGACGGCGGCCGGCACCGGGTCACCTCACCGCTGGTCGGCCGGGTCCACGTGGGCAACATCGCCGCGGCGTGGGCGACCGGGCGCTCGCTGGGCGTGGCGCCGGCGGTGGTCGCCGCCGGGATCGCGGCGACGCAGCCCCCCGCGGGCCGGAACACCCTGCTGCGCGCGCCGGGCGGGCCGCTGGTCGTCGTCGACTACGCGCACACCCCGCACGCGCTCGCGGCCGCCCTGCAGACCGCCCGCGACCTGACCCGCCCCGGCGGCCGGGTGCACCTGGTGCTCGGCGCCCGCGGGCGCCGCGACCGCTACAAGCGCCAGGGCCTCGGGGTGTCCGCGCGGGCCGCCGACGAGGTGTGGCTGACCAACGAGGGCAGCCACGGTGAGCGGCCCGAGGCGATCGTCGCCGAGCTGCGGGTCGGGCTGGCCGGCGGCACCGGCGTCGTGCACACCGTGCTCGACCGCCGCGAGGCGATCACCTCGGCGGTCGGGGCCGCCGGTGGCCGGGACGTGGTGCTGGTCGTCGGCCGCGGCCACGAGACGACGATGACCGACGACGGCCCCGCCGTGCCGTTCGTCGACGCCGAGGTGGCCCGCGAGGCGCTGGACCAGTGGCTGGCGGAGGACCAGCTGCTGGCCGAGCGGGCCTCCTGACCCCAGCGGCAGTGGCGCCGCGCACAGGGGCAGGCTCGCCGTGTGACGACGGGGGAGTGGCCGGGGCACCAGGTCGGTGAGCCGGGCTTCCGCCGGGCTGCCACGGGGGTCTTCCTGGCCGGCATCGCCGTCTTCGTCAGCCTCTACGCCCCGCAGGCGCTGCTGCCCGAGCTGACCCGCTCCTTCGGCGTCTCCCCGGCCGCCTCGACGCTGGCCATCTCCGCGACCACCGGGGCCCTCGCGGTGGGCCTGCTGGTGCTCGGTCCGCTGTCGGACCGACGCGGGCGCACCGGCATCCTGCACGCCAGCCTGGCCGGCTCGGCGGTGCTGGCCGTGCTCATCGCCCTGGCGCCGTCCTGGGAGGTGCTGCTCGTGCTGCGCGGGCTGCAGGGGTTCGCCCTCGCCGGCCTGCCGGCCGTGGCGGTGGCCTACCTGCGGGAGGAGCTGCACCCGCAGGTCAGCTCCCGCGCGATCGGCCTGTACGTCAGCGGCACCGCGATCGGCGGGCTCTCCGGCCGGCTGATCAGCGGCTTCCTCACCGAGTTCGGCGGCTGGCGGACGGCGCTGGGCGGGGCCGCGGCGCTGACGGTGGGCTGCGCGGTCGCCGTCCGGGTGCTGCTGCCGCCGTCCCGCCGGTTCGTCCGGGTGCCCCGGGAGGGCCGGCTGCTGCGGCAGCTGGGCGCGGCGTTCACCGACCCGGCGCTGCTGGCGCTCTACGGAGTGGCGGCGCTGCTGATGGCCGGCAACGTCGCCGTCTACAACGCGGTCACCTTCCGGCTGGAGTCCGAGCCCTACGCGCTGACCCCGGCGCTGACCGGACTGGTCTTCCTGGCCTACCTGCTCGGCTCGGTGAGCTCACCGACCGCCGGCTGGCTGGCCGACCGGGTCGGACGACGGGTGGTCGTGCCGCTGTGCCTGGTGGTGATGGGGGCCGGCGTCGCACTGACCCTGCCCGCCCCGCTGTGGTGCGTGATCGCCGGCCTCTGCGTGCTGACCATCGGCTTCTTCGCCGCGCACGGCGTGGCCAGCGGGTGGGTGGCGGTGCGCGCCCAGCTGGGCGGGCGACCGGTCGGGCAGGCCGCCTCGCTGTACTCGTTCTGGTACTACGTCGGCTCCTCGGTGGGCGGGACCCTCGCCGGCCGGGCCTGGCAGGACGCCGGCTGGCCGGCGGTCGCGCTGCTGGCCGGCGGCTGTACGCTCGCGGCGTTGCTGCTCACCGCGGTGCTGGGTCGGACCCGCTCGCTGCAGCCCTGACCGGGCGCATCCCGGACGTGCCAGGGGGCGGTGCCCGGGTCGCCCCGGGACACCGCCCCCTCACCGGCTCAGGCCTCGGTGGCGTCGTGCTCGTAGGCGCCGGCCGGGTCCGCGTCGTCGGACTGCACCGCCTGGCGCTCCAGCTCGGTGCGGTGCTCGAGCACCTCGTCGGACAGGTGCGGGTCCTTGGCGTGCTCGGTGCGGTCCCGGGGAGCCGGCTCCTCGGGGGTGATCACGTCGTCGAGCGTCGGCTCGTCGTGCGGGCTGGTCATCGCGTCCTCCGCTCTCGTGGCCCGGCGGCTCCGGGCGTCGTCCCCTGCCCGGTATCCCGCGGCGGTGTGCCCTCAAACGGGAGCAGCCCGGGCGGCTGCGACGGGGCGGGCCGCACCTGGGCGGTCGGGGGCAGCCGCGTGCCCGCTGGGGGCAGCTCCACGACCTGTCCGCCGACCTGCACCCGGGTCCAGGTGTGCGGGTCGAGCCCGGCCGGCGGGTCGATCAGCGTGGTGTGCGCGGCCAGGTCGGCGGTCATCACGTCGACGTGACCCGGGGGGAGCGGGGCGGCCTCCCGCCGGCCGAGCGTCAGCGTCAGGCCGCCGTCCTGCACCCGCGCGCCGAGGGGCACGGTGGGATGGCTGCTGCTGCCCCAGGTCGTCACCGCGAGGCGGGTGCCGTCCTCGACCCACCGGATGCCGAGGCCGCCGTCGCTGCGCCCGGGGTGCGGCGGCAGTCCGACCAGCGGCAGCCGGTCGCCGTCCGGCCTGCCCTGTGCCCGCACCACCACCGGCTGCTCCTCGCCCATGGCGCGAAGAGCAGGGGCGTCAGCCCTGCTTGAGCTGGTCGGCGGGGAGCCAGGCCTCGACCAGCACCGGGCCGTGGGCGCCGACGACGGTGTAGGCCACCCGGCCGTGCCAGCCGTCCTCGCGCTGCCGCCACTCCACCAGCAGCCCGGGCCAGGTGCCCGGCGCGTCGGGTGGGTCGAGCACCCAGCAGTGCCGCCCGTGCCCGCCGCCCGCCGGCCGCCGCAGCTCGCCGGCCGGAGCAGCGGGCACCGATGGGGGTGACGTGCCTGCCCCGGACCGGGCTGCGCGGTCGGCCAGCGAGCCGGCGTGCCGCCCCCGCTGCATCCCCCCGGCCACGCCCCCATCGTCGCACGACCATCGAACACACGTTCGACCGACGCCGCGCGAACTGGACAGCGCCCGGACCACCGCCGAGTGACAGCACAGCGGGCTCTCATCACCTCGGGATCCCCGCTCAGCTGTCACTCGGTGCCGGCGGCGGGGTTGGCGAGGGCCGGGGCGGGGGCGGGGGTGGTGTGCTGGGCGCGCCACTCGCGGGGTGTCGTGCCGAAGGCGGCCCGGAAACGGCGGCTGAAGTGCGACGGGTCGCCGAAGCCCCACGCCCGGGCCACCGCCGCGATCGGCCGGCCACCGGGCCGCGCCAGCTCGGCCCGGGCCCCCGCCAGGCGCTGGTCGATCACCCACTGCTCCAGGCTGAACCCCGCCGCGGCGCAGAGCCGGTAGAGCTGGCGGACGCTGATCGCGTGCTCGGCCGCGATGCGGGCGGCGTCCAGGTCGGGGTCGATCAGGTGCTGGCCGACCCAGCTGCGGACCCGGACCAGCAGCGCCTCGTCCGGCACCGCGCCGCGGGTGTCGGCGGCGGAGACGACCAGTGCCCGCGCGAGCTCGACGGTCGCCACGGACAGCGCCGGCCACCCCGGGTCGGCGGTCAGCCGCTCGGCGTCCTGGGTGACCTGGGCGACGTGCGTGCGGACGAGGTCGTACAGCGGGCTGTCCACCACGCGCGGCACCGCCCGGCGCACGACGTCCACGGAGACCCCGAGGCGGGCGACCGGGATCTGCAGCGCCCGGCCGGCGCCCTCGGCGTCCCCCCAGGCGAAGGAGTACGGGGAGGTCACGTCCGTGACGGTGAGGGCGCCGGGGGGCAGGGGCCGCCGCCGGCCGCCCTGCTCGTGCCGGCCGGTGCCGCGCTCCTGGACGTAGAACGACAGCACCGGCGGGGTGTCCGGCGGGACCTGGCGGCGGCTGACCGCCAGCGGGCCCACGACGTCGGCGCGCAGCACCGGCAGGTCGCCGAGCTGCCAGGCGTCCAGGCGCACCTCCACCGGCGCCGCCGGTTCGCGGAGCCGCACCCGCGAGGTCATCCCGGCCTGCAGCCGCGCGACCACGGCGGCCGGCCGGCGGTCGGCGCCGGTGAGCTGCCGGCTGTCCAGGAGCGTGACCATCGCGCCTCCCGTGCGGGTGGGCGGCGGCGCTGCCGTGGGCGCCGACATCCTGTCGCGCCGACTCCTGTCGGGGAAGGGCGTCCGCCGCGGGAGGCGTCGGCAGGCACGGGCCAGCACCGGGCAGCGAGGGCACAGTCCCGCGGCGGCGTCGTCCCTAGCGTGCTGACCGCCACCACCGGCACCACCGACGGAGGAGACGCCATGCCCGTCCTGAGCCACGACGGCATCGAGACGTACTACAAGGACTGGGGGACCGGTCAGCCGATCGTGTTCAGCCACGGCTGGCCGCTGTCGGCCGACGACTGGGACGCCCAGCTGATGTTCTTCCTGGCACACGGCTACCGGGTCATCGCCCACGACCGGCGGGGCCACGGCCGCTCCACCCAGACCGACGACGGCCACGACATGGACCACTACGCCGACGACCTGGCCGCGCTCACCGCCCACCTCGACCTGCGCGACGCGGTGCACGTCGGCCACTCGACCGGTGGCGGCGAGGTGGCCCGCTACATCGCCCGGCACGGCGAGGACCGGGTCGCCAAGGCGGCGCTGATCAGCGCGGTGCCGCCGATCATGGTGCAGACCGACGCCAACCCGGGCGGGCTGCCCAAGAGCGTCTTCGACGGCATCCAGGAGCAGGTGGCCACCAACCGGTCGAACTTCTACCGCGAGCTCCCCGCGACCGCGTTCTACGGCTTCAACCGGCCCGGCGTGGAGCCCCAGGAGGCCGTGATCCAGAACTGGTGGCGCCAGGGGATGATGGGCGGCGCGAAGGCGCACCACGACGGCGTCGTCGCGTTCTCCCAGACCGACTTCACCGACGACCTGAAGAAGATCACCGTGCCGGTGCTGGTCATGCACGGTGACGACGACCAGGTCGTGCCCTACGCCGACTCCGCGCCGCTGTCGGCCGAGCTGCTGCCCAACGGCACGCTGAAGACCTACGCGGGCTTCCCGCACGGCATGCCGACCACCCAGGCCGCGACCATCAACGCCGACCTGCTGGAGTTCATCCGCAGCTGACGCGCCGCCTGGGGCCGCCCCCGGTGGGCGGCCTCAGGCCAGGTCGCGGGCGTACTGCCGCTCGGTCTGCCAGGGCCGGGTGGGCAGCGGCTGCACCCGGCCGGTGGGCACGAACCCGTGCCGCCGGTACAGCGCGGCGGCCGACGCGTTGTCCCCGACCACCCACAGGTACAGCCGCGGTGCAGCCCGGGCGCGGGCCCAGTCGGTGACGGCCTCGACCAGCCCACCGGCCGCGCCGGACCCGCGGGCGGCCGGGGCCACCCACATCCCGACCAGGTGGTGCTCGGTGCCGCCCGCCGTCTCGTGCACCAGGCCGCGGGCCAGCCCGACCGCGTCGTCCCCGAGCCAGGCCAGCCGCTGGCCGCCGGCCCGCAGCCGGGCGCGCCAGTCGGCCTCGGTGAGCGCCTGCTCCCGGTCGAGGGAGGAGTCGAAGGCGTCGGGCGCGTCGGCGAGCGCGGCCAGCCGCACCGCCCGGACGACGGCCCAGTCGCCCTCGCCCGGGGCGGTGACCCGTGCGGTGCGGGTGGTGCCGGCGCTCACTTCTTCTTGGTGCGCGTGCTCTTCGACCCGTTCTTGCCGCTCCTGCCCGCCTTGACCTTGCCCTTGGTGGTGACCGGGTGCAGCCCGGCGGCCAGCACCCCCGCGACGGCCTGGACGCCGGGGTGGGCGGCCAGCTCCTCGGTGGGCACCGGCAGCGGCAGGCACCAGTTGGGCCGGTCGTTCGCACCGGGCATGTTCGGCCGCCGCTCCTCGGCCAGGGCGTCGTCCAGGGTCGCCGACAGCAGGGTGGACGGCGCGGTCGCCAGCCGTCGGTGCGCCTCCGCCACCGCCTCGGCCGGTGTCGCGCCCTCCGGCACGGAGTCCAGGTGGGCCAGCAGCGAGGCGCGCCCGCGCTCCAGCTCCTCCTCGGTGCCCAGCCCGTGCTCGCGCTGCTCGGCCAGGTCCGACCCGGTCCACAGCCCGGCCACCGTCGGCAGGTCGTGGGTGGTGATCGCGGCCATCGCCTCGGCCGGCCACTCGGTGGGGGCGTCGTCCTCGAACCACAGCAGGCGGTAGGAGAGGATGCCGTGCTCGGCCATGGCCTCGCGGACGCCGTCCTCGACGGTGCCGAGGTCCTCACCGACCACGATCGCCTGGGCGCGGTGGCTCTCCAGCGCGACGATGTCGAGCATGTCCTCGTAGGGGTAGCGCACGTAGGCGCCGTCGGCGGCGGACCCGTCGGAGGGCACCCACCACAGCCGGAACAGCCCCATCACGTGGTCGACCCGCAGCCCTCCGGCACCGGCCATCGTCGCCCGGATGGACTGGATGAACGGCTCGTAGTCGGCGGCCTGCAGGCGCCAGGGCACCAGCGGCGGGGAGCCCCAGTCCTGGCCCTGGCTGTTGAACGCGTCCGGCGGGGCGCCGACGCTGACGCCCTGGGCCAGCACGTCCTGCCAGGCCCACGCGTCGGCGCCGCCGCCGGCGACGCCGATCGGCAGGTCCTGGATCACCGTGATGCCCTCGGTGGCCGCGCGCAGCTGGACGTCGAGCAGCCACTGCAGCCAGGCGTGGAAGGCGATCTCGCGCTCGTGCCCGGCGGCGAAGTCGGCGACCCCGGCCCCGCGCGGGTCGCGCAGCTGATCGGGCCAGGTGTGCCAGTCCGGGCCGTGCTCGTCGGCGATCGCGCACCAGGTCGCCCAGTCCATCAGCGGCTGCCCCTGGTGCCACCACCAGTCGCGGAACGGGCCCTCGTCAGCACCGGAGTCACGGCCGGCGTCGAACACCCGCTGCAGCACCCGGCGCTTGACCGCCCAGATCGCGTCCCGGTCGATCAGCTCACCGTCGTTCAGCGCCCGGCCGGCGTCGTCCTCGGTGTCGACCGCGTCGGCGCCCGGGACCTCGGCGATGCGCAGGTAGACCGGGTTGCGGAAGCGGCGGGTGGCCGGCAGGTAGGGGCTGTCCTCCTGGCCGGCCGTCGGGGCGACCGCGTGCAGGGGGTTGACCAGCACGAAGCCGGCGCCCTGGGCCTGGGCGAACTCGCGCACGGTACGCAGGTCGCCCAGGTCGCCGATGCCCCAGCTGTCGCGGCCGCGGGTGGCGTAGAGCTGCACCGCCCACCCCCAGGCGCGCCAGCCCTCGGGCAGCCAGCAGCGCCCGGGGGAGACGATCAGCCGGCGCTCGCGGCCGTCGGGGGTGCGCAGCCGGTGGTAGCCGAGCGGGAAGTCCTCGGGCAGCGAGCCGTCGACGTGCCGGGTCTGCCCGTCCTCGCAGACGACCTCGGCCCGTTCGACCTCGAGGGCGTCGCCGGGGCGGGCGACGATCGGGGCGCGGTGCACCAGGTCGTCCGGCGGGGTCCCGATGACCTCGCGCAGGCGCTCGATCGTCGTGTCGGCGACGGTGTGCACCTCGTCGAGGGCGTCGAGCCAGCTGGCGTCGATGCCCCAGGCGTCCGTGGTCGAGGCGTCGATGGTGGGCTGCGGCGGCGACTTCGGCTGCGGGGCGGAGCTGGTCACCCCCCGATCCTCACCGGTCCCGGCGGGCTCTGCCGGGTGGGGTGGCTGCGGAGGCGGTCACACCTCCTCCGCCGGCGTCCCGGCCGGGGGGCGGAGCGAGCCCGCCACCAGGACGGCGACCCCCAGCAGGACGGCGACGACGGTGAGCGCGCGGAGCACGGTGACCTGCTGGCCGAGCAGCCCGATCAAGGGCGGCCCGGCCAGGAAGGCGCAGTAGCCGATGGAGGCGACGACGCTGACCCGGGCGGCCGCCCGCGCCGGGTCGTCGGCCGCGGCGCTCATGCCGGTCGGGAAGCCGAGCGAGGCGCCGGCGCCCCAGAGCAGGGCGCCGAGGAAGGCGACCGTCGGGGAGCCGAACACGAACAGCAGCAGGCCGACGACGGCCAGCCCGGCCAGCAGCCGGACCACCGGCACCCGGCCGTACCGGTCCAGCAGGGCGCCGCCGAACCAGCGGGCCAGGGTCATCGCGGTGAGGAACAGGGCGAAGCCGAGCGTGCCGGCCGTCGCCGACGTGCCGTGGTCGTCGATCAGCGCGACCGCCAGCCAGTCGTTGGCGGTGCCCTCGGCGAAGGAGAAGGCCAGCACGACCACGCCGATCAGCAGGGTGCGCGGCTCCCGCCAGGCGGCCAGCGCGCTGACCCGCTCGGCCGGGACCCCGTCGGGGTCGGTGTCGACGTCGGGCACGAACCCCTGCGTGGTCAGCGGCACCACCACCGCCACCAGCACCGCGACCCCGGCCAGGTGCGCCGGCACCGGCACGTCGAGGGCGACCATCGCCGTCCCCAGGAGCGCCCCGGCGACCGTGCCCAGGCTGAAGCCGGCGTGGAAGCGGGACATGACGACCCGGCCCAGGTGCCGCTCGACGACGGCGCCCTGCACGTTCATCCCGACGTCCCAGGCGCCGTTGGACAGGCCCATGACGAACAGCCCGGCGGTCAGCACGGCCACCGAGGTGACCGAGCCGACCGCGATGACGCCCATCGCCCCGGCGAGCACCAGGGCCATCACGATCACCGTCGCGCGCGAGCCGATCCGCCCGATCAGCGTGCCGGCCAGCGGCAGGGCGATCACCGACCCGGCGGCGATGGCCAGCAGCACCAGGCCCAGCGCCGCCGGGTCGAGGTCGAGCCGGTCGCGCACCTGCGGGATCCGGCTGGCCCAGCTGGCGAAGGCGAACCCCGCGCCGATGAAGGCGACGTAGACCGCCCGCATCGCGGTGGTCACCCGGGCCGGGTCGGGCGACCGGCGGACGTCGGTGCTGGTCAACGCGGGAGCTCCTGGGGGTCGGTGGGGCGCACGGCCCGGGCGATGATCTCGTGGGTCTCGGCGCGGGAGACCGGCCGGGTGGAGAGGACCTTGTGCATGACCAGGCCCTCGATCAGGGCGTCCAGCCCGCGCGAGGTGGTCGGGTCGACGAACCGCTCGAGCACGCTGCGGCTACGGCGCATCCACGACTCGGTGACGTCGCGCAGGGCCGGCTCGCGGAGCGCGGCGAGGAAGAGCTCGTAGGCCACCGCCCAGTCGCGGTCGTCGGCGTCGGCGTCGGCGTGCACCAGGTCGGTCACCGCGTCGACGACGTCGTCGATGCCGGTGACGTCGGCGAAGTGCGCCTCGTACTTCACCGCCATCCGCTCGGCGTGCAGTGCGAAGGCCTGCGCGCGCAGGTCGTCCAGGCCGGTGAAGTGGTAGGTCAGCGAGCCCAGCGGGACGTCGGCGGCCGCGGCGATGAGCCGGTGGGTGGTGCCGGCGACGCCGTGCTCGGCGATCACGTCGACGGTCGCCTCGACGATCCGCTGCCGCCGGTCGGGGTCGTGCCGCCGCACGGGGCGGTCGTGCTGCGCGGGGGCGTCGGTGGTCACGGCAGCGGCCGGAGGACCCGGGCCGGGCTGCCGACCGCGACGACGTCCGGCGGCAGGTCGCGGGTGACCACGGACCCGGCGCCGACCACGGTGTTCGCACCGATCCGGACGCCGGGGCAGACGATCACGCCGCCGCCGAGCCAGACGTTGTCCTCGATGACGATGGGCTCCGCGGACTCCCACTTGTCCCGCCGCGGGCCGGCCTCCAGCGGGTGGGTCGCGGTGAGCAGCTGGACGTTGGGGCCCATCTGCACGTCGTCCCCGATGGTGACCTGCGCGACGTCCAGGCAGACCAGCCCGAAGTTGGCGAAGGTGCGCGCCCCGATCGTGGTGTGCCGGCCGTAGTCGCAGTGGAACGGCGGGCGGAGCTCGCTGCCCGGGCCGAAGGCGCCGAGCAGCTCGTCGAGCACCGCGCGGCGGGCGGCCCCGTCGGTCGGGTCCATGGTGTTGTAGCGGTGCGACAGCGCCTGGGCGCGGGTGCTGGCGGCGGCGATCTCGGGGTCGTCGGCGATGTAGGGGTCGCCGGCCGTCATCCGCTCGTACATCGAGCGCGTGTCGCTGGTCATGTGTACGACCGTACACAACGATGCGTACGTCTGTACACACACCGCCCGGTCGTGTCGGCGGGCACGCCGGACGCCGAGACGCGCCCGGGTGCGGTCACCTCCGCCGGGGATGCAGCGACGCGCCGCATCTCGGCGGCCGGCCCAGGGCCGTGGTGGCCGACATGGCCGGACGGCGGCGGGAGGGGCGTCCGCACGGACCGCGGCCATGCGGGCCGACGTGGCCGGACGAGGGGCCGGCGGGGGCGGGTCAGGTGCCGCGGGGCTTGGCCCGGCGGGTGGGGGGCGCGGTGGCCGGGTCCTCCGGCCACGGGTGGCGGGGGTAGCGGCCGCGCAGCTCGCTGCGGACGGCGGGGTAGCCGGTGACCCAGAAGCCGGCCAGGTCGGCGGTGGTGGCGACCACCCGGGCGGCGGGGGAGAGCAGCTGCAGCCGCAGCGGCCGCCCGGCGACCACCGGGGCCGCCGCCCAGCCGAACACCTCCTGCACCCGCACCGACAGCGTCGGCACCTCGGGGTCGCCGTAGTCGACGCGGACCTTCGAGCCGGTGGGCACCTCGACCCGCTCGGGCACCAGCTCGTCGAGCCGGCCGGCCAGCTGCCACGGCAGCAGCGCGCGGAGTGCGGCGACGACGTCGACCCGGGCCAGGTCGCGGCGGCTGCGCGCGCCGGAGAGCGCGGGGCCCTGCGCCAGTGCGGCGAGCAGCGCGTCGTCGTCCACCGCCGGCCAGGGCTCGCCGAGCCCGGCGTGCGCGGCGGCCAGCCGCTCGCGGAGCGCCCGGGCGGCCGGGGTCCAGCTGAGCAGCGACAGGCCCTCGCGGCGCAGGCCCTCCGCCAGGGCGGCGGAGACCGCGGCCGGGTCGGGGTCGGACAGCGGCCGCTCGGCCAGCACGATCGCGCCCAGCCGGGTCAGCCGGGCGGCCACCACGTCGCCGTCCCGCCAGGTGACCTCCGGCCCCTCGGTGTGCGCGGCCGCGCCGGCCTCCAGCGCGGTCGCCTCGTCGACCGCGACCGCGGCGCGCACCCGGGCGTCCCGTCGCCCCGGCGCCCGGTCAGCCGCGGCGACGGCCAGCCACGGTGCCCCGCTCAGCGCGGTGCCCGGCGCGAGCTCCGCCCCCGTGCCCGCGGCCAGCAGGTAGGTGCGCTCGGTGCCCGGACGCCGCCGCGCCAGCCACTCGGGATGGGCCAGCCCGACCACCAGTCCGGCAGCGACGTCGTCGGGCAGTCGGGTGTCGGGGGAGTCCGGGGCGGCACGGGCAAGCCGGGTCACCTCGTCGCGCCAGCGTCCGTCGCGGGACCGCCGCACCTCACGCCACTCGGCGACCAGGTCGTCGCCGCGGGTCGGGAGGTCGGCCGACAGCAGCGCCACCACCTCCGCGGCCCGCCGCCGGCCGACCAGCGGCGCCCCGTCGAGCAGCGCGCGGGCCAGCCGGGGGTGCGCGCCGACCGCGGTCAGCGCCCGGCCGCGCGGGGTGACCCGGCCGTCGTCGTCCACCGCACCGAGCTGGCGCAGCGTCTCCCGCGCCACGGTGAGCGCAGCCGCCGGCGGGGCGTCGGGCAGCGCCAGGCCGGCACCGTCGGGAGTGCCCCAGACAGCCAGCTCGAGGGCCAGGCCGGTCAGGTCGGCGACGGCGACCTCCGGCTCGCCCGCGGCCGGCAGCCGGTCGTGCTCGGCGGCCGACCACAGCCGGTAGACCCGGCCGGGGGCCTCCCGGCCAGCCCGGCCGGCGCGCTGCACCGCCGATGCCCGGGAGACCCGGACCGTGACCAGGGCGCCGAGCCCGCGGGCCACGTCGAAGCGCGGCACCCGGGCGAGGCCGGCGTCCACGACGGTGCGCACCCCCGGCACGGTCAGGCTGGTCTCGGCGACGTCGGTGGAGAGCACCACCCGCCGCCGCGGCCCCGGCGTCAGCGCGGCGTCCTGCTGGTCGGCCGGCAGCCGGCCGTGCAGCGGGCGGACGTCGGCGTCGACCCCGGCGAGCAGCCCGGCCACCCGGCCGATCTCGTGGGCGCCGGGCAGGAACACCAGGACGTCGCCGGTGGTCTCGGCCAGCGCCCGGCGGGTGGTGCCGGCGACCGCGGTGAGCAGCCGCGGGTCGACCGCGCTGCCGTGCGGCGGGGCGACCGGCGGGCTCGGCGGGCACCACACCGGCTCGACGTCGTGCAGCGTGCCGGTGGCCGCCACGACCGGCGCGCCCCCCATCAGCCCGGCCAGCCGGGACGCCTCCGCGGTGGCCGACATCGCCAGCAGCTGCAGGTCCGGCCGCAGTGCGGCGCGCACGTCCAGGGCGAAGGCGAGCGCCAGGTCGGTGTCCAGCGACCGCTCGTGGCACTCGTCCAGCACCAGCACCGACACCCCGGTGAGCTCCGGGTCGGCCTGCAGCAGGCGGACCAGCAGCCCGGTGGTGACCACCTCCACCCGCGTGGCGGCGCTGCGCCGGCTCTCACCGCGCACGCGGTAGCCGACCGAGGCGCCCACCGGCTCACCCAGCAACGAGGCCATCCGGCGGGCAGCGGCCCGGACGGCGACCCGGCGCGGCTCGGCGACCAGCACGGTGCCCGGCACCCGGCCGGCCAGCGCGAGCGGCACCAGGGTGGTCTTGCCGGTGCCCGGCGGGGCGACCAGCACCGCACCACCGGAGCCGGTGAGCGCCGCGTCGAGCGAGGGCAGCACCCCGCGGACGGGCAGGTCGGCGCCAGGCGTCCCCGGGGGTGGCAGCACGGCGGCCAGTGTCGCCCGTCGCCCACCCGCCGCGCGCCGGGGGCTTGTCCGGCCCGGCGTGCGGGGCCAGGGTGGGCACCTGGGACGACGAGGTCCGGAGGTCCGCGTGGCGACGCACGGCGGCAGCAGCAACGGAAACCGCACCGGCTCGGGTGCACCGGCACCGCGCCCGCCCGACCGGGTGCGCAACGTGGCCCTGGTCGGCCGCGCCGGGGCGGGCAAGACCACCCTGGCCGAGGCGCTGGTGGCGGCCACCGGGGCACTGCCCCGCTCCGGCCGGGTGGAGGACGGCACCACGTGCCTGGACACCGACGAGGTCGAGGTCCGGCTCCAGCACTCGGTGTCGCTGGCCGCGGCGACGGTCGAACACGCCGGCCACCGGGTCACCCTGCTCGACACCCCGGGCGCCCCGGACTTCGTCGGCGAGCTGCGTGCGGCGCTGCGGGCCGCCGACGCCGCGCTGTTCGTCGTCTCCGCCGTCGCCGGGGTGGACGCCGGCACCGTGGCCCTGTGGGACGAGTGCCGCGCCGTCGGCCTGCCCCGGGCGGTCGTGGTCACCCAGGTCGACCGGCCACGCGCCGACGTCCCGGCTGTGGTGCGCAGCTGCCGGGAGCAGCTCGGCACCGGGGTGCACCCGCTGCACGTGCTGGACGCCGACGGTGGGCTCGGCTCGCTGCTGGAGCCGCGCCCCGGCGACCCCGAGCGCGACCGGCTGCGCGCCGAGCTGATCGAGGGGGTGATCGCCGAGAGCGAGGACGAGACGCTGATGGACCGCTACCTCGCCGGCGAGCCGATCGAGGTCGGCGACCTGGTCGCCGACCTGGAGACCGCGGTCGCCCGGGGTGACTTCCACCCGGTGCTCTGCGCCGCCGCGCCCACCGGGCTGGGGGTGCCGGAGCTGCTGGACCTGCTGGTCAGCGCCTTCCCCTCACCGCTGGAGCGGCCCTGCCCGCCGGTCGACCGGCCGGACGGACGGCCGGCCGGTCACCTGCCCTGCGACCCGTCCGGGCCGCTGGTCGCCGAGGTGGTGAAGACGACGACCGACCCCTACCTGGGCCGGATCTCGCTGGTGCGGGTCTTCTCCGGGACCCTGCGCCCCGACGTCCCGGTGCACGTCTCCGGCACCGGCTGGCGCGGTCAGCACACCGGTCAGCACGACCTCGACCGCCGGCCCCTGGACCACGAGTCCGACGAGCGGATCGGCGGCATCGCCTGCGTGCTGGGCAGCGTGCTGCGGCCGGTCGCCGAGTGCCCGGCCGGTGACCTGTGCGCGGTCGCCCGGCTGACCGGTGCGGAGACCGGCGACACCCTCTCCGACCCGGCGCACCCGCTGGTGGTGCCGCCGTGGTCGCTCCCGGAGCCGCAGCTGCCGATCGCGGTCGAGGCGGCCTCGCGCAGCGACGAGGACCGGCTGGCCGGCGCGCTCACCCGGCTGGCCGCGGAGGACCCGGCGGTGCGGGTGGAGCGGCGCGCCGACACCGGGCAGCTGCTGCTGTGGTGCGTGGGCGACGCGCACGCGGAGGTATTGCTGGACCGGCTGCGCGGCCGCCACGGCGTCGCCGTGCAGACCCCACCCGTGCAGGTGCCGATGGTCGAGACCCTCGCCGGCCCGGCCACCGTGACCGGGCGGCACGTCAAGCAGTCCGGCGGGCACGGGCAGTACGCCGTCGTCGTCCTGGAGGGCCGGCCGGGGCCGCCCGGGTCGGGGGTCACGTTCAGCCAGCGGGTGGTGGGCGGGGCGGTGCCGGCGCAGTTCCACGGCAGCGTGGAGAAGGGCGTCCGCGCCCAGGCCGCCCGTGGGGTGGCCGGCAACCGGCCGCTGGTCGACGTCGAGGTCGTGCTGGTCGACGGCAAGGCGCACTCGGTCGACTCCTCGGACGCCGCCTTCGCCGCCGCGGGCGCGCTGGCGGTGCGGGAGCTCGCCGCCGCGGCCGGCACCCGGGTGCTGGAACCGTGGTGCGCGGTGGAGGTGACGGTGCCCGCCGAGCACGTCGGCCCGGTGCTCGGTGACCTCGCCGGCCGGCGGGCCCGGGTGACCGGCAGCGTCGCCGACCCCGAGCGGGACGAGACGACGGTGTACGCCCAGGTGCCCGAGCGCGAGCTGCTGGACTACCCGCGGGCGTTGCGGTCGGTCTCGCACGGCAGCGGCCGGTTCACCCGTCGTCCGCTGGGCCACGAACCGGCGCCGGCCGCCGTCGTCGCCGACCTGCAGCCGGCATGACCGCACCGGCGGGCGGGTTGGCCCTGGGCACCACCTCCTGACCCCGGTGACCGTTGCGGTCTGCACCCAGCCTGCGGGTGGTCACCGACCCCGGTAGGCATGCCCCATGACGGTGATCGGCTTCCACAACTCCCACGAGCAGGTGCACCCCAGCGACCTGCTGCGCGCCGTGCAGCACGCCGAGCAGGTCGGCTTCACCGCCGCCATGTGCTCCGACCACCTCGAGCCCTGGAACGAGCGGCAGGGTCACTCCGGCTTCGCCTGGTCCTGGCTCGGGGCGGCGCTGGCCACCACGGGTCTGCCGTTCGGAGCGGTCAACGCCCCCGGGCAGCGCTACCACCCGGTGATCATCGCTCAGGCGATCGCCACCCTCGGCGCGATGTTCCCCGGCCGGTTCTGGGTCGCCCTGGGGTCGGGCGAGGCGATGAACGAGCACGTCACCGGGCACGTCTGGCCGAACAAGGAGCTGCGCGACGCCCGGCTGCGGGAGTGCGTCGACGTCATCCGGGCGCTGCTGGCCGGTGAGGAGGTCAGCCACGAGGGCCTGGTCACCGTCGACCGTGCCCGGATCTGGACGCTGCCCGAGCAGCAGCCGGCGCTGATCGCCCCCGCCGTCAGCGCGAGGACCGCCGCCCGGCACGCCGAGTGGGCCGACGGGCTGGTCACCATCAACCAGCCGCACGACGTGCTCCGCGAGGTGATCGCCGCCTACCGGGACGCCGGCGGCAAGGGCACGCTGACCATCCAGGTGCACGTCTCCTGGGACCCCGACCCCGACCGGGCGCTCGCCCTGGCCCACGACCAGTGGCGCAGCAACGTCTTCCCGCCGCCGCTGTGCTGGGACCTCGACACCACGCGCGCCTTCGACCAGGCCAGCGCGCACGTCCGGCCCGAGGACATGCACGACGCCGTCCGGATCTCCAGCGACCTCGGCCAGCACGCCGCCTGGATCGCCGAGTACGTCGACCTCGGGTTCGACCAGGTCTACCTGCACCACGTGCCCAAGGAGCAGCTGCCGTTCCTCGACGCGTTCGGTGAGCACGTGCTTCCGCAGCTCGACGTCACCGTGCCCGCCCCGGCCGTCGCCATCGACCCGCCCGGGCCGGCCGAGCCGCTGCGGCCGGGGCAGCAGCCGCAGCCCGCCGTCCTGCCCTGACCTCGCTCCACCCGCCCCGAGAAGAGGAGCGACATGCGCATCACCGACACGTCCGACCTGTGGTGGAAGAACGCCGTCGTCTACTGCCTGGACGTCGAGACGTTCATGGACTGGAACGGCGACGGCGTCGGCGACCTGGAGGGCCTGGCCCAGCGGCTGGACCACCTGGCCGACCTCGGCGTCACCTGCCTGTGGCTGATGCCCTTCAACCCGACCGCCGGGCGGGACGACGGCTACGACATCACCGACTACTACGGGGTCGACCCGCGGCTCGGCACGCACGGTGACCTGGTGGAGATGATCCGGACGGCGAAGGACCGCGGCATGCGGGTCATCGCCGACCTCGTGGTGAACCACACCTCCGACCAGCACCCGTGGTTCACCTCGGCCAAGGCCAGCAAGGACTCCCCGTACCGCGACTTCTACGTCTGGCGGGAGGAGGAGCCGCCGGACACCAGCGACCAGGTGGTCTTCCCCGACGCCGAGGGCGGCATCTGGACGCACAGCCCGGAGACCGACACGTGGTACCTGCACCGCTTCTACTCCGAGCAGCCCGACCTCGACGTCACCAACCCCCGGGTGCGGGACGAGATCGCCAAGATCATGGGCTTCTGGCTGGAGCTGGGCCTGTCCGGCTTCCGGGTGGACGCCGTGCCGTTCCTGCTGGAGACCGCCGGGGTGGACGACGACTCCGCCGCGCACTTCCCCGACCCGCACGAGTACCTGCGTGCGCTGCGCGCCTTCCTCGGCCGGCGCACCGGCTCCGGGGTGCTGCTGGGGGAGGTGAACCTGCCGTTCGAGCAGCAGGCGGAGTTCTTCGGCGGCCAGGACGGCGACGAGCTGACCATGCAGTTCGACTTCAACACGATGCAGCAGATGTACCTGTCGCTGGCCCGCTGCGACGCCGGGCCGCTGGCCGCCTCGCTGGCCGCCCGCCCGGAGATCTCCCCGGACAGCCAGTGGGGCACGTTCGTGCGCAACCACGACGAGCTGACCCTGGACAAGCTCGGCGACGACGAGCGCGCCGAGGTGTTCGCCGCGTTCGGCCCCGAGGAGGAGATGCAGGTCTACGACCGCGGCCTGATCCGCCGGCTGCCGCCGATGCTGGCCGGTGACCCGCGGCGGGTGCGGATGGTCTACAGCCTGCTGTTCTCCCTGCCCGGCACCCCGGTGCTGTTCTACGGCGAGGAGATCGGCATGGGGGAGGACCTCTCGGCCGGGAGCCGGCTGTCGGTGCGCACCCCGATGCAGTGGACCAGCGGCGCCAACGGCGGGTTCTCCGACGCCCCGGCCGACCAGCTGACCCGGCCGGTGGTCGACGGCGGGTTCGCCCCCGAGTTCGTCAACGTCGCCGACCAGCGCCGCGACCCGGACTCGCTGCTGTCGTTCATGAAGCTGCTCATCCGCCGCTATCGCGAGTCCCCGGAGCTGGGCTGGGGCGGCTTCCAGCTGCTGGAGCAGCCGCACGCCGCCGTCCTGGCGCACCTGTGCACCTGGGACGACGGTGCGCTGGTGGCCGTGCACAACCTGGGCGCCGAGCCGCTGACGGTGCCGATCACCGTGCCCGGCTGCGGTGCCTCCCACCGGCTGGAGGACCTGCTCGCCGCCGGCGCTGCCGCGCTCGCCGATGACGGCTCGGTCGAGCTGGCCCTGGAGGGTTACGGGTACCGCTGGCTGCGGGTGGTCGCCGACGGCAGCCGCCGGCTGCTGTGAGGCAGCGGACGGGTGGGGGAGACACGGACCACCCGTCCGCTGACTGTCCGGACGTGAGACGCCACGGTGGGTCACTCCCCGCCGGGGTCCCGCCGGTCCCACCCGCCACACCCGACCGCCTGCGGCGGTTCGTCGGAGGGGCGACCTAGCGTCCGCGCCGAGGTGATCGCACAGATGAGCGACGAGCAGGACGTGCCGGCGGCCGGATGGGTCGACCGCGACCGACGACGACCCGAGGACGGCACGACACAGACGACCCCGGCGGCGGCTCCGGCAGCGACGACGGCGGCTGCCACGGGGGCCACCGCGGCGGGGGCCGTGCCCGACCAGCGGAGCGCGGGCGGAGCGGCCGAGGACGCAGCGCCCCCGACCGACGGGCCGACGGAGGCGCCGCCCGGCGAACCGACGACCCGCGAGCCGGGGGCGGCTCCGGGCGCGGGAGCGCCGCCGGTCCCCGGCCCGGAGCACCCGGGCACGCCGTACCCGACCACGCCGGTCAACGTCGGCCGGCCCCGTCCGCGACCCAGGATGCCCCGCCCCGGCGACCCGCTGATCCGGATGGGCCCGTGGGCACCGGTGGCGGGCGCGGCCCTGGGCCTGCTCCTCGGCGTGGTCGTCGTGCTCTTCCTGGCCCCCGCGGTGGACACCTTCGACCAGCGGCTCTCCCTGGTCTTCGTCGTCCTGGGTCTGTCGCTGCTCGGCGCCGGCGGGACCCTGCTGGCCGACGAGGTGCGGCTGCTCCGTCGCGGTGCGCAGGCCGCCGAGGTGCGGGCGTCGAACGTCGGGGTGATCGCCGGCCTGCTCAACGGCCTCACGCCGGCCCGGCTGCTGATCACCGCCAGCGCGTTCGTGCTCCTGCTGTCGGCCTACGTCACCGGCGGCAGCTGACCTCGCTCGGTCGGCCATGCCCCCGCCGACCGAGCCTCCCGCCTCGCACCCGCCGACCGCTGCTCAGCGGTCGCTGTCGGCGGAGGGACGCAGCTGGTCCAGGGCGATCCGGCCGGCGACCAGGTCGTCGGCGACGTCGTCCACCACCCGGTCGGTGGCGAAGGCGTGCGCCTTGAGGACCGCCAGGGCGTCGACGGTGTCCAGCCCGAAGGCGACGTCCACCATCCCGGTGGCCTGCCAGACGCGGGCCCGGCGGAGTGCGTCGGGGCCGTCCCACCACCCGCGCCGACCCTCCACCGCCGGGGCGCCGAGCGCGGCGGCGACCATCGCCCGGGTCAGCGCGATGGTGACGTCGGCGACGTCCTCCCGGTCGGTGGCCGGCAGGGCGAGCGCGTCCCGGACGTAGAGGTCCAGCACGACCAGCGGCCCCAGCGGTGGCAGCAGCGGCACCGACAGGACCGCGGAGAAGGGCGTGTCGCCGATGAGGGCGCTGTGCAGCTCGGGCCAGTTGCGGGCCAGCTCGGCAGGGGTGAACGCGATCGCCGTGCCGTCGTCGTGCGCCCGCAGGGCGGGGCCGGCGCCGTGGGTGAACTGCAGCCGCTCGGCCAGGGCGGTCGTCGGGTCGCTGGCACCGATCGGTGTCCGCAGCCCGTCCTGGTCGTGGATGCTCAGCCCCGCCCCGTCGATCGGCAGCGCCGCCAGGCACGCCCGCGCCAGCCGGACCGCGAGCATCTCCGGCCCGCGCAGCTCCGGCGGGGGGAGCTGGTCGAGCGCCTGGACGAAGCGGTGCGCCGCGGAGCCGGGGCCGGGGCCGGTCATGGTGCCTCCTGTCGATGTGCGTGCCGCCGTCGGCACCCGGGTCACCCTGCCCGCCGTCGCGCCCGGGCACCACCGGGACCCGATCGACCCACCGGGGTGAGGCGGCCGACCGGACACGGCCGTCCGGGCCACCTGCGCACCGAGCCGATCAGCCGAACGCGTCCAGCCCCAGGTGGAGGGCCAACCCGAGGCCGGCGACGGCGATCACCCGGCGCAGCAGCGTCTGCGGCGCCCGGCGCACCACCCGCGGACCGAGCCGCCCGCCGACGAACAGCCCCACGGCCAGCGGCAGGGCAGCGAGCCAGGCCACGTCGGCGAAGACCGCGTAGCCCACGGCGGCCACCCCGTTGGCCAGCCCCAGCACGGCGTTGCGCAGCGCGTTGCTGCGGGCCAGGCCCTCCCCGGTGGTGAGCAGGTAGACCGCGAGCATCATCGTGCCGGCCGCGGCGCCGAAGTAGCCGCCGTAGATCGAGACGAGGAAGGTCACCGGCACCACCAGCCAGTGGTCGCGTTGCGGGCGCTCGGCCCGCAGCTGGGCACCGTCGGCGGCGAGCTCGGCGGGCGGTCGCTGCACCAGCAGCAGCAGCGAGGCGCTGGCGATCAGGAAGGGCACGACCCGCTCGAAGGCCCCTGCGGGGGTGAGCAGCAGCAGGACGGCGCCGGTCGCGCCGCCGAGCACTCCTGCGGTGCCGAGCCGGAGCAGCCGGTCCCGCTGCCCGGCGAGCTCGGGCCGGGAGGCGCTCACCGAGCCGACGCCGGTGAGCACCAGCGCCACCGTGTTGGTGACGTTGGCGGTGACCGGGGGGACGCCGGTGGCCAGCAGCGCCGGGTAGCTGAACAGCGAGGCGAGCCCGGCGATGCTGCCGATCAGGCCGGCGGCGAACCCGGCCGCCACCAGCAGTGCGACCTCGGCGACCGTCACCGGCGCAGCAGCACGGTGATGGCGACCAGGCCGAGCACCACGATGGCGGCGCGCAGCACCGTCGCGGGCAGCCGCCGCCCCAGCGTCGAGCCCACGTACCCGCCGACCAGCGAGCCGCCCGCGACGAGGCCGGCCGCCCGCCAGTCGACCCGGTCGGTGGCGACGACGACGTAGGCCAGCGCGGCGACCGCGTTCACGCCCAGGGTCAGCACGTTCTTGATCGCGTTCAGCCGCTGCAGCGGCTCCCGCAGCAGCAGCCCGAAGATGCCGATCTGCAGCACGCCCTGGCTGGCGGCGAAGTAGCCGCCGTAGCTGCCGGTGACGTAGGCGCCGGCGAACAGGGCGGCGACGCGGCCGCGGCCCAGCCGGACGGTGCCGTCGACCAGGTCGTCGCCGGTGCCCGCCCGGGCCCGTCGGGCGGCCAGCCGGCGCTGCAGCAGCGGCTGCACCGCGACCAGGACGACGGCCAGCGCCACCAGGCCCGGGACGATCGCCTCGAAGGCCGCCGCGGGCAGGTGCAGCAGGAGGAAGGCGCCGGTGAGCGCGCCCAGCACCGAGGCCGGGAACAGCCGCAGCAGCAGACCGCGCTGGCCGCGCAGCTCCCGCCGGTAGCCGATCGCGCCGGTCAGGTTGCCCGGCACCAGGCCCAGGGAGTTGCTGATCGTGGCGGTGACGGGCGGGAGGCCGACGGCCAGCAGCACCGGGAAGGTGACCAGGGTGCCCGAGCCGACGACGGCGTTGATCGAGCCGGCGGCCAGCCCGGCGGCGGCCACCGCGACCATCTCCCACCCGGTCATGCGGACATCGACGCGAGGGTGTCACAGGCCCCGCTGTGAGCCTGCACACCGCCGGGCGCCGAGGCGGGGCGGGCACGGGTCCGGGCAGCGGCGTGGCGGTCGGCGAGCTGCCCCGCCCCCGGTGCGCGGGCCGGCGGGGGCGAGCTGCCCGGCACCGGGCGCGGGGGTCAGGCGGGTGCGAGCTCGCCGGTGTCGGACCGGCGGCGGTTGTCCGCGAGCCAGGCGGCGAACTCGGCCAGCGGCCTCGGTGGCAGGTGGAGGTAGCCCTGCAGGCCCCCGATGCCGGCCTCCTGCAGGAAGGTCTGCTGCTCCACGGACTCCACGCCCTCGACCACCGTCTCCAGGCCCAGTCGGGTGGCCATCTGCACGATCGCCTGCACCACGGCCTGGTCGGCGGCCTGGGTGAGCACGCCGGCGACGAACGACCGGTCGATCTTGACGATGCTGATCGGCAGGCTGCGCAGCGTGGTCAGTGCCGAGTAGCCGGTGCCGAAGTCGTCGAGGGCGATGCCGACGCCCAGGTCGACGAGCTCGCGGAGGGTGGCGGAGACGACGGGGGAGTCGAGCACCGTCGTCTCGGTGACCTCGATGACCAGCTGCTCCGGCGGCAGCCCGGCGTCGGCCAGCGCCGTCCGCACCAGCTCCAGGAACCGCGGGTGCGCCAGCTGGGTGGGGGAGGCGTTGACGTGCACCGCGACCGGGGCGCCGTCGACGGACCAGCCGGCCGCGTCGCTGCAGGCCCTGCGCAGCACCCACTCGCCCAGCGCCACGATCGCGCCGGTCTCCTCGGCCAGCGGCAGGAAGGTGTCGGGCCCGAGCAGCCCGCGCAGCGGGTGCGCCCAGCGGACCAGCGCCTCGACGGCGGTGCAGCTGCCGTCGGTCGCCGACACGACCGGCTGGTAGGCGAGCACCAGCTCCTCGCCGTCGACGGCGGCGCGGAGCTCTGCCTCGGCGGCCTCGGCGTCGGCCACCTGCAGCAGGTCGGTGGAGAAGAACTGCACCCGGTTCTTGCCCGCCGCCTTCGCCGCGTACATGGCCAGGTCCGCACGGTGGACGACGAGGGTCTCGGTCGCCCCGGGCGGCACCCGGGTGGCGCCGACGCTGGCACCGATCCGGGCCAGTCCCTCGGCCAGCTGGACCGGGGTGGAGATCAGCTCGAGCACGCGCTGGCCGATCTGGCGAGCGTCGGCCTGACTGGCGCCGCGCAGCAGCAGGGCGAACTCGTCGCCGCCCAACCGGGCGCAGACGTCCGAGCGACGCAGGGTGGCGGTCAGCTGGGTGCCCAGGTGGGCGAGCAGCCGGTCGCCGGCCAGGTGCCCGAGGCTGTCGTTGACCACCTTGAAGTCGTCCAGGTCGAGGAAGAGCACCCACGACTCGGTCCCGGGCCGGGCCAGCGCCTCGTTCAACGCGGTGGAGAACGCCGACCGGTTCGCCAGGCCGGTGAGCCCGTCGGTCAGCGCGCGCGTCTCCAGTTCCTGGTGTGCCCGGCTGGTGCGCAGGGCCTGCGCCACCTGGTTGAGCATCGACTGGGCGGCCAGCACGGCCTCCCGGGGGACGGTCGGTGCGGCCCCCAGCAGCATGTGGCTGCCGGGCGAGTCGGGCATCGGCAGGCACAGCCACTCACCTCGGATGCCCGAGCTGAGCACCAGCGCCGCCGACGGTTCCACCGGCCGGACCTCGTCCGGGGCCAGCGCCGGGGGCACCAGGGTGCCGGGCAGGGCGGCGAGCGGCCGGAGGAAGCCGCCGGCGGAGCCGACGACGCGCAGCACGTCACCGTCGGTGTGCAGGACGGCGGCACGCAGACCGCAGACGCAGAACAGCCACCGGGTGTGCTCGACCAGGTCGGCAGGCCGGTGCACCCGGGCAGCGGCCCGGCGCAGCGGGGTGGCCGCCCGGTGCAGCAGCTCGGCTGCCTCAACTCTGCTCATCGGTGCCCGTCCTCGGACCTGGAGGTCGGTCCGCCGGTGCGGCGGCCCGTGTGTCGTCCCTGTCCCTTCGGACCGCCGGGCCCGCTGCTTGATCACCCATCCGGGTCGATCCGCAACGAGATCGGACGCGTGGCCACACCGCATCCGCCCGCATCGGCCCGGCAGGTGGAGGAGTGGCCCAGCGTGTCCGGCTGGCGGCTCCTCGGATGCCGATGAGCAGGCCGCGCGTGGACGTGTGACCCCAGCGTGTCTGGCTGGCGGCGCACGGGGCGCCGACGAGCGGGCGTGCGTGGACGAGCGGGCCTGTGGCGAGGAGAGTCCGACGGGTGAGCTGGGACCCGAGCTACCACTTCGTGACGACCTGGCGGGTGGCCGGCACCGTCGCCGAGGTGCGGGCGGTGCTCAGCGACAGCCCGTCGCTCCCTCGCTGGTGGCCGGCGGTCTACCTGGACGTGGTGCCCGTCGCGGACGGCGACCCCAACGGCGTCGGCCGGACGGTCGAGCTGGTCACCACCGGCTGGCTGCCCTACACACTGCGCTGGACGCTGCGGATCACCGAGACCATGACCGACACGGGCTTCGCGCTGGCCGCCACCGGTGACCTGGTCGGCACCGGCCGGTGGACGTTCACCCCGGACGGACCGGAGGTGGTCATCACCTACGACTGGCGGGTGGCGGCGGCCAAGCCGCTTCTCGCGCGGTCGAGCTGGCTGCTGCGCCCGGCGTTCGCGGCCAACCACCGGTGGGCCATGGCCCGCGGTGAGGAGAGCCTGGCGCTCGAGCTCCGCCGCCGGCGCGACCCGGCAGCCACCGTTCCGCCCCCACCCGGCCCGACCTTCCGCCGGCTCACGCGCGTGCCGCGACCTGGGCCCTGATCCCAGACTCCCGGCCTGACCAGCTCGTGCGAGGCTCCTGGGCGGGCGACGGCCCCTGGAGTACGCCATGACCCGGGATGTGGCTGGAGCCCTCATCGGCATCCCTGGGCGGGCCACGGTCTTGGCGGGCCACGGTCCTGACAGGTGACCGTCCGGGGAGGTGACCGTCTTGGGCGGGTGACCGTCCCGTCGGCCGGGGCCTCCCTGGGCATGGGCAAGTCGGTCCGAGGAGGTCCGTCCTGACAGGCTGTTCCCCGAGAAGGTCGGTGGGACCAGGACCGCAGCTAGAACGGTGGCGGTCGGTCGTCCGGAGGCGGTGGCTCTGGGATCAGCTGTCCCGGGGGCTCCGGAGGTGGTCGCCGGGAACCGGGTGGTCGGGTGGTGCGGGTGACCCCGGACGGGGTGGTGACGTGCAGCGCGCCGTCGCCGTCGAGGTGGAACCGCCAGCCGGGGGCGAAGGTCTTGAGCCGGTGGTGGGCGCGGCACAGGCAGCAAAGGTTGGTGCAGTCGGTGGCTCCGCCGCTGGCGTGGGCGGTGACGTGGTCGAGATCGGTCCAGCCGACGCGCTGGCCGCAGTTGGGGAACCGGCAGCGCTGGTCGCGGGCGGTGACGAACGCGCGTTGTCGGGCGGTGGGTGTGTAGCCGCTGGTCGCGGGTGGTGGCCCGAGCACCGGGCAGACGCATGAGGCGCCAGGGTGCTGGGGGCAGCCGCGGTGAGCCAGGCGGGCCAGCTCGGCGGGGGTCACGGTGGCCAGGAGCTGCCCGTTCGGGCCGGTGAGGGCGTAGGTGAGCGTGCCGCCGTCGGGGGTGGTGAGGCCGAGGGCGCCCACCCGGGTCAGGAGGTCGCGCAGGTGGGCGGCGGTGATCGGCAGCCCGTTGACCTCGCCGATGGTGCTGCTGGCGCCTTCCAGGGCGCTCAGGTCGGCGGTGATCGTCAGGTTCCCAGCGACCGATGGGAGCCCGGAGTCGGCTGGGCGGCGGATCAACGCCGAGAGGACGTGGGCGCGGAGGGCACCGATGGGGCGGGGATCTCCGTCGGCCTTGAGCATCGTGGCGAGCTGGTCGACCAGGTCGTGGCACTCCACGGCCTCGTCGGTGGGCAGGTCGGCCGCCAGGGTGGACCGCCCGTCGATCGGGGAGGGGTGCACCCGCACATCAGCGGTCTTCTCCGCCTCCGCGCGGAGCTCCTCGGCCGCGGCGGCGTCCAGCTGCAGCATCAGCTCGGTGGCGCGCTTTTCGAGCCGGGCCACCGACAGGTCGCCGGCTTCGGCCAGGAGCTGGTCCTCGATCTGGCCGGCGACGGTCGGACTGGTGTGGGCGAGGGTGTCGGCCAGCTGCTGGGCGCGGCGCTCGTCGAGGTCGCCGGCCTTCAGGGCCGCGAAGGTGGCCGGCAACTTCTGGGCCCAGGTCAACGCCCGGCGCAGCTTCACCGCGGCGGTGCCACGCCCGAGGTTCAGCACTGCCGAGAGCTCGCCGACGAAGAACTCGCTGATCTCGCCGTCAGCTGAGTCGTTGTTCCAACCCGACCGTGAGGCACCGGGCGAGTCAGCTGGTGGGTCGTTGCTGGCGGGGCGGTGGCCGGCCAGACCCAGGATCAGCTCGGCCTCTTCCGCGGCCAGCCTCGCCCGCTGCCGCTGCACGCTCCGTAGGCCGGCGGCCAGCCGTTCATCCGACCAGGCAGCGTGGTTCGGCGTGGTGTGCGGCGCGCCGACCCAGACGATGTCGATGACGCCACCGTGCGGGCCGGGTGGCACCGCGGTCGTCGTCATGCCCGGAACCTACGGGCGTGGTACGACAGTTCCGGGCCGTCCGACGACCCTGCGGAGTACCACCTCGGGGGAGACCGGCCGTCCTGGCGACGGTCGCCGCATCGACGAGGCAGTCCACTCCGCCGAGCCGGGCAGCCACGTCGGCGGAGCCGGGCAGCCACGTCGGCGAAGCCGGGCAGCCACGTCGGCGGAGGCGGGCAGCCACGTCGGCGGAGGCGGGCAGCCACGTCGGCGGAGGCGGGCAGCTACGTCGGCGAGCCGGCCGGACTCACCGACGGTCGGATTCCGCAGTCCGCGGCCCGCGTCGATGGGGCCGGCTGGACAGTCCGTTCCCCGACATCGGCTCGCGCGCCAGACCGGCCCCGGGGGACCCGCGAGTCCCGGTGGTCGGCGCAGGACGGCTCGGAGGTCAGTCGCGGCGGCCGGCGTCGAGGAGGCGCAGCACGAGCGCGCCCTCCTCGTCGGAGGCGTCCAGGTCGACCTCCGCGTCGAAGCCCCAGTCGTGGTCGCCGGCCGGGTCGTCGAGGATCTGCCGGACCCGCCAGAGTCGCGGCTCGCTCTTGTCGACCACGAGCAGCGCCGGCCCGCGGGCGTCGGCGCCGGTGCCCAGCTCGGCGTGCTCCGCGAAGTAGGCCTGCACCACCTCACCCCAGCGGTCGGCGTCCCAGCCCGCGGCGGAGTCCAGCTCGCCGAGGTCGTACCAGCGTCGCCGGGCGATGAGCTCGACCCGGCGGAACAGCGCGTTGCGGATCATCGCGGTGAAGGCCCGCTCGTTGCCGGTCAGCGGGCGGGGGCGGGCCGGCACGCTCACCGGGGCGTCCAGCGGCTGGTCGGCGCTGGTCAGCTGCTCCCACTCGTCCAGCAGCGAGGAGTCGACCTGGCGCACCAGCTCGCCCAGCCACTCGACGATGTCGGTGACCTCCTCGGTGCGGGCCTCGGTGGGGACGCCGGAGCGCAGCGCCTTGAACGCGTCGGACAGGTAGCGCAGCACCGCGCCCTCGGAGCGGGTCAGCCCGTAGTGGTTGACCAGCTCGCGGAAGGTCATCGCCTGCTCCCACATGTCCCGCACCACGGACTTCGGCGACAGCTGCGCGTCGCGCGCCCACGGGTTGCCGGCGGAGTAGACCTCGAACGCGTGGTCGAGCAGCTCCTCCAGCGGCTTGGGGTAGGTGACCTCCTCCAGGAGCTCCATCCGCTCCTCGTACTCGATGCCCTCGGCCTTCATCTGCGCCACGGCCTCGCCCTTGGCCTTGTTCAGCTGCGCGGCGATGATCTGGCGCGGGTCGTCCAGCGTCGCCTCGATCACCGAGACGACGTCCAGGGCGTAGGTGTCGTTGCCGTCGGCGTCCGGGCCGGGGGTGAGCAGCCCGATGGCGGCCAGCGCGAAGGTCGACAGCGGCTGGTTGAGCTGGAAGTCCGGCGGCAGGTCCAGGGTCAGCCGGTAGCGCCGGCCGTCGGGCTCGGGGACGTCGAGCCGCTCGATGACGCCGGCGGCGATCAGCGACCGGGCGATGCCGATGACCTCACGGACGTGCCGCAGCTGCCGCGCGCGGGGCTCGTGGTTGTCGGTGAGCAGGTGCCGCATCGCCGCCACCGGGTCACCCGGGCGGGCGAGCACGTTGAGCACCATGCCGGTCGAGACCCGGAAGTGGCTGGTCAGCGGTTCGGGGTCGGCGTTGATCAGCCGCTGCTGGGTGGACTCGCTCCACGGCACCATGCCCTCGGGCACCTTGCGGCGCACCAGCTTGCGGCGCTTCTTCGGGTCGTCGGCGACCTTGGCGAACTGCTTGAGGTTCTCCACCTCGTGCTCCGGCGCCTGGACGACGACGGTGCCGGCGGTGTCGTAGCCGGCCCGCCCGGCCCGGCCGGCGATCTGGTGGAACTCGCGGGCGTTGAGCAGCCGCATCCGGGTGCCGTCGTACTTGCTCAGCGCGGAGAACACCACGGTGCGGATCGGCACGTTGATGCCGACGCCGAGGGTGTCGGTGCCGCAGATGACCTTGAGCAGCCCGGCCTGGGCCAGCTGCTCCACCAGCCGCCGGTACTTGGGCAGCATGCCGGCGTGGTGCACGCCGATGCCGTGCCGCACCAGCCGGGACAGCGTCGTCCCGAAGGCCGAGGAGAACCGGAACCCGCCGATCATGTCGGCGATCGCCTGCTTCTCCTCCTTGGTGGAGACGTTGACGCTCATCAGCGCCTGGGCCCGCTCCAGCGCCGAGGCCTGGGTGAAGTGGACGACGTAGACCGGCGCCTGCTTCGTGTCCAGCAGCTCCTGGATCGTCTCGTGCATCGGGGTGGTCGCGTAGTAGTGGTGCAGCGGCACCGGGCGCTCGGCGCCCGCGACCAGCGCGGTGGGCCGGCCGGTGCGGCGGGTGAGGTCCTCGCGCAGTGCGGTGACGTCGCCGAGGGTCGCGCTCATGAGCAGGAACTGGGCCTTCGGCAGCTCGATCAGCGGCACCTGCCAGGCCCAGCCGCGGTCGGGGTCGCCGTAGAAGTGGAACTCGTCCATCACGACCAGGCCGATGTCGGCGTCCGGGCCCTCGCGCAGCGCGATGTTGGCCAGCACCTCGGCGGTGCAGGCGATGATCGGGGCGTCGGCGTTGACCGACGCGTCGCCGGTGAGCATCCCGACGTTCTGCGCGCCGAACACCCCGCACAGGGCGAAGAACTTCTCGCTCACCAGCGCCTTGATCGGGGCGGTGTAGAAGCTCACCTGGTCGTTGGCCAGCGCGGCGTACTGCGCGCCGGTGGCGACCAGGGACTTGCCCGAGCCGGTGGGGGTGGCGAGGACGACGTTCGCGCCGCTGACCAGCTCGATCAGCGCCTCCTCCTGCGCCGGGTACAGCACCGTCCCGCCCTCGGCGGCCCACTCCGCGAAGTGGGTGAACAGCGCGTCGGGGTCACCGGCGAGCGACTGCAGCTCGGTGAGGTCGTCCGGGTCGCCGATCAGCGACCGGACGCCGGGGGCGGGGAGCGCGGCAGCGGGGGAGTCGGCCGGAGTGGCGTCGGTACCGGCAGGAGAGAGCGTCATCGTGAGCCACAGCGTGCCTGACGCCGCAGACGTTCCCGCGTCGACGCCCGGCCCGAGCGGACGGCGGTCTCAGATAACGATCCGGACACAGGGCGTCGAGGAGTGCATGAGATGGACCGTTGGAGGAGACTGGGTGAACAGAAGGTGAACGAGAGGTGGATGGAACATGCGTACAGAGTGCCCTGAGTGCCGCTGGGTGTCGGTGGTCGACGGTTCTGGTCGGCGTCGGATGGAGATGCGCTGGAACGACCCCGGTGCCTCCGTGGTGAGCCTGCCCGGTGCCCGCGCCGGGATCAGCTCCCGGGCTGCCTGAGCGCCTCGGGTTCAGCGCCGTGACGCTCGGGTAGGCGGGGGCGACGCGGCACCGGGCCGGTGCGCAGGACGGCACCGGCTGCGTGAGCAGAGCGCCAGGGGTGCCGCGGCCGGACCACGCAGGAGGAGCACCGTGTCGTCACCCCGTCCCGAGTCCCAGCCCGAGCAGCAGCAGACCCCGCCCGGCACGCTCGGTGAGATGGACCCCAAGCCCGACCACGGCGAGGAGAGCTACCGCGGCTCCGGCAAGCTGACCGGGAAGCGCGCGGTCATCACCGGTGGCGACAGCGGCATCGGCCGCGCCGTCGCCATCGCCTTCGCCCGTGAGGGTGCCGACGTCCTGATCGCCTACCTCGACGAGCACGAGGACGCGCAGGAGACCGCGAAGCTCGTCGAGGACGCCGGCCGCAGGTGCGTGCTGGTGCCCGGCGACCTGGCCGACCGGGCGCACGCCAAGACGATCGTGCCCACGGCCCTCGAGGAGCTCGGCGGCATCGACGTCCTGGTCAACAACGCCGCGTTCCAGATGAGCCACGAGTCGCTGGACGAGATCAGCGACGACGAGTGGGACCACACCCTCGCGCTGAACCTGACCGCCATGTTCACGCTGATCCGCGATGCCGTGCCGCACATGCAGCCGGGCGCGGCGATCATCAACTCATCGTCGGTGAACTCCGACAACCCCAGCCCCACCCTGGCGCCCTACGCCATGACCAAGGCCGGCATCGCCAACTTCAGCGCGAGCATGGCCCAGCTGCTGGGGGAGAAGGGCATCCGGGTGAACAGCGTCGCCCCCGGGCCCGTCTGGACGCCGCTGATCCCCTCGACCATGCCGGCGGACAAGGTGGCCAGCTTCGGGGGCAACACCCCGCTGGGCCGCCCCGCGCAGCCGGCCGAGCTGGCCCCGGTCTACGTGCTGCTGGCCAGCGACGAGGCGAGCTACGTCTCCGGCGCCCGGGTCGCGGTCACCGGCGGACGCCCGATCCTCTGACGGCAGACCCCGTCCCACTGCTGCTCCCGGGCCGGGCAGTGGGACGGGGTCGCTGGGCACCTGCGTGGCGGGCGTGGACACCGGGCCCGGCGGGCGCTACCGGACGGCGCGGGCGATCGCGGCGACGTCGTCGGGTCGCACCCGGCAGCAGCCGCCCACCAGCCGGGCACCGGCGGTCAGCCAGCCGCCGACGTCGCCCACCCCGGGAGAGCCGGTCCACGAGCGGGTGGCCGCGTCCCAGACCTCGCCGCTGTTGGGGTAGGCCACCCCGGGCCGTCCCGATGCGGCGGCCGCGGTGACCGCGACCGGTACGCCGGCGGGGTCGGTGCAGTTGACCCCGACCGCGACCACCGCGTCGACGTCCCGGGCCATCGCGCAGACGTCGTCCAGCCGCTCGCCGCGCCGGGTGCGTGCGACGCCGTCCGCGCCGATGACCGCGGTCAGCGAGAGCCAGGCCGGCACGCCGAGCCCGTCGAGCTCGGCGAGCAGCGCCTCGACCTCGGCGGCGGCGGGCAGCGTCTCGCAGGCCAGCACGTCGGCGCCGGCCTCGGCCAGCACGGCCAGTCGCGGCCGGTGGAAGGCCCGCAGCCGGTCGACCGTCACGCCGTCCATGTAGTCGCCGGTGTACTCCGAGCCGTCGGCCAGGAACGCGCCGTACGGGCCGACGGAGCCGGCCACCCAGCCGTCCCGGCCGGCCCGGGCCAGCCCGTCGCGGGCCAGCACCACCGATCGGGTCATCAGCGCCCGGGCCTCGGCGGCGTCGATGCCGGCGGCGGCGAAGCCGGGGACGGTGGCCTGGTAGCTGGCGGTGGTGAGCACCTGGGCGCCGGCGGTGGCGAAGGCGGCGTGCGCGGCGACGACCGCTGCCGGGTCGTCGCGCAGCAGCCGCGCCGACCACAGCGCCGAGGTCACGTCGTGCCCGCGGGACTCGAGTTCGGTGGACAGCCCGCCGTCGAGGACGACGGGCCCGTCGGCCAGCGCGGAGGCGAGGGTGGTCATCCCCCGATGGTCCTCCGGGTCAGTGCGCGGACCGGCCCCGGCGGTCGGCGGCCACGAACGCCACGGCGACGGCCAGCGGCGCCGCAGCGGCGACGCCGGTCACGGCGAGCACGTCGGCCACGTCGGCCGTCGCGGCGGGGGAGGAGGAGAGCAGTGCCCAGCCGACCGCGGCCAGCGGCACGGTGACCAGGCCGGTGCCCAGCGCCAGCCGGACCCGGGCGGCGCGCCCGGCCCGGGACGCCAGTACGCCGGCCAGCACGGCCGGGACGACCGGCACCAGGCAGCGCACCAGCGTGTCGGTGGGGCGCTGGCCGGTTCCGGCGAAGGAGGCCAGCGACAGGTCGGCGGCCACCGTGACCAGCGCGGCGCCGGCCAGCAGCGCCCACCACAGCCGGGCGGCCGCTGCGCCGAGCACCTGGGCGGGCCGGGTCGCCCGGCCGGCGGCCCAGACGCAGAGCGCCGTGCACAGGAGCAGGAAGGTGACCAGCGACTGCGGGACGTCGGTGACCCCACCGGCGTTCCGGCCCGGCAACGGCCAGGGCTGGCGGGCCAGCAGCACGAGCAGGACGGTGAGCCCGGCCCCGGTGGCGACCATCGCGGCCGGCCGGAGGGAGGAGCGGGACCCGGTCTCCGCGGCCACCCGCGCGTCGAGCTCCTCGGCCCGGCGCAGCAGGTCGGCCATCACCGTCCCGGCGGCCGGCTCGTCGTGCGTGCGGCGCTCGTCGACCCGCTCGGCGCCGGCCGGCGCGACGGGCGCGACGTGGTTGTCGGTCACCAGGTGCAGCCGGGTGGAGGCGTCCTGTGTCACTCCCCGAGCGTCACACGCAGTGACCGCTTCGGCGAGGCGAGCGGGCGGCGTTCACCGCACCGGGCGACGGAGCGCCACCGGCGGCCCCGCCGGTTCACCCGGTCGAGCCCACCGGGGACCCGGACGGGGGAGCCGGGAGCCCACGCCGGGCGCCCGGACGGAGGCCGCGGGGTGGTCAGGCGGAAGACGGCGCGGCGCCGCGGGTGCGGGGTGCGCGGGTCAGCGCCCAGGCGATCAGGAACGGCACCACCCCGAACAGGACGGCGGTGTACAGCCCGCCGGCGACGGTGCCGAGGCCGTGGTCGCTGTCGGCCAGCGGCCGGCCCAGCGCGAACAGCGGCAGCACGACCACCGCCAGGCCCAGCGTGGCCCGCCGGTGCGCCCCCGGGCCCTGGCGGCGGGCGACCAGCCCCACCAGCAGGGTGGGCAGGGAGGTGAACGCCCAGTCGAACACCGGGATGACCGGGCCCTCGTCGCCGAGCGCGGCCAGGTACAGGTCGTTCCAGATCAGCGCGAGGGCAGAGACGGCGGCCAGCCCCCACCAGACGGCGGCGGTCGGCGCCGCCAGCCGGTGCGGGCGGGCGAGCACCGCCGCGACGGCCAGGCAGACCACCGCCGTGCCGGCCAGCAGCGCCAGCAGCGACGCCGGGACGGCGGCGACCTGCCAGCCGGAGGTGGTCCGCCGCGGCGCCGGCCACTCCCGGCTGCCGGCGAGCACGGCCAGCACGGTGAGCAGCGCCGCCACGCCGCCCAGCGTCGCCGAGCTGGTACCGGACGATCTCGGCTCGGGAGCGGTCATGGCGGGGAGCGTGCCACGACGATGGGCGGATGTCGGTCGTCGACGCCCGGGCGATCCGGGAGACTGTGCCGGTGCCCGGGGACGACGCGTTCGGTGACCTGCCGGTGGGCGACCGCCTGGTCGTCCCGGCCGGGGCGCTGTCGTGGCGGTTCTCCCGGTCGTCGGGGCCCGGCGGGCAGGGGGTCAACACCGCCGACTCCCGGGTCGAGCTCGCCGTGTCCCCGCTGCAGCTGCCCGGGCTCACCGAGACCCAGCGCCGCCGGCTGGTCGAGCGGCTGGGCGACCGGCTGGTCGACGGCGTGCTGACCATCGCCGCCAGCGAGCACCGCCAGCAGCTGCGCAACCGGGAGGCGGCCCGGGCCCGGCTGGCCGCCGTGCTGCGCGCCGCGATCGCGCCGCCGCCGCCGTCCCGGCGGAAGACCAAGCCCTCCCGCGGGTCGCAGGAGCGGCGGATCAAGGCGAAGAAGCAGCGCGGGGAGACCAAGCGGCTGCGCGGCCGCTGGGACTGAGCGCCGGGCGACCCGGCGCGGCAGCAGCCGGTGCGCCGACCGCGGGCTGAGGCGTCAGCGGCGGCGGGCGACGCGGGTGCCGACCAGCACGCCCATCAGCGTCCAGGAGGAGCCCACGCCGACGCCGGCCAGCACCACCCAGAAGGGCACCCGCATCTCGTCGGTCGCCACCTGCACCAGTCGCTGCTCGGTCTGCTGCTCCATGGCCGAGAGCCTGGCCGAGCCGGCGCCGGCCCGCCAGCCCCTCCGCGGCCGGGCAGCCGCACCGCCGTCCTCCGGTGGGTGTGCGACGGACGGAACGCGACCTTGACCCGGGCGTCCTCACCGGGAAACCGGCGCGCACCAGGCTCGGGTCGTGCCCACCGGCACCCGTCCCACCGCCCGACCCGGAGGAGGACCACCGGCGTGAAGAGCACCCCGCGCTTCCTGAACGGCGTCTACCCGATCACCGGCGAGGGGCTGGGCAAGCCCGGCCCGCTCGACCCGGCGCTGCGCTACCGGGTACCCGAGGGGAGGACGGCGCAGGCGCTGTACTTCCGTGGCGGCAACTCCACCGACGAGCTGGTCTACCTGCTGCTGGTGCGCGACGGCGAGCCGATGCGCTGGTTCCCGGTCGGTGCTAAGGGCGACTGCCACGTGCCGCTGCGGGTGGTGGAGGACCTCGACGGCGGCACCGTCGTCGAGCTGCACGCCGCCGCGCCGCTGGGCGTGACCGGCGAGCTCGTGGTCGACCTGGGGCTGGTGGAGGTCTGATGGCGCCGCGGACGGACCACCAGGTGCTGGGCGGGCGGCCCGAGGGCCTGAGCACGCTGCACTTCGCGATGGACGAGGCCGACGGGTTCGACACCCGGCAGCGGCTGGTCGTGGTCGGCACCGGCATGGCCGGGGCCCGGGTGGTCGAGGAGGTGCTCGAGCGCGGCGGGGGCGAGCAGTTCGCCATCACCGTGTTCGGCGAGGAGCCGCACGGCACCTACAACCGGATCCGGCTCAGCCACGTGCTGGCCGGCGAGGAGCACGAGGACGACATCGTGCTCAACAGCCACGACTGGTACGCCGACCAGGGCGTGACCCTGCGCGCCGGCGTCCGGGTCGACCGGGTCGACACCCACGCCAAGGTCGTGCACGCCGCCGACGGGACGACGACCCCCTACGACCAACTGGTGCTCGCCACCGGCAGCCGCTCGTTCATCCCACCGATGACCGGGCTGTACACCGACGACGAGCAGCTGCTGCCCGGTGTCCTCGGGTTCCGCACCATCGACGACACCCGGGCGATGCTGGCCGCCGCGGCCGAGCACGGTCGTGCCGTGGTGGTCGGCGGCGGGCTGCTCGGGCTGGAGGCGGCGCGGGCGCTGCAGGGGCACGGGCTCCAGGTCGAGGTGGTGCACGCCGGCACGCACCTGATGAACCAGCAGCTCTCCGCGGAGGCGGGGGCGGTCCTGGAGAGCAGCGTGAGGTCCCTCGGCATCGGCGTCCACCTGGCCACCCGCACCACCGAGGTCATCGGCCCGGACCGGGTGCGGGGCGTCGTCCTGGCCGACGGCCGGACCCTGGACGCCGACCTGCTGGTGGTCGCCGCCGGCATCCGCCCGGTCACCGAGGTCGCGCTGCGCAGCGGCCTGGAGGTCGAGCGGGGGATCGTCGTGGACGACCAGCTGCGCACCGACGCCCCCGACGTGCACGCCGTCGGGGAGTGCGCCCAGCACCGCGGTGAGCTCTACGGCCTGGTGGCCCCGGTCTGGGAGCAGGCCCGGGTGCTCGCCGACGTGCTCACCGGCGCCGACCCGGACGCCGAGTACCACGGCTCCCGGACGGCGACGAAGCTCAAGGTGGCCGGGGTCGACGTCGCCACCATGGGGGTGAGCCGGCCGGAGCGGGACACCGACGAGTTCCTCGTCATCTCCGAGCCGCGGCGCGGGGTGCACCTGTCGGTCGTCGTCCGGGACGACGCGCTGATCGGGGCCACGCTGCTCGGCGACACCCGCAAGGTCGCCTTCCTGACCCAGGCCTTCGACCGCGGGACGCCGTTGCCGGCCGAGCGGATCCGGCTGCTGGTCGACCTCTCCGACGGGGCCGCCGAGGTGGGCGTGGCCGAGCTGCCCGGGGACTCGCAGGTCTGCAACTGCAACGGGGTGACCAAGCAGGGCATCTGCGACGCGGTGGCCGGCGGGTGCGGCAGCGTCGGCGCGGTCATGGACGCCACCCGGGCCGGCAAGGGCTGCGGCTCGTGCAAGGGCCTGGTCAGGCAGGTCGTGGAGTGGGCCGCCGACGGCGCCGTCACCGAGGACCCGGCCGCCTCCTGGTACGTCCCCGGCATCCCGCTGGCGAAGCCGGCGCTGATCGCCGAGATCCGCGCCCGGGACCTGCGGTCGGTGTCGGCCGTCTTCGCCGCGCTCGCGCCGGGCGGGGCCGAGGACGCGAAGTCGAAGATGGGCCTCACCTCGCTGCTGCGCACGGTCTGGGGCGCGGAGTACGAGCAGGAGAACGACGCCAAGTTCATCAACGACCGGGTGCACGCCAACATCCAGCGCGACGGCACCTTCTCGGTCGTCCCCCAGATGAAGGGCGGGGTGACGACGGCCGCCCAGCTGCGCAGGATCGCCGACGTCGCCGAGAAGTACGAGGTCCCGATGATCAAGGTGACCGGCGGCCAGCGGATCGACCTGCTCGGGGTCCGCAAGGAGGACCTGCCCGACATGTGGGCCGACCTGGGCATGCCCTCCGGCTACGCCTACGGCAAGAGCATGCGCACGGTGAAGACCTGCGTGGGCAGCGACTTCTGCCGGTTCGGGCTGGGCGACTCCACCCAGCTGGGCATCGACCTGGAGACCCGCTTCCAGGGCATCGAGAGCCCGGCGAAGATCAAGATGGCGGTGGTCGGCTGCCCGCGGAACTGCGCCGAGGCCTACGTCAAGGACGTCGGCGTGGTCGCGGTCGGCGGCGGCCGGTGGGAGGTGTACGTCGGCGGCGCGGCCGGGGCCAGCGTGCGCAAGGGCGACCTGCTGGCCACCGTCGACTCGCCGGAGGCGGTGATGCGGGTGGCCGGCCGGTTCGTGCAGTACTACCGGGAGAACGCCAACTGGCTGGAACGCACCTACGACTTCGTGCCCCGGGTGGGCCTGGCGCAGGTGCAGGCAGTGGTGCTGGACGGCAGCCCGGAGGTGCTCGCCGAGCTGGACGCCGGCCTGCAGCGCTCGATCGACGCCTACACCGACCCGTGGGGCCAGGACGGCGCTCGACCGGCGACGCCCGGCCAGTTCCGCACCGCGCTGCCCTTGGTCGACCTGCCGCAGGTGCCGGTCCGATGAGCCTCACCCGCGAGCAGGTCACCGCCCCGGTCACCGCCCCGGTCACCGCCGATCGGCCCAGCGGCAGCTCGGGCGTCGCCCACGTGGTCGGCTGGGTGGACGACGTCCCGCTGGGGGAGGGGCGGGCGTTCGTCGCCGGCGACACCCAGGTCGCGGTGTTCCGGCTGCGCGACGGGTCGCTGCACGCCACCCAGGCGGCCTGTCCGCACGCCGGCGGACCGCTGGCCGACGGGCAGACCGACGCCGACGTGCTGGTCTGCCCGCTGCACCTGTTCGCCTACCGGTGGTCCGACGGCGGCTCGACCGGCACCGCCGACCCGGTGCGGCGCTACCCCGTGCACGTCGACTCAGGCCGGCTCGTCGTCACCGTGTGACGGCGACGCCCCGGGCGGTACGACGGCGCCGCACTGCGCAACGCCGGGGAGGGTGTTCAGGGGTGCATCCGGGCGCCCTTGAGGACCTTGTCGACGGCGTTCCTCGGGCCGTGGACGGCCAGCCCGACCAGGTCCAGGGCCGCACCGCGCACCGCCTGCACGGCTGCCCGGTTCTCCGCGTCGCCGCCGGTGGCGAACAGGTCGGCGGTGAACACCGACGTCGGCAGCCCGCGGGCCAGCGCCTTCTCCCGGGCGCCGGTCAGCAGCTGCGCGGGGCCGGTGAGCACCAGGACGGGCTGGCGGAACATCGCCAGGTACGCCGTCCCGTCGGCGTCCTCGTACGGCCGGCCGATCAGCTCGGGCACCGCCGCGGCGATGGCGCTGGACAGGAAGGCGGTCACGTTCAGCTCCTGCCACGGCAGCAGCCCCTCCCGCAGCAGGACGGCGATCTTGGTGGGCCACGGCGGGCCCGGCTCCTCCACGGCAGGCAGCGTCTCCATGCCCGGCAGCATCGCGCCGGGCAGCCGGCCGGGGCTTGTACGTTCCTGACGTGAGCGAGGAGGTGGCCGAGGTGGTGGCCTGGCGCCCCGCGGTGCCGGGGCTGACCGAGGTCTTCCACGCCCGCTTCACCGACCACGTCTACCCGGCGCACACCCACGAGGCGTGGACGCTGCTCCTCGTCGACGACGGCGCGGTCCGCTACGACCTCGACCGGCACGCCCACGGCGCCTCACCGGCGGCGGTGACCCTGCTGCCGCCGGGCGTGCCGCACGACGGGCGGTCCCAGTCGCCCGGGGGCTTCCGCAAGCGCGTGCTGTACCTGGAGCCGGAGACGCTGGGCGCCCACCGGGTGGGCCGCGCCGTGGACTCCCCGGCGCTGACCGACCCGGTGCTGCGGGCGCGGATCTCCCAGCTGCACGCCGCGCTCGCACCGCACACCGAGGCGCTGGAGGCGGAGAGCCGGCTGGCGTTCGTGCTCGAGCGGCTCCGCCAGCACCTCGACCGCGCCCTCCCCCGGGCCCCCGTCGTCCGCGCCGACCGGCTGGCAGACCGGCTGCGTGACCTGCTGGACGCCCGGCTCACCGAGGGCGTGTCGCTGGAGGCGGTGGCCGCGGACCTCGGTGTGCACCCCACCCACCTGGTGCGGGCCTTCACCGCCCGGCACGGGCTGCCGCCGCACCGCTACCTGACCGGCCGGCGGGTCGACCGGGCCCGCCGGATGCTCCTGGCGGGCGCGCCGCCGGCGGAGGTGGCGACGGCGGTCGGCTTCTACGACCAGGCCCACCTGACCCGGCACGTCCGCCGGATGATCGGGACGACGCCGGCGGCCTACGCGCGGTCGGCGACCGGCTCGGCGGCCTGAGGTCCGGCGCCACCGCCGTGGCCTCGTGGTCGCCGTGGTCGCCGGAGCGGGGCGTCGGCCGCCGCCCCGGTCACGCGCGTGGCACCGTGGCCCGCGCCTCGGCGGGGCCACCGCACTCGGTCGAGCCGCCCACCCGTACCCAGTCCAGGTCCAGCTCGGCGACGGTCAGCACCGCACCGTCGACGGCGAGCACCGTGGCGGTCACCGAGTCCGGCGCGGCCATCTCGAACGAGACGGTCGTGTCGCCGCGGGCCAGTGGCCGGGTGTGGGTGTCGGGTCCGTCGTCCGGCGTGCCGAGCACGAGACCGCACGGGGTCGGGCAGTCCACCCGGACCGCGTGCGCCGCCGGCCGGTCGGCGCCGAGCTCGATGGTCAGGGTGTTGGACCAGGCGACCGCCGGGCAGGCACCGGCCCCGGCGCCCCACCGGCTCGCGAGGAGCACGACCAGCACCAGACCGACGACGAACGCGGCCAGCCCCCTCACGGCGCGCTGACCGAGGCGGGGAGCCGGTCGAGCGGGCGCAGCGGTGGGGGACGGCGGCGCCGTGGCGCCGTGCCGCGGGCCCGGGCCTCCTCGGCCAGCTGCCGTGCGGCGATCACCGACGCCGGCTCGGGGCTCGTCACGTCAGTCCCAGCCGGCCGTGGCGCTGATCGACTCCAGGCCGTCGTACCCCAGCGGCTCGGTGCGTCCCAGCGAGGTGCCGTCAGCGGTCAGGAACTCCGCCGCGGCCACGTCGTCAGGTGCCGGCACCACCGCGGCGCCGCCGGTCAGCGGGACCTCGGTGGCCCGGGCGCCCGACCCGTCCACCAGCCAGGCGCTCGCGGCGGAGGCCGGACCGACCAGCACCAGCTGGTGCTCCAGCTCGGCCCCGCCTCCGGAGGCGCCCGCGCAGTCCAGCAGGAACAGCTGCTCGGCCGGCGGCGTGCCGGCCGGCCGGAGGTCGGCGCCGCACCAGGTGCTGCCGGTGGCCCCCTCCTCGCCCATCTGCTGGCTGAGCAGCGCCTCCAGGTAGACCGCTCCCGACGGCAGGGTCGCGCTGAGCAGCTGCAGCCGACCGGGCGGGCCGGTCACCGCCGGGACGTCGCCGGCCCAGACCACGGCCAGGTCGAGCTCCTCGGCCGGCAGCCCGGTGATCCGCAGGACGTGGTCGACCCCGCCGGACAGCACCGACCGGGCGCTCGCGGGACCGGGTTCGCCGCGCAGCCAGTCGACCGGCACGTCGGGGGCGGACGACGGCCAGGCCGAGCGGAACGCCGTGGGCATCGCGGTGACCAGCTCGACGCCGTCCCGGAGCACCCGGTAGCGCAGCGCCTCGTCGTAGGTGCCCGCGGCCGGCCCGGGCGCCAGCACGGCCACCCCGCCGGGTGCGTCGACCGACTCGAACGAGCGGCTGACCGTGCCGTCGGCGGCCACCTCCGGCCGTCGCGACACCTCGACCTCGTCGCCCGGGGCGGCGACGACCACCAGCGCGCCGGTCGCCGCGTCCGACAGCGCCAGCGGGGTGCCGAGGTCGATGCCGCCCAGCAGCCCGGCCGGCTGCAGCTGGTCCGGTGCGGCACCGGTCGGGCCGGTGAACCACGCGGCCGCCAGACCGGAGACCGGGCCGGCCGGCTCGGAGCCGATCGTGTCCTCCGCGACCAGCAGCGCCCAGCGGCCACCGGGCACGTCCCCGGCGAAGACCACCCGCCGGCTGTCCAGGGAGGGCTCGGTCAGGGCCGTGGGCCGGGCCGGGTCGTCGGCCTCGGTCCAGGGCAGCTGCCGCACGGCCGCCACGAACGCGGCGTCCCCGGCCAGCGAGCCGCGGGCCGGCCCGGCCAGGACGTCGGCCGCCGCGGCCGCCGCCTCCGGACCGGCCGCATCGGCGCCGACGGCGGTGGCCGGCTCGGCCGACGGTGCACCGTCCAGCACGGTGGCGGTCAGCACGACCAGGCCGGCCACCGCGGCCGCGACCGCCGCCGTCCCCAGCGCCTGCCGGCGCTGGCTGCGGTGCCGGGCCGCGACCACCGCGGCCAGCCGCTCGCGCGGAGGGGGAGCGGTGTGCTCGGCCAGCCGGGTCAGCCGGGTGCGCAGCTCGACGTCGTCCATCACGCGCCCTCCTCGGCGCCGGCCAGCACGGGGCCGGTGAGCGCGGCGCGCAGCCGCTGGAGCCCGCGGGCGGTCTGGGTGTTCACGGTGCTGGCCGAGCAGCCCATCGCGTCGGCGGTCTGCTGCTCGGAGAGGTCGGCGTAGTAGCGCAGCACGACGGCGGTGCGCATGCGCGGGGGCAGGGCGCGCAGTGCGGTCCGCAGCTCCTCGTCGTCCTCCGGGACCGACGGCGCGGCCCGGTCGGGCAGCGTCTCGACGACCTGCTCGGTGGTCGACAGCCGGCGCCGCCAGCTGGTGTGCGTGGTCACCAGCACCCGACGCACGTAGGCGGTCGGTTCGCCGGAGCGGGTGATCCGCCCCCAGTGCCGGTAGCTCTTCAGCAGGGCGGTCTGCACCAGGTCCTCCGCATGGCCGCGGTCGCCGGCGAGCAGGACCGCCAGCCGCAGCAGAGCAGGCTGTTCCCGGGACACGAAGTCCTCGAAGCCCGTCCGGTCCACGTCCTGGGTCCCCTCTCGCCGTCCGTCACCCCGTACACGCGATGGGACGCCCAGCGGACCCACAGCGACGGTCACGAACGGGTCACGATCGGCGGGACGACGCTGTCCTCCCGCAGCAACGGCTGCCCTCCTGCACCAACGCTGGTGCGGGAGGACAGTCTTCGATCAAGTGCCCTGATCGATGCTGCGGCGGCGCGAGGGGGTCAGGTAGGTGGGAGCTCGAGGTCGGCGAGGGCCGCGGTGACGTCGTCCTCGCGGACGAAGTCCAGCGCGAGGAGGCGGTGCACCAGGACGCCGCGGCGGGTCAGCCGCAGGTCGGCCGGGCGCAGCTTCGGCCGCACCGCGCCGGGGCGGGAGGCGACCAGCGGCGGGTCGAGCAGGCCGGCCTGCTGCAGGTCGGTGAGGTCCTCGCGGGCGCCCCAGGCCCGCCAGCTGCGCGGCTCGTCCTCCAGTGCGCCCACCGGCAGCGGAGCCCGGTCGCGCCGGCCGACGGCGGCCAGGAACACCAGCTGCCGCCAGCTGCACGACTCGGCAAGCTGCAGCGCGCGGGCGGCCAGCGCCACGTCGACGTCGGGGGAGACCACGACCTCGGCCACCAGGTAGCCCAGGTGCCGCACCCGCCGCTCCTCGGTGGTCGCCCGGGCGGCCTGGACGACGTCCTCGACCAGCCGCTCGGCGGCCGACCGGGACGCGGTGCTCACGCTGAAGAAGCCGTCGCCGCGGACGGCGCGGCCCTGGGCGGAGCGGGTGACCGACAGCTCGGCGACGAAGGCCAGCACGGCGCCGGCCCGGGCGCGCTCCCAGGTCAGCGGCAGCTCGGCGGCCGCGGCGGCGGCGTCGCGGAGCACCGAGGCGATCCGCTCGTCCAGCCGCAGCGGGCTGTCCTCGGGGGCGAACAGCAGGCCGGCGACGGCGCGGCTCATCGACCCGGCGACCAGCTCACCGGTCTCGACCAGGTCCCGGCCGGGTGCGTGCTCGTTGCCCAGGGAGTCCCTCACGCGGCGATCATGGCCCGCAGCGGCCGGGGACGCACGTGGCCGCCGGGGCTCCTCACCACAGCGGGGCAGCCGGTACGCCCCTGCCCGCGGCCCGGCGGCGCTACGGTCCCCGGGCATGACCGAGCGACGGGTGCTGCCGGTGCTGCTCCGCGGCTGGGACGACGCCCGGACCAGGCTGGACCACCGGCTGAGCGGGCTGGGCGACGCCGAGTACCTGGACGAGCCGGTGCGCGGCGCCTGGTCGGTGCGTCCCGGTGCGGACGGCGTCTGGCGGGCGGACCTGGCCGACCCGGCACCGGACCCGCCGCCGGTGACCACGATCGCCTGGCGGCTGTGGCACCTGGCCGCGGGCTGCCTGGCCACCTACCTGGCCGACTCCCCGGCCGGCCACCCGCTGGCCGTGACCGGGCGCGACTGGCACGGCGACGCCGCGACGGCGCTGCGCGACCTGGACGTCGCGGCGACCGCGTTCCGGTCGGCGATGGCCGAGCTGGGGGGAGGACGGCGTCTGGCGGCCGCTGGGGCCGGCGTGGGGCCCCTACGCCGAGGACAGCTGGGCCGACCTGCTGGTGCACGCCACCGACGAGCTGGCCCACCACGGCGCCGAGATCGCCCTGCTGCGCGACCTCCACCGCTGGCGCTGACGCCACCGAGGCGGCCCTCCCCGGTGGGGAGGACCGCCTCGGCGGGTGACCGGTCAGCGGGTGCCGACCGGCTCGTTCTCGACCGGCAGGCTCATCGTGTCGGGCACCAGCGGGGCCGGCGTCCGCGGGGCCGCGGTGCGGGCGTGGGTGGCGTAGAGGGTCAGCCCGACGAAGGTGACCCCGCCGACCAGGTTGCCGAGCACCGTGGGGATCTCGTTCCAGACCAGGTAGTCGCCGACGGAGAAGTCACCGCCGAGCAGCAGGCCGGAGGGGAACAGGAACATGTTCACGATGGAGTGCTCGAAGCCCATGTAGAAGAACAGCAGGATGGGCATCCACATCGCGATGACCTTGCCCGAGACCGAGGTGGACATCATCGCGGCGACCACGCCGGTGGAGACCATCCAGTTGCACAGCACCGCGCGGATGAACAGGGTCAGCATCCCGGCCGCGCCGTGGTCGGCGTAGCCCACCGTGCGACCCTCACCGATCGTGCCGATCGCCTGGCCCACCTCGTTCGGTGGCATGGAGAACGCGAAGGTGAAGATCACCGCCATCATCACCGCGACGGTGAAGGCGCCGGCGAAGTTGCCGGTGAACACCAGACCCCAGTTGCGCAGCATGCCGCGCACGGTGACCCCGCGGCGCCGGTCGAACAGCGCCAGCGGCACCAGGGTGAACACCCCGGTCAGCAGGTCGAAGCCGAGCAGGTAGAGCAGACAGAAGCCGACCGGGAAGAGCAGGGCCCCGACGATCGGCTGGCCGGTCTGCACGGTGACCGTGACGGCGAACGCCGCGGCCAGCGCCAGGATCGCCCCGGCCATGAACGCGCGGATCAGGGTGTCCCGGGTGGCCATGAAGACCTTGGCCTCACCCGCGTCGATCATCTTGGTGACGAAGTCCTTCGGGGTCACGTACGACATGCGCGTGCTCCTTCGTTGCGGGGGAACGGGGGGAGGGACGTCGGGGTGCGCCGGGGCGCGGTCACCAGCGGTAGTCCAGGAACTTGCCGTCGAGGGTGATGACCACCCGGTCGCCGTCCGGGTCGGGACGGCGGGCGATGTCGACCTTGAAGTTGATCGCGCTCATGATCCCGTCGCCGAACTCCTCGTGGACCAGCTCCTTGAGCGCCGGGCCGTAGACCGACAGCGCCTCCAGCAGGCGGTACACGGTGGGGTCGGCCATCGCGGCCGGGTCGCTGCCGCGGTAGGGCTGCAGCTGCAGGCTCTCCGCGACGGCGTCGTCCAGCTCGAGCAGCCGGCACACCGCCTCGGCCTGGTCGCGGGTCATCGGGTGCTGGCCGAGCAGGGCGGCGGTGGTCCAGACCAGCGGTGCGCCGATCTCCTCGGCCAGCCGGGCCCAGGTCAGCCCACGCCGGATCCGGGCCGCGACGACCAGGTCGGCGGCGTCGGCCTTGGGCAGGATCGGGGTCATCGAGCTCCTCGTGCGCGGACGGCGGCGCGCCGGCCCCCGGGTCCGACCGGGACGTCGCCTGGTCGGCTCCGCGGAGCGGCATCGCCGGACCCCTCGGGTGAGGGGGTCGGCCGAACGCTAGGGAGCGGGCATGTCGGTCACGGCTCGCCGGCGTGACCCTTGCGGAACATGCGCCTCACCACGGCGGCCGTGCGCCGGTGAGGCCCGGTGCGGGCCTCAGAGGGCCAGGCGGTACCCGCGCTTGACCACGGTCTCCACGACCGGTGCGCCCAGTGCGGCGCGCAGCCGGGTCACCGCCATCTCCACCGCGTGGGCGTCACTGCCGCCGGAGAGCTCGGTGAGCAGGTCCGGCCGGGAGACGACGACGCCGGGCCGGCGGGCCAGCGCCCGCAGCACCGCCATCGGGCCGGGCGGGAGCTCGACCAGCCGACCGTCCAGGACGGCGGCGTGCCCGCGCACCTGCAGGGTGTGCGGCCCCAGCTGCAGCACCGGGTGCCGGGCCGGGAGCGCGGAGACGACCTCACGGGCCAGGGCACCGAGGCGGGCGCGTTCGGGCTGGACGGTGCGGATGCCGACCGCCTCCAGCGGGCCGGCGGTCACCGGGCCGACGGCGACCGGCAGCACGGCGTCGGCGAAGGCGGCCAGCACCCCGGCGCGCACGCCCTCCTCGCCGGCCACCTGCAGCAGGCTGGCCGCGGCCGGCGCGCTGGTGAAGGTGACCGCGTCGACGCCGCGGGCGGCGACCACCGCCACCAGCCGGCGCAGCGGGGCGGTGTCCTCGGGCAGCACCCAGCGGTAGACCGGCACGGTCAGCACGTCGGCCCCCGCCCGGCGCAGGCCGGCGACGAGGTCGGGCAGCGGGTCACCGTGCAGCTGGACGGCGACCCGCCGCCCCTCGATCGGTCCCTCGGCCCCGGACAGCAGGTGCTCCAGCACCTCCGCGGAGCTCTCCGACTCCGGTGACCAGGCGTCCACCAGACCCGCGCCGCGGATGGCGCCGCGGGCCTTGGGGCCCCGGGCCAGCACCCGGGCGTCCTGCAGGTGCTCGCGCAGCGGGAGGTCCCAGGCCTCGGCCGCCTCGAGCCAGCCGCGGAAGCCGACGCCGGTGGTGGCGACGACCAGGTCCACCGGCTCGGCGAGCACCTCGCGGGTGGCCGAGACGAGGTCGGCGTCGTCGGACAGCGGCACGATCCGGATCGCCGGGGCGTGGACCACCCGGGCGCCACGCCGGTCCAGCAGCGCGCCGAGCTCCTCGCTGCGCCGGGCGGCGGTGACCGCGACGGTGTAGCCGGCCAGCGGCAGCAGCTCGGCGGCCGGGGGATCGGCGGCCGGGGCCTGCGCAGCCGCCGGGGCGGCGTCGACCGAGCTGTCCAGCGGGAGGTCGGGCGAGCTGTCGGTCACCGGTCCATGGTGCGTCCTCGGTGTTCCGGGCGTGTGACGGCCGGGTCGACGCGTCGTGCCCGAGCCGGTGGCCGCGTCCGCGTTCGTGCCCCGTCAGTCCAGCCGGGTGAACGACCCCGGCGCGTCCGGGACGGCCGGTGCGCCGTCGACCCGCAGGTCGGCCCGGGCCCGGGTGTCCTCGGCGGCGAACACGGCGGCCTCCTCGGCCTGCCAGCGCAGCCACTGCGCTCGCAGCGCCACGCCGTCGCGGTCCAGCCCCCGGCGCAGCCGCAGCCCGGCCGGCGCCTCGACCCAGACCCGCAGGGTGGTGGACCGGTCCCACGAGCGCGGGGCGCTGCCGCAGCCCTCGACCACCAGGGCCGGCGCGACCGGGACGACCGTCGCCTCGGCGGCGAACACCTCCCGGGACCAGTCGTAGCGGTGGTAGGCGCCCGGCCGGCCCGACCGCAGCGGCTCCAGCACGCCCTCGGCCAACCGCTCGGTCGCACCGGCCATGGTCCAGCCGGCGTAGACGTCGTCCATGTGCACCAGGGGCGCCGCCAGCGCCGCGGCCAGCCGGTCCCCGAAGGTCGTCTTGCCCGACCCCGCGGGGCCGTCGACGCAGACCAGCCGGGTGGCCCCCAGCCGGGGCGTCGAGGCGAGCACGCCGGTCGCGAGCGCGGCGAAGGTGCCGCCGTCCGCCGCTCCCACCTGCACACCTGCACTCTGCCAGCGGGTGCGTGCAGGATGGGCACGTGCCTGCCGACCCCGCGCCCGCCCCGGTCTCCGCCGTCCCGCGCCGGCTGCGGCTGATCACCGCGCTGATGGCCGCCGGTCTCGTGCTCGCGATGACCGTGGTCGCCGTCCTGCTCAAGGAGTCGACCACCGGCGTCGTCTCCTTCCAGACCGTCGACCAGGTGGCGATGGTCGGCCTGGGCATCGCCCTCGGCGCCGGGCTGATGCTGCTGGGCCGGTCCCGGGTCGACGCCGACGCCGACGGGGTCCGGGTGCGCAACGTCCTGATGAACCACGAGCTGCCCTGGTCGGCGGTGCGGGCGGTGCGCTTCGACCAGCACTCGCCGTGGGCGTCCCTGCTGCTGACCAACGGCGACGAGCTGGCCGTCTCCGCCGTCCAGGCCGCCGACGGGGCCCGGGCACTGACCGCCGTCCGCGGGCTCCGGGCGCTGCTGGCCGACCACCAGGCGCGGCACGCCGTCCCGGAACCGGACCTGCTGTACCCCGACTGACGGCCCGAGGGACGACGCCGCACCCCCGGGAATGACGGGAGGCACCCCGGCGCTGTACAGTGAGCGCGCCTCCCCCCGCTACATCGAGGCGCGTGAACCACGATGGTCGGGCCCGACAGGGTCAGGCCGTCTACCAAAGAGGAGCCCGCTCCCACCTGGCGCCGTCACAGGCGCCCAGGTCCCCGGTTCGCGGTGACCGGCACGTCCGGCCACCGCCGCTGCGCAGCACCCTGCCCCGGGTGACGGACAGCGTCCGGCGAGTGGGCCCCGTGAGCAACTGCTCACGGGGCCTTTTCCGTCGGTGCCCCGGGTGGGCTGACGAGCTCCTCCCCGCAGCAGCAGAGGAGAGGCCATCACCGAGCCCCGCATCAACGACCGCATCCGCGTCCCCGAGGTCCGCCTGGTCGGGCCCGAGGGCGAGCAGGTCGGCGTCGTGTCGATCAACGAGGCGCTGCGCCTGGCGCAGGACTCCGAGCTCGACCTGGTCGAGGTCGCCCCCATGGCGCGGCCGCCGGTCGTCAAGCTCATGGACTACGGCAAGTTCAAGTACGAGGCCGCCCAGAAGGCCCGCGAGGCCCGGCGGAACCAGGCGCTCACCGTCATCAAGGAGATGCGGCTGCGCCTGAAGATCGACCCGCACGACTACGAGACCAAGAAGGGCCACGTCGAGCGCTTCCTCAAGGGCGGCGACAAGGTCAAGATCACCGTGATGTTCCGCGGTCGCGAGCAGTCCCGCCCGGAGATGGGCTACAAGCTGCTCCAGCGGCTCGCCGGCGACGTCGCCGACCTCGGGGTGGTCGAGTCCAACCCGAAGCAGGACGGCCGGAACATGGTCATGGTGATCGCGCCGCACCGGAACCAGGCGGCGACCGACGCGGCGCGGCGGAGTGCCAAGCAGGAGAAGCAGGACGCCAACGAGGCACCGGCGGAGCAGGCACCTCCCGCCTGAGCGGTCAGCACCACCCAGACGCACCCGGCGCCGGGCAGCACTGTGCTGCGCGGCGCCGGGCAGACACGAACAGGACGCAGAGATGCCGAAGAACAAGACGCACAAGGGCACTGCCAAGCGCATCCGCGTGACGGGCACCGGGAAGCTGGTGGGCGAGCACCAGAACAACCAGCACAAGTTCGAGGCCAAGTCCTCCTCCCGGAAGCGCCGCATCAGCGGCACCGGTGTGCTGTCGAAGGCCGACACCCCCCGGATGAAGAAGCTCCTCGGTCTCTGACCGCCCCTTACCTGACGAGCAGAACGGAGCTCTCACGTGGCACGCGTGAAGCGGGCGGTCAACGCCCAGAAGAAGCGTCGTACGACCCTCGAGGCAGCCAGCGGTTACCGCGGCCAGCGCTCGCGGCTGTACCGCAAGGCCAAGGAGCAGATCCTCCACTCGGCCACCTACAACTACCGCGACCGCAAGGTCCGCAAGGGTGACTTCCGCAAGCTGTGGATCACCCGGATCAACGCGGCCGCGCGGCAGAACGACATGACCTACAACCGCTTCATGCAGGGCCTCAAGCTGGCCGGCATCGAGCTGGACCGTCGTGTCCTCGCCGAGCTCGCCGTGAACGAGCCCGCCACCTTCGCCTCGCTGGTGGAGTCCGCCCGGGCCGCGCTCGTCGCGAACCCCGAGGCGACCGGCGCCCAGGCAGCCTGATCCTGGACGCACCTGCCTCCGGGCAGGAGCGCCCCGCCCGGTGACCTCCCAGCAGGACGCGGGCAGCACGACCTGGCGACGCCGTCGCCGGTGGGTCCGAGACCTGCCGGCGGCGGCGTCGCCGTCTGTCCGCCCCCGTCCCGAGAGGTCACCCGTGCCCGATCTGCTGACCGAGCGCTCCGCGCGGGTCGCCGCTGCCCGCAAGCTGACCCGGCGCAGCGGCCGGGACGACGCCGGTGCCTTCCTCGCCGAGGGGCGCCAGGCGGTCGGTGAGGCGCTGGCCGAGGCCGCGACCGACCCGGCCGCCGTCCGGGAGCTGTTCGTCACCGAGGCCGCCGCGGCCACCCACCGTGACCTCCTGGCCGGGGCCCGGGTGCCGGTGCACCTGGTCACCGAGCGGGCCGCGGCTTCGCTGTCGGAGACGGTCACCCCCCAGGGGCTGGTCGCCGTCTGCGCGCTGCGCGACGTGCCGGCGCAGACCCTCGTCGCCGACCCGCCGCGGCTGGCGGTGGCGTTCGCCGAGCTCAACGACCCGGGCAACGCCGGGACGGTGCTGCGCACCGCCGACGCGTGCGGCGCCGGAGCGGTGGTGTTCGGCGCCGGCTCCACCGACCCGTACCACGGCAAGGTCGTGCGCAGCAGCGCCGGCAGCCTGTTCCACGTCGACGTGGTGCGCAGCACGCCGCTGGCCGAGCTCGTGCCGCAGCTGCAGGCCGCGGGGGTGACGGTGCTGGCCGCCGACGGCGGGGGAGAGGTCGCCCTGGACGCCGCCGGGGACGAGGGCCTCCTGGCCGCGCCGGTGCTCTGGTTGTTCGGCAACGAGGCCCGGGGCCTGGACCCGCAGCTGGCCGCCGCGGCCGACGCCCGGGTGCGGATCCCGATGCGCGGCCGGGCCGAGAGCCTGAACCTGTCGGTCGCCGCCTCGATCTGCCTCTACGTCACCCAGCTCGCGCAGTAGCTGGAGGCCCCTCCTCCCCACCCCTCGCGAGCTCGTCGCGGGACGCTGCGGCGCGGCCGACCGCGGGGACTACACGCCTGCGTCGGCGGGGTGCTTGCTGGCGTACATCCGGGCGTCGGCCCGGTGCAGCAGCTGGCCGAACTCGGCGCCGTCCTCGGGGTGCACGCTGACCCCGATGCTGGCCGACACCTGCACCGGCTCCCCGCCCAGCAGCACCGGCTCGGCGATCGCGGCGCACAGTTGCCCGACCACCAGCCAGGCCTCGGCCAGCGCAGTGGCCGGGTCGAGCCCGGGCAGGCCGACCAGGAACTCGTCACCGCCCAGCCGGGCGAGCAGGTCGCCGCGGCGCAGCCGGGCCCGCAGCCGGTCGGCGACCACCTGCAGCAGCTCGTCGCCGGCCGCGTGCCCGCGGGCGTCGTTCACCGCCTTGAAGCCGTCCAGGTCGAGGAACAGCAGCGCCACGGCGTCCCCGGCCAGCCGGGCCTGCCACAGCGCCGCCTCCATCCGCTCCTCGAACCGGCGCCGGTTGGGCAGCCCGGTGAGCGGGTCGGTGTAGGCGAGCTCCTCGATCTGGGCCAGGTGGCGCCGGGTGCGGTCGCGCTCCTGCAGCAGTTCTCGCTCGACCGTGACCCGGGCCGTGACGTCGGTCTGCACCCCGATGTACTGCACGACGGCCCCGCCGGCGTCCCGCACCGGCGCCAGGTGGATCTCGTTCCACCACGGCTCCCGGTCCGGTCCCCGGTGGTTGAGCAGCGTGGCCCGGAACTCCGCCCCCTCCCGGATGGCGGCCCGCATCCGAGCCACCACGCCCGGGTCGGTGTCCGGGCCCTGCAGGAAGCGGCAGTTGCGGCCCAGCACCTGGGCGGCGCTCAGCCCGGCGAGCTGCTCGAACGCGGCGTTGACGTAGAGCAGCGGCTGGTCGGGCGCGGTCATGTCGGCGATGGCGACGCCGCTGGTCGTGGCGGCCAGCGCGCGGTGCAGCAGCACCTCCTCGACGGTCCCGCCGTCGGGCGCCACGGTCAGGACGGCGGCAGGGGGGCCGGCGTCGGCGTCCGCCGGGCCGGCCGGCGCCGACTGCGCGGCGACGCGGGCCACCAGCGCGATGCCGGCCCGCTCCACGGTGCGGCGGTCGTAGGTCAGCGCGTACTCGTACCGCCGCTGCCGGTCGGGGCCCCCGTCGCCCAGGTCCCGGGCCAGCAGTGCGGCGCTGAAGTGCGGGCTGAGCACCACGACGTCCCACTCGCCGCGCACCGGGTCGGTGGGCGCCAGGTCGGCCCCCCGGACGCCGGGCACCGGCTCGACGGGCAGGTCCTCACCGAGGGCGGCGACGAAGCCGGTGCGGGCGACCAGGTCGCGGTAGCGCAGCGACGTGGCCGGGGTGAAGTGCCGGGCCTCCTGGAAGGTGGCCGCCACGACGCAGGTCTCGCCGAGCCGCATCGCCTGCCGTTCCAGGTGCTTGCTCAGCTCGATCAGCAGCGCCTTGGGCGCGGTGCGCAGCTGCGTGCCCGCGGGCAGGCAGCCGAACGGGCTGTCGAGGGTGTCCACGGAGCGCGGCTCCGCGCGGGGCAGGTCGAGGGAACCGACGGGTCGGTCGGGCACCGCCGTGGGGCCGGGCCGGCCGAAGTACCACCCCTGGCCGAGGCTCGCGCCCAAGGCCGAGGCCATGGCCAGGTGCTCCTCGTCCTCGATGCCCTCGGCCAGCACCAGCGCGCCGGTCCGCTCGGCGTAGCCGTTGACCGCGTTCATGATCTCGGCGACCGCCGGGCCGGGGCGCTGCTGCACCAGCCGCAGGTCCAGCTTCACCACGTCGGGGCGCAGCAGCGGCATGAACGCCAGCGACATCGACTCCGCGCCGACGTCGTCCAGGGCCACGCCCCAGCCGACCTCCCGCACCCGCTCGACCGCGCGCAGCAGGTCGGCGGGGCGGGTGGCCAGTGCCCGCTCGGTGATCTCCACGACGACCCGGAGGCCCGCCGGCGCGGTGGTCGCGATGGCCAGCAGCTCGTCCAGTGGTGCCGACTCGAGCACCTCGGGCTCGACGTTGACGAACACCGTGAGCGGCGCTCGCAGGTCGGCCGCGACGGCGCCGCGCAGCGCGGCCGAGCGGCACAGCCGGTCCAGCTCGGCCAGCCGGCCGGCGGCACGCGCAGCGGCGAAGAGGGCGTCGGGGGTGTGCAGCGGTCCCTGCGGCCCGCGGGCGAGCGCCTCGTAGGCGACCACGCGGCCGGTGTCCAGCTCGACGATGGGCTGGTAGACGCTGTGCACGGCGGCGGTGTGCAGCACCTCGTCGATCGTGGCGAGGGCCGGCTGGGTGGAGGTCACCTCGCGAGGATCGGCACGTCACCGGCCCGGCGTGCGTCGTCCAGGGGCGAGCCCACCCGTGGGGGTGAGCCCCTGCGGCGGAACCGGGGCGCGGTGACGGCGGTGCGCCGGGCAGAATGGCCTCCCGTGTCTGGCGCCAACGACCCCTACGACCCCAAGCAGGTCGCCGCGCTGTCCGCGGAGGCCCTCGACGCCGCTGTCCAGGCGGCGGCCGAGGCGTTCACCGGGGCGGGTGACCTGGAGGCGCTCGCCGCCGTCCGGCCGGCCCACCTGGGCGACCGCGCCCCGGTGCTCCTGGCCCGGCGTGAGCTCGGTGCACTGCCACCGGCCGCCCGATCGGACGCCGGGAAGCGGGTCAACGCCGCCCGCGTCGCGGTCACCGAGGCCTACGCCGCCCGGCTGGCCGAGCTCGAGGCGGAGCGCGACGCCCGGGTGCTCGCCGAGGAGCGGGTCGACGTCACGCTGCCCTGGGACCGCGCGCCGCGCGGTGCCCGGCACCCGCTCACCACGTTGACCGACCGGATCGCCGACGTCTTCGTCGCGATGGGCTACGAGGTCGCCGAGGGCCCGGAGCTCGAGGCCGAGTGGCTGAACTTCGACGCGCTCAACATCAGCACCGACCACCCGGCGCGGTCGATGATGGACACCTTCTTCGTCGCGCCGGAGGACTCGGGCCTGGTGCTGCGCACGCACACCAGCCCGGTCCAGGCGCGCACCATGCTCGAGCGCCAGCCCCCGATCTACGTCATCGCGCCGGGCCGGGTGTACCGGACCGACGAGCTGGACGCCACGCACACCCCGGTCTTCCACCAGGTCGAGGGCCTCGCCGTCGACCGCGGGCTGACCATGGCCCACCTGCGCGGCACGCTGGACCACCTGGCCCGCCAGCTGTTCGGCGCCGACGCGGTGACCCGCTGGCGGCCCTCCTACTTCCCGTTCACCGAGCCCTCGGCGGAGTTCGACGTGTGGTTCCCCGAGCACCGCGACGGGCCGCGATGGGTGGAGTGGGGCGGCTGCGGGATGGTGAACCCGCGGGTGCTGCGCGCCTGCGGCATCGACCCCGACGAGTACACCGGCTTCGCCTTCGGCATGGGCATCGAGCGGGCCCTGCAGTTCCGCCACGAGGTGGGCGACATGCGCGACATCGTCGAGGGCGATGTCCGGTTCACGCGAGCATTCGGAGTTGAGCAGTAGTGCGCGTTCCCATCGGCTGGCTGGCCGAGCACGTCGACCTGCCCGCGGGCACCACGGTCGAGGAGCTGGACACCGCGTTCGTCCGGCTCGGCCTGGAGGTCGAGGAGGTGCACCGCCCGCCGGTGACCACCGGGCCCCTGGTGGTCGGCCGGGTGCTGGAGATCGAGGAGCTGACCGGCTTCAAGAAGCCGATCCGGTACTGCCAGGTCGACGTCGGCGAGGAGGCTCCGCGCGGCATCGTCTGCGGTGCCCGCAACTTCGCCGTCGGTGACCTGGTGGTCGCCGCGCTGCCCGGCGCCGTGCTGCCCGGCGACTTCGCCATCGCCGCCCGGACGACCTACGACCACGTCTCCGACGGGATGATCTGCTCGGTCCGCGAGCTGGGCATCGGCGAGGACCACGCCGGCATCCTCGTGCTGGGGCAGGAGGGGTTCACCCCGGGCACCCCGGCCGCCGGCGTCCTCGGCCTGGACGACGTGGTCATCGAGCTCAACGTGACCCCCGACCGCGGCTACTGCCTGGCCATGCGCGGCATCGCCCGGGAGATGGGCACCGGCCTCGGCGTCGACTGGCGCGACCCCGGTGCGGCCACCCCGCCCGCCTGGTCCGGTCAGCCGGCCTGGCAGGTCCAGGTCGCCGACCCGACCCGGTGCGACCGGTTCTCCGTGCTGGCGATGGAGGGCCTGGACCCGACCCGGCCGAGCCCGTGGTGGATGCGCCGCCGGCTGGCCCAGTCCGGCATCCGCAGCATCTCGCTGGCCGTCGACGTGACCAACTACGTGATGCTCGAGCTCGGGCAGCCGATGCACGCCTTCGACCGGGACACCGTCACCGGCCCGATCGTCGTCCGCCCGGCCGCGCCGGGGGAGCGGCTGACCACGCTGGACGGCGTCGACCGCGCGCTGGACGCCGACGACCTGCTGGTCACCGACGGCTCCGGCGCGATCGGCCTGGCCGGGGTCATGGGCGGCGCGTCGACCGAGATCAGCGACTCGACGACCGCGGTGCTGCTGGAGGCGGCGCACTGGGAGCCCACCGGCATCGCCCGCACCGTCCGCCGGCACAAGCTGCCCAGTGAGGCGGCCAAGCGGTTCGAGCGGGGCACCGACCCGGAGATGACCGTCGTCGCGCTGGCCCGCGCGGCGGCGCTGCTGGCCGAGTACGGCGGCGCCCGGGTCGTCGGCAGCCCGGTGGACGTCGACACCCGCGGCCCCCGGCCGGTGATCCCGCTGGACGCCGGACGTCCGTCCCGGGTCTCCGGGGTCGCCTACCCGGACTCGCAGGTGATCGACGCGCTGACCGCGGTGGGCGCCTCGGTCGACGCCGACGGTGCGCTGCTGCAGGTCACCCCGCCGTCCTGGCGCCCGGACCTGACCGACCCGGCCGACCTGGTCGAGGAGGTCGTGCGGCTGGCCGGCTACGACGACATCCCGTCGGTGCTGCCCGACGTGCCCCCGGGCCGCGGGCTCACCGACCGCCAGCGTCGCCGGCGCAGCATCGGCCGGGCGCTGGCCGAGGCCGGCTACGTCGAGGCCCCGGCCTACCCGTTCGTCGGCACGCCGGTGCTCGACGCGCTCGGCATCCCCGCCGACGACCCCCGCCGCGCGGTGGTCGTGGTGCGCAACCCGCTGTCGGAGCAGGAGCCGGCGCTGCGCACGACGCTGCTGCCCGGTCTGCTCGGCTCGCTGGCCCGCAACCTGGCCCGCGGCCAGCGCGACGTGGCGCTCTTCGAGCACGGCTCGGTCTTCCCCGGCGACCACCGCGCCCCCGCGCCGATCCCGGGCGTGGCCGGCCGGCCGGACGACGCGACGCTGGCCGCCCTGCTCGGCGCGGTGCCGGAGCAGCCCTGGCACGTCGCCGTGGCGCTCACCGGCAACCGCGAGCCGCGCGGCTGGTGGGGGCCGGGGCGGCCGGTCGACTGGGCCGACGCGGTGCAGGCGGCCCGGGTGGTCGCGGCGACCGCCGGGGTCGAGCTGACCGTGCGCGCCGGTGACCTGGCGCCCTGGCACCCGGGGCGCTGCGCGCAGCTGCTGGTCGGCGACCGGGTGGTCGGCCACGCCGGCGAGCTGCACCCGCGGGTGGTCGCCGCACTCGAGCTCCCGGCGCGCACCTGCGCCATGGAGCTGGACGTCGACGCGCTCCCACCGGCGCCGGTGCAGACCGGCCCGCACGTGTCCACCTTCCCGCCGGTGCTGGTCGACCTGGCGCTGGTGGTCCCGGACGACGTGCCGGCCGCGGCGGTCGACGCGGCGGTCCGGGAGGGGGCGGGGGAGCTGCTGGAGTCGCTGCGGCTCTTCGACGTCTACACCGGCTCGTCGGTGCCGGCCGGGTCGAAGTCGCTGGCCTACGCGCTGACCCTGCGGGCCCCGGACCGCACGCTGACCGGCGAGGACGCCAACGTGGCGCGGGACGCTGCCGCGGCGCTGGCCGCCGAGCGGACGGGAGCGGTCGTCCGTGCGTGAGGACCCCGTCCTCCTCACCACCCGCAAGCTCGCGGCGAGCCTCTGGACGGGGCCGTGCTGACGGGGACGGTGGCGCTGGTCACCGGGGCCTCGGCCGGGATCGGCCGGTACCTGGCGCAGGGGCTGGCCGAACGGGGCGCGACGGTGGCCGGGCTGGCCCGCTCCGCCGACCGGCTGCACGCGGCGATGGACGAGGTCGCCGCGGCCACCGGTGCCCGCACGCTGGCCGTGGCCGCCGACGTCACCGACCCCGCCGCCGTCCAGGACGCCGTCGCCCGGGTGGCCGGCGAGCTCGGGCCGGTCACGCTGCTGGTCAACAACGCCGGCCTGATCGACGCCGCCGAGGTGCCGCTGTGGGAGGCCGACCCGGACCAGTGGTGGCAGGTCGTGGAGAGCCAGGTGCGCGGGCCGTTCCTGGTCTCCCGCGCGGTGGTCCCCGGCATGATCGCCGCCGGTGGGGGCCGGGTCATCGGGCTGGCCAGCGGCCTGGGCACCCGGGGGAGTGACGTCTACAGCGCCTACTCGGCCGGCAAGACCGCGCAGATGCGGATCACCGAGGGCATCGACCTGGCCGGCGCCGCGCACGGGGTGCGGGCCTTCGACCTGGCGCCCGGGGTGATCGACACCGCGATGACCCGGGCGATGCCGATGCACGCCGGGCGCACCGAGTGGACCCGCCCGGAGGACGTCGTGGCGCTGGCCGTGGCGATCGCCGCCGGCGAGCTAGACCAGTGGTCCGGCCGCTTCTTCCGGGCCGGCGCCGACGACCTCGACGTGCTGCGGGCCACCACGCCGGAGGGCGCCGCCCGGCAGCTCCGGCTGCGCCCGTACGGGGCCGACGACCCGATCGGCTGAGCGGTCAGCAGACCGCCGCGAACAGCGTCGCCGCGCCGGCCACCTCGAGCATCCGCCGGACGGTGCGGGAGGGCCGGCGGAGCTCGGGCAGCCGCCCGGCCCGGCGCGCCTGATCGGTCTCCCGCACCAGCAGCCGCAGCGCGCGGCCGTCGAGGAAGGTCGCGGCGGACAGGTCGACGGCCCCCGCCTCCCGGGTGCGGGGGCCGCCGGCGTCCCAGGCGTCGACCACGGAGTCGTCGACCTCGCCGCGCAGGGTGAGCACGACCACGCCGTCCTCCTCGACCAGGTCGATCCCGCCGGGCTGCTGCTGGGCGTCGGTCATGCCGGTGTCCCTCCTCCTGCCCGGCGTCGTCAGCCGGACCGAGGCGGACTCTGCCCGACCCTGCTGACAGGAAGCTGTGCGTCGCCGGGTCCTGCCCTGGCCAGGTCGGGCCGTCCCGCCGCCGACGGGGGGCGGGTCAGAGCACGGTGGCCAGTGCGCGCGGCGCGATGTCGACCGACACCGGGGTGTCCGGGGCCAGCTCCACCAGCTCGCCGTCCAGCTGGAGCGGCATGGGCGCGAGCGGGGTGAACGCGTAGTGGGTGGCGCTGGGCTGCGGCCCCAGCCCGCGGGTGGCCGCCCGCACCGCGGTGGCCAGCACCCGCAGCTTGCCGGTCCGCTCCTGGGTGATCACCTCGAAGCGCCCGTCGTCGGGTGCGGCGCCGTCGCTCAGCGTCGCGTACTTGGCCATCTGGGAGATGTTGGCGAACAGCAGGCTGTCGACCGTGCGCTCCTGGCCGTCCTCCAGCCGGATGGGGAACGGCCGGAACCGCCAGAACCCGCGGACCACCGAGACCAGCTCCCGCCACGACCCCTTGCCGCCCTCCTCCAGGTCGACGGCCACCACGGGGGTGATGCCGACGCCGATGTAGGAGTGGGCCCAGCGGGTCTGCGCGGTGGCGCCGCTGCCGAGGGTGAGCCGGAGCAGGTCGATCCGCTGGACGTCCCCGGCCACGATGGCGTCGGCCAGGTGGTGCGCCCGCGTCGTCCGGCGGTGGTCGTTGGCGTTGCCGGCGGCCCGGACGGCGCAGACGGCCCGGTCGTTGCCGGCCTCGACCACCCCGTTGACGACCTCGTTGTAGCCGCCGTCGCCGCTCACCGAGACCAGCAACGGGCACCCGGCGGCCGCGACCTCGCGGGCGATCTCGCGGGCGTGCCCGGCGCGCTGGGTCGGGCGCAGCTCCACGGGCACGGCCGGCAGCCGCTGGACCAGCTCGGTGCGCAGCTCCTCGGCCGACTGCGGGGCGTTGCCGGTGCTGTGCGGGTTGAAGACGATCACGATCCGGTCGAACGGGCTCACGGGTGGCCTCTCCTCGGGTGCGGGCCGGCGGGCGACGGGCCGAGAGCCCGCTGTTCACTGCCCAGCCCACGGCCCGGGCACGCACGACCCCGGCACTGCACGGTCATGCACACTCCGGTATGGTCATGCACTGTGAGTCAACAGACGTGGACGGTCGGGGTCACCGGCGCCACCGGGTACGCGGGCGGTGAGGTGTGCCGGCTGCTGGCCGGGCACCCGCACCTCCGGCTGACCGGGGTGCACGCCAACTCGAGCGCCGGCCGACGCCTGGGCGAGCTGCAGCCGCACCTGCTGCCCTACGCGGAGATGGTCGTCCAGCCCAGCGACGCCGCGGACCTCGCCGGCTACGACGTGGTGGTGCTGGCCCTGCCGCACGGGGAGTCCGCGGCCATCGCCGCCCAGCTCCCGGACGACGTCCTGGTCATCGACTGCGGCGCCGACCACCGGCTGAACGACCCGGCCGCCTGGGCGCGCTGGTACGGGGGTGAGCACGCCGGCTCCTGGCCCTACGGCCTGCCCGAGCTGCCCGGTCAGCGGGACGAGCTGGCCGGCGCGCGGCGGATCGCCGTCCCGGGCTGCTACCCGACGTCGGTCACCCTGGCGCTGGCGCCGGCCCTCGCCGCCGGCCTGGTCACCCCGGACGTCGTCGTGGTCGCCGCCAGCGGCACCAGCGGCGCGGGCAAGTCGGCCAAGACCCACCTGCTCGGCAGCGAGGTGATGGGCTCGGTGAGCGCCTACGGCGTCGGCGGCGTGCACCGGCACACCCCGGAGATGGTGCAGAACCTGTCACAGGCGGCCGGTACTGATGTGCGGGTGAGCTTCACCCCGACCCTCGTGCCGATGAGCCGGGGCATCCTGGCCACCTGCTCGGCCCCGCTGGCCGACGGCGTGGACGGCGACGCGGTCCGGGCCGCCTACACGAAGGCCTACGCCGACGAGCCGTTCGTCCACCTGCTGCCCGAGGGGCAGTGGCCGACCACCGCCGCGGTGCTGGGCGCCAACACCGTCGCGCTGCAGGTGGCGGTCGACCCCGACGCCGGCCGGCTGGTCGTGGTCGCCGCCGTCGACAACCTGACCAAGGGCACCGCCGGCGCCGCGCTGCAGTGCGCCAACCTGGCCCTCGGTCTCCCCGAGACCACCGGCCTCCCGCTCGTGGGGGTCGCCCCGTGACCGTCACCGCCCCCCAGGGCTTCCGGGCCGCCGGGGTCGCCGCCGGGCTGAAGTCCAGCGGCGACCGGGACGTCGCCCTGGTCGTCAACGACGGCCCGGACGACGCGGCGGCCGCCGTGTTCACCACCAACCGCTTCCCGGCCGCGCCGGTGCTCTGGAGCCGGCAGGTGCTCGCCGACCAGCGGCTGCGCGCGGTGGTGCTCAACTCCGGCGGCGCGAACGCCTGCACCGGGCCCGACGGCTTCGGCGACACCCACGCCACCGCCGAGCACGCCGCCGGTCTGCTGGGGCTCGGCGCCATCGACGTGGCGGTGGCCTCCACCGGCCTGATCGGCGTCCGGCTGCCGATGGAGCAGCTGCTCGCCGGGGTCACCGAGGCAGCCGGGGGGCTCTCGGCCGAGGGCGGCCCCGACGCCGCCCGCGCGATCATGACCACCGACACCGTGCCGAAGACGACGACCCAGGCCGGGGACGGCTGGACCGTCGGCGGGATGGCGAAGGGCGCGGGCATGCTCGCCCCGTCGCTGGCCACGATGCTGGTCGTGCTCACCACCGACGCCGTCGTCGCCCCGGACGTGCTGCAGCGCGCGCTGCGGGTGGCCACCAGCGTGAGCGTGGAACGGGTCGACTCCGACGGCTGCCTGTCCACCAACGACACCGTCATCGCGATGGCCAACGGCGCCAGCGGCGTGACCCCGTCCGAGGGCGAGCTGACCGCGGCCCTGACCGCGGCGGCCACCGACCTGGCGATGCAGCTGCTGGCCGACGCCGAGGGCTCGACCAAGGAGATCGCGATCACCGTCCGGAACGCCGCGTCGGTGCAGGACGCGCTGACCGCCGGCCGGGCCTGCGCCCGCAACAACCTGCTCAAGACGGCGCTGTTCGGCAACGACCCCAACTGGGGGCGGGTGCTGGCGGCGATCGGCACCACCGACGCCGCCTTCGAGCCCGACCAGGTCGACGTGACCATCAACGGGGTCACCGTCTGCCGCGGCGGTGCCATCGGCGACCCGCGCGAGGGCGTCGACCTCACCGGCCGGGCCATCACCATCGACGTCGACCTCCGGGCCGGCACCGAGCAGGCCACGATCTGGACCAACGACCTGTCCCTCGCCTACGTGCACGAGAACTCGGCCTACTCGACATGACGAGCCACACCCCGGGCCCGGCCCAGGACCCCACCCCGCCCGACCTCGCCCCTGACCAGGTGGCGCCCGCCGGTGTCGCCGGCCAGCAGGACCCGACGCCGCCGGACGTCCCGGTCGACGAGACCCCGCCGCGCCGGTCGATCGGCACCCACCGGGTGATGCGGGTCAACGACCCCGAGGGCGACGCCCGCAAGGTCGCCGTCCTCACCGGGGCGCTGCCCTGGCTGCGCGAGTTCCACGGCAACGTCGTGGTGGTCAAGTACGGCGGCCACGCGATGGTCGACGAGGACTGCCGCCGGGCCTTCGCCGAGGACATGGTCTTCCTGCGGACCTGCGGCATCCTCCCGGTGGTCGTGCACGGCGGCGGGCCGCAGATCAGCGGCATGCTCAACCGGCTGGGCATCGCGAGTGAGTTCCGCGGCGGGCTGCGGGTGACCACCGAGGAGACGATCGAGGTCGTCCGGATGGTGCTCACCGGCCAGGTGGGCCCGGAGGTGGTCGGCCTGATCAACTCGCACGGCCCACTGGCCGTCGGGCTCTCCGGCGAGGACGGCGGGCTGTTCACCGCCGAGCGCACCCACGCCATCGTCGACGGCGAGCCGGTGGACGTCGGGCTGGTCGGCGACGTCGTCGCCGTCGACCCCGCCCCGGTCACCGCGCTGCTGGCGGCGGGGAAGATCCCGGTCGTCGCGACGGTGGCCCCGGACGCCGACGGCCAGGTGCACAACGTCAACGCCGACACCGCCGCCGCCGCGCTCGCCGTGGCGCTGGGCGCGGTGAAGCTCGTGGTGCTCACCGACGTCGAGGGCCTCTACGCCAACTGGCCCGACCGCGACTCGCTGGTGGAGCAGATCGACGCCACCGAGCTCGCCGAGATCCTGCCCCAGCTGGACGCCGGGATGATCCCGAAGATGGCCGCCTGCCTGCGGGCGGTCGAGGGCGGGGTGAAGCGGGCGACCGTCGTCGACGGCCGGCTGCCGCACGCCCTGCTGCTGGAGATGTTCACCACCGAGGGCACCGGCACGATGGTCGTGCCTGCCGAGTCGACACCGGAGGGAGTGGCAGCACCGTGACGCACACCGAGGAGCTGGCCACCCGCTGGTCGGCCGTGATGATGGGCAACTACAAGACCCCGCCGGTGGCCCTGGCCCGTGGGGCGGGCGCCACCGTCTGGGACGTCGACGGCCGCGAGTACACCGACCTGCTCGGCGGGATCGCGACGACGATCCTGGGCCACGCCCACCCGGCGGTGGTGCACGCGATCACCGCCCAGGCGCAGCTGCTGGGCCACGTGTCGAACCTGGCGATGCACGAGCCCGGCGTGCTGCTGGCCGAGCGGCTGCTGGAGCTGACCGGGCGCTCGGGGCGGGTGTTCTTCTGCAACTCCGGCGCCGAGGCCAACGAGGCCGCCTTCAAGATCAGCCGGCTGACCGGCCGGCCCGAGGTGGTCACCGCGATCGGCTCGTTCCACGGCCGCACCATGGGCTCCCTCGCCCTCACCGGCCAGCCGGGCAAGGCCGCCGCCTTCGCCCCGCTGCCCGGCGGCGTCCGGCACGTCCCCTACGGCGACGCCGACGCCCTGCAGCTCACCGACGCCACGGCGATGGTGCTGCTGGAGCCGATGCTGGGGGAGGGGGGCGTGCTGCCCGCCCCAGCCGGCTACCTGGCGGCCGCGGCTGCTGCCGCCCGCGACGCCGGCGCCCTGTTCGCCGTCGACGAGGTGCAGACCGGCACGGGCCGCACCGGGCACTGGTTCGCCCACCAGGCCGACGGGCTGCAGCCCGACGTGATCACCCTGGCGAAGGCCCTCGGCGGTGGCCTCCCGCTGGGCGCGACGCTGGCCTTCGGCCCGGCGGCCGAGCTGCTGACCGCCGGCTCGCACGGCTCCACGTTCGGCGGCAACCCGATCGCGGCCGCCGCCGCCCTCGCGGTGCTCGACACCCTCCGCGACGAGGGGCTGCTCGAGCGGGCCAAGGAGATCGAGCACCGGGTCACCGCCGGGATCGAGGCGCTCGGCCACCCGGGCATCAGCGGCGTGCGCGGCCAGGGAGCGCTGCTGGGCGTCGTCCTCACCGCGCCGGTCGCCGCCGCGGTCGAGGCGCGCCTGCGCGCCGCCGGCTTCCTGACCAACGGGGTGGCCGCCGACGTCGTCCGGCTCGCCCCACCACTGGTCGTCACCGACGCCCAGCTCGACGCCTTCGTCGCGGCCCTCCCGGCCGCCCTCGACGCCGCCCTCCAGGAGAGCGACCAGTGATCCGGCACTTCACCAAGGACGACGACCTCACCCCGGCCGAGCAGGCCGAGGTGCTCGCACTGGCCGCGCAGCTCAAGGCCGGCCGGCACACCGCCGAGGCGCCCACGCCGCTGCGCGCGCCCAACGGCGCCCCGAAGCCGGTGGCCGTGCTCTTCGACAAGCCCTCCACCCGCACCCGGGTCAGCTTCTCCGTCGGGATCACCGAGCTCGGTGGCTTCCCGCTGGTCGTCGACGCCGGGGCCAGCCAGCTCGGCCGTGGTGAGTCGGTCGAGGACACCACCCGGGTGCTCGACCGGCAGGTCGCCGCGATCGTCTGGCGCACCTTCGGCCAGGACCGGCTGGAGACGATGGCCGCGACCAGCCGGGTGCCGGTGGTCAACGCGCTCACCGACGAGTACCACCCGTGCCAGATCCTGGCCGACCTGCAGACGGTGCAGGAGCGCCACGGCCGGCTGGCCGGGCTGACCTTCAGCTACCTCGGTGACGGGGCCAACAACATGGCCCACTCCTACCTGCTCGGCGGCGCCCTGGCCGGCATGCACGTGCGGATCGGCTCACCGGAGGCCTTCCAGCCCGACCCCGCCGTGCTGAAGCGGGCCACGGAGATCGCCACGGACACCGGTGGCTCGGTGCAGTGGACCGCCGACCCGGCCGCGGCCGCCGACGGGGCCGACGTGCTGGTCACCGACACCTGGGTCTCCATGGGCCAGGAGGACGAGTACGCCACCCGGATCGCGCCGTTCGAGCCCTACTCCGTCGACCAGGCGGCGCTGGCCCGGGCCGCCGACGACGCCGTCGTCCTGCACTGCCTGCCCGCCTACCGCGGCAAGGAGATCGCCGCCGAGGTGATCGACGGGCCGCAGAGCGCGGTGTGGGACGAGGCGGAGAACCGGCTGCACGCCCAGAAGGCGCTGCTGGCCTGGCTGCTGGAGCGGTCGGCGTGAGAGCTGCCCTCGCGGGGCGCGCGTGACGACCGCGCTCACCCGCCAGGCGCGGCACGCCCGGATCGTCGAGCTGATCACCGCCGGGCCGGTCACCTCGCAGACCCAGCTGGCCCGGCTGCTGGCCGAGTCCGGCGTCGAGGTCACCCAGGCGACGCTGTCCCGGGACCTCGAGGAGCTCGGCGCGGTGAAGCTGCGCGGGTCCGACGGAGCGCCGGCGTCCTACGTGCTGCCGCCGGAGAACGCCCCGCTGCGCCCGGCCCAGTCCGCGCCGGCCCGGCTGACCCGGCTGCTGGCCGACCTGCTCACCAGCGCCGAGGGCAGTGCCAACCTCGCCGTCGTCCGCACCCCGCCGGGCGCCGCCCAGTTCCTGGCCTCGGCGCTGGACAAGGTGGGCCTCCCCGACGTGCTGGGCACCATCGCCGGGGACGACACTCTGCTGGTCGTCTCCCGCGCCCCCGACGGGGGCGCGGCGCTGGCCGACCGGCTCCGCGCGCTCGCCGAGCGCGCGCCGGCGGCCCCCCACGACCCCGACCTGACCGACGACGGAGAAGAGAGCACACCGTGACGGAGTCGAACGGCGCCAGCCACACCCGCCTGTGGGGCGGCCGGTTCGGCGGCGGGCCCTCCCCGGCGATGGCCGCGCTGTCCAAGTCCACCGACGTCGACTGGCGGCTGGCGCCCTACGACCTGGCCGGCTCCCGGGCGCACGCGCGGGTGCTGCAGCGGGCCGGTCTGCTCACCGTCGACGAGCTGGCCAAGATGATCGGCGCGCTCACCGAGCTGTCCGCCGAGGTCGCCGACGGCACCTTCACGCCGATCGAGGCCGACGAGGACGTGCACGAGGCGCTCGAGCGCGGCCTGCTCGAGAAGCTGGGCGCCCTGGGCGGCAAGCTGCGCGCCGGCCGCAGCCGCAACGACCAGGTGGCCACCGACCTGCGGCTCTACCTGCGGCACAACGTCCGCCGCCTGGTCGGCGAGCTCGCTTCGCTGGAGTACGCGCTGATCGGGCTGGCGCTGCGCTACCGGGACGTCGCCGCGCCGGGCATGACGCACCTGCAGCACGCCCAGCCGGTCCTGATCGCCCACCAGCTGCTCGCCCACGCCCACTCGCTGTCCCGCGACGTCGACCGGCTGCTGGACTGGGACAAGCGCGCCGCGGTCAGCCCGCTGGGCTCCGGGGCGCTGGCCGGCTCCTCGCTGCCGCTGGACCCCGACGGCGTCGCCGCCGAGCTCGGGTTCGACCGCGCGGCGGACAACAGCATCGACGCGGTCAGCGACCGCGACTTCGCCGCGGAGTTCTGCTTCGCCGCGGCGCTGATCGGCGTCCACCTCTCCCGGCTGGGGGAGGAGGTCGTGCTCTGGACGTCGACCGAGTTCGGCTGGGCCAAGCTGGACGACGCCTGGGCGACCGGGTCGTCGATCATGCCGCAGAAGAAGAACCCCGACATCGCCGAGCTGGCCCGCGGCAAGGCCGGCCGGTTCGTGGGCAACCTGACCGGCCTGCTCACCATGCTCAAGGGCCTGCCGCTGGCCTACGACCGCGACCTCCAGGAGGACAAGGAGCCGGTCTTCGACTCCGTCGAGCAGCTGCTCCTCCTGCTGCCCGCGGTCACCGGCATGATCGCCACCCTGACGTTGCGGCCCGAGGTCATGGAGGCGGCTGCCCCGCAGGGCTTCGCGCTGGCCACCGACGTCGCCGAGTGGCTGGTGTCCACCGGTGTCCCGTTCCGGTCCGCCCACGAGATCAGCGGCGCGATGGTCGCCTTCTGCGAGGAGGCCGGGCTCGAGCTCGACGAGCTGGACGACGAGCAACTGGCCGGCATCGACGACCGCCTCACGCCCGAGGTGCGCAGCGTGCTGCACGTCGAGGGGGCGCTGGCCGCACGCGGTGCCCGGGGGGGTACTGCGCCCGAGCGCGTCGCCGAGCAGCTGACGTCGCTCGCGGAGCTGGCCAAGCACCACTCCGACTGGGCCGTGCACTCGCCGGTGGCGGCGGCGCTCTGACGTCCCGGGAGCACCGCATGACCGACGCCGTGCCGTCCGGGCCCGGGCCGCTCGTCGCCGAGGAGGAGCTGCTCGGGCCGGTCGACGAGGTGGCCCGGGCGCTGCTGGGCTGCTGGGTGGTCACCGACCGGCCCGAGGGGCAGGTGGCGCTGCGGCTCACCGAGGTCGAGGCGTACTCCGGGCAGGGTGAGGACCCTGCCTCGCACGCCCACCGGGGCCCGACGCCGCGGGCGGAGATCATGTTCGGCCCGCCCGGGCGGCTCTACGTCTACTTCAGCTACGGCGTGCACTGGTGCGCCAACGTCGTCGTCGGACCGGCCGGGCGCGGGTCCGCGGTGCTGATGCGCGCCGGGGAGGTCGTGGCGGGGGAGCCGGTGGCCCGGTCCCGCCGTCCGGCCGCCCGGGTGGCGCGGGACCTGGCCCGCGGCCCGGCCCGCCTCACCCAGGCGCTCGCGATCGGCCCCGACGACCGCGGCACGGACCTCCTCGACCCGGCGTCGTCGGTGCGGCTGCACACCGGGGCACCTCCGACGCTGGTCTCGACCGGTCCCCGAGTGGGGATCAGCGTGGCGACCGAGCTGCCGTGGCGCTTCTGGGAGACCGACGCGGCCTCGGTGAGCGTCTTCCGGGCAGGCGGGAAGCCGCGGCGGGGGAGTGCCAGGCAGGATGGGCGACCGTGACGTCTGCGCCTCCCGGGATCGACGGGCCCTCCGTGATCGATGAACTGCACCGCCGTGGGCTGATCGCCCAGAGCACCGACGAGGACGCCTTGCGCGCACACCTCGCCGAGGGCCCGGTCACCTACTACTGCGGCTTCGACCCCACCGCGGCGAGCCTGCACGTCGGGCACCTGATCCAGTTCATGGTGCTCCGGGCGCTGCAGCGGGCCGGGCACCAGCCCATCGTGCTCGTCGGCGGGGCGACCGGGCTGATCGGTGACCCCCGCCCGTCGTCCGAGCGGCAGCTGAACGACCCGGCGCAGGTGGCGAGCTGGGTCGACCGCATCCGCCGGCGGGTGGCGCCCTTCCTCGACCAGCCGGCGGCCGAGCAGGGGCTCCGGGCACCGATCTACGTGGACAACCTGGAGTGGACCTCGCCGTTGTCGGCGATCGACTTCCTCCGCGACCTGGGGAAGCACTTCCGGGTCAACCGGATGCTGGCGAAGGAGGCGGTGTCGGCCCGGCTCAACTCCGACGCCGGGATCAGCTACACCGAGTTCAGCTACCAGATCCTGCAGGCCAACGACTTCCGGGAGCTGTTCCGGCGGCACGGCTGCACGTTGCAGAGCGGCGGCTCCGACCAGTGGGGCAACATCACCGCCGGCACGGACCTGGTCCGCCGCACCGAGGGCGCCTCGGCGCACGCGCTGGCGACCCCGCTGATCACCACCGCCGACGGCAAGAAGATCGGCAAGACCGAGGGCGCAACCATCTGGCTCGACCCCGAGCACACCAGCCCCTACGCGTTCTTCCAGTACTGGCTCAACATCGACGACGTCGACGCCCGGGCCTGGCTCCCGTTGTTCTCCGAGCGCCCCGCCGACGAGGTGGCCGCGCTGGTGCGGGAGTCGGAGGAACGCCCCGCCTCCCGGGCACCGCAGCGTGCCCTGGCCGAGGAGCTGACCCGGCTGGTGCACGGGCCTCAGGAGCTCGCGCAGGCGGAGGCCGCGGGCAGGGCGCTGTTCGGACGGGCCGAGCTGACCGAACTGGACCCGCAGACGCTGGCCGCGGCGCTCACCGAGGCCGGTGCGGTCGAGGTCGACGACCCGGCGGTGCCCGTGGCCACCCTGTTGCAGCAGACGGGCCTGGCGTCGTCGCTCTCCGACGCGCGCCGCACGGTCAAGGAGGGCGGCGCATACGTCAACAACGTGCGGGTCACCGACGCCGACACCGTGCCGGCGCCGGGGGACTGGCTCCCCGGTGGCTGGCTGGTGCTCCGCAAGGGCAAGCGTTCGGTGGCCGGCGTGCACTGCGCGGGGGCGGCGACAGCCGCCTGACCTGGGCGGTTCCCGGCTCGTCGGACCTGCCGCCCCGGCGTGTGAACGCCAGGTGACGGGGACGTCTCAGGCAGGTGGCGCGCGTCACCCGGCCCGGGTTTGACACGTCCCGCGGAGCCACGTAACTTTCTCTCTGCGCCGGGAACGACCGCGAGGCCGGGCCCGGGCGCCGAAGCGAGACAACACAAGCCGGAGACGACGACCTGAGAGGGTCTGGTTCGCCGCGCGTCCGCTCCTTGAGAACTCAACAGCGTGCCGAAAGTCAGTGCCAAGTATCAAAACCCCCATTCGGCGTCTTCGGATGTCGTTGGGTTCCTTTGGTTGATTGAACGAGAGTGCCAACTCTTGGTCTCAGCCGCGATCAAATCATCTACGGAGAGTTTGATCCTGGCTCAGGACGAACGCTGGCGGCGTGCTTAACACATGCAAGTCGA
>NZ_JBJJTJ010000039.1:0-31290 GCF_054177765.1 Modestobacter lacusdianchii | reverse complement strand
GCAGCAGCGGACGGACAAGTCCAGATGAAGGCACGAAGCCAGTCACATGAAGGGTCACGCCCACCGCTGCCGGCCATCAGCCCATCACCGAAGGACCGACCCGGCCAGCCTCACAGTCACCTGATCAGCGGCTGTCCCCCCGCACCAGCGTTGGTGCGGGGGGACAGTCGTTGGTGCGGTAGGACGGCGCACCGGCGCGAGACGACTGGGGTCGCCGCAGGGACGGCGTCCGGCGCAGGGACGGCGTCGGGCGCAGGGACGGCGTCCGGCGCGGGGACGGCGGCAGCCTGAGAAGACGGCGGCAGCGCCAAGGCGCGGCGGCGTCGCGAGAGCACGGCGGGCGTCGCGAGAGCGGAGCGGCGTCCGCGGGTGGGGACGGCGGTCGGGTCGTCGTACCGGCGGGCGAGGATGGCCGGGTGGACCAGCGACCGATCCGCCGGGTGAGGCCCGACCGCACCGCACCGCCGCCGTCCGCCGGGCAGCGGGCGCGCTGGCCGCTGACCGTGCCCGCCGTCGCGCAGCTGGTCGACGAGGGGCTCGAGCTGCCCGCAGGTGCGCTGGTGCTCGTCGGGGAGAACGGGTCGGGCAAGTCGACGGTGATGGAGCTGCTCGCGGTCACCCTCGGCCTGAACCCGGAGGGCGGGTCGGCCGGCGCCCGGCACCACACCCGGGCCAGCGAGCCCGAGGCCCTCGGGCTGGTCGTCGAGCGCAGCCCCGGAGCGTCCCGTTGGGGCTACTTCCTCCGGGACGAGACGCTGCACGGCCTGTACAGCTACCTGGAGACGAACCCGAACCCACGTCGTCCGGACCCGGCCTTCCACGAGTTCTCGCACGGCGAGGCGTTCCTCGAGGTGCTCACCGACCGAGCGTCCGGGAAGGGCGTCTACCTGCTCGACGAGCCGGACGCCGCGCTCTCCTTCCGCGGCAGCCTGGCGCTGGTGTCCCACCTCCTCGCCCTGGTCGACCGGGGCGCGCAGGTCGTCGTCGCCACCCACTCCCCCGTCGTCGCCGCGCTGCCCGGCGCGACGCTGCTGGAGGTCGGCGAGTGGGGCATGCGGCCGGCGGTCTGGTCGGAGCTGGAGCTCACCACCAGCTGGCGGCAGTTCCTCGACTCCCCCGAGGCGTTCCTGCGCCACCTGCGCTGACCGGGCGGGTCAGCCGACCTCGGGCACCCGCAGGGTGTGGTCGGGGTCCAGCCGGTCGAGGACGGCGGTCAACGCGTCCCCCAGCACGGCGGTCTGCTCCTCGGTCAGCGCCGCGAACAGCCCCTCCTTGACCGCGGCGACGTGGCCCGGGGCCACTCGCGTCACGACGTCCCAGCCGGCGTCGGTGAGCACGGCCAGGTTGCCGCGCCGGTCCTCGGCGGCCTTCTCCCGCCGTACCCAGCCGCGCTCCTCGAGCCGGGCGACGGTGTGCGAGAGCCGGCTCTGCGACTGGTTGGCGGTGCGGGCCAGGTCGCTCATCCGGCGGCTGCGGTCCGGGGCCTCCGACAACATCGCCAGGACGACGTAGGCGGCGTGGGTGAGGCCGGCGTCCCGCTGCAGCTGGGCGTCCAGGGTGCGCGGCAGCAGCTCGGCAACCGCGAGCCAGGCGCGCCAGGTGCGCTGCTGCTGCTCGTCGAGCCACGGGGAGGACACGGCGGGCAACGGTACCGGCCGGTCATCGGCCCGGCGTCGGCGTGTGACCGGGGGCACGCACCCGCACCGGGTGCCCGGCGTGGACGACCGGTGGGCCCACGGCGCATCATTGGCAGTCGCCGGGGTCGAGTGCCAGCCCGGCTCGGACCGCGACGAGGAGTCTCCAGCACCGTGCCCACCTACCAGTACGTCTGCAGCAACCCCGAGGGCAAGCACGAGTTCGAGGTCGTGCAGTCGTTCACCGACCCGGCCGTGGCCACCTGCCCGGAGTGCGGCGCACCGGTGCGCAAGGTCTACGGGTCGGTCGGCGTGGTGTTCAAGGGCTCGGGCTTCTACCGCACCGACAGCCGCAAGGCCGAGAGCTCGTCCACCGCGCCCGCTGCGTCCAAGGAGTCCGCCGGCTCCGGCAGCAAGGAGTCCTCCTCCAGCAGCTCGTCGACGGCCAGCTCGTCGTCCTCGACGACCTCGTCGTCGAGCAGCACGTCCGCGAGCTGACGGCACGGACGACGGCGGCGTGCTGCCGCCGGTCCACAACCTGACCCGCTGTCCACCGCCTGGTCGGCGCCCAGCTGCTGGGGCCCGGCCGCCGCGACCCTGTCGGCATGCCCCGACGTCGTCGTCCCCGCCCTTCGCTGCGCCTGCTCCGGCAGGGGGCCGCGGCCGGCCTCGCCTGCCTGGCCCTGGTGCTGGCCCTGCGGCCTCCGGCTCCGGCCGCCGGCGCCCCGGTCGCGGGCTCGACGGTGCCGGTGGCCGTCGCGGCGGCTGACCTGCCGGCTGGCCACTCCCTCACCGCCGACGACGTCCGGCCGGCGCAGCTCCCGGCCGACCGCGCGCCGGCCGGCGTCGACGCCGACCCGGCCGCGCTGACCGGGCGGGTGCTGGCCGCGCCGGTGCGGGCCGGCGAGCCGATCACCGACGTCCGGCTGGTCGGTCCTGGGCTCTGGGCGGCAGTCCCCGACGGTCAGGTCGCCGCCCCGGTCAGGCTCGCCGACCTGGCCGTGGCCACCCTCCTGCGCGCCGGCGACCGGGTCGACGTGCTGGCCGCCGCCGGTGAAGCTGCCGCACCCTCGGTCGAGCTGGTCGCCTCCGGCGCCCTCGTGCTGACCGCCCCGGAACCGGGCGGCGAGACGGCGACGGGTGACGCGGGGCTGCTGGTGCTGGCCGTGCCGCCGGACACGGCCGCCGCGCTGGCTGCTGCCGCGGCGACGGGCAGCCTCACCGTTACCCTCGGCCGGCCGTGATCACCGGGCCGCCGGAGGGCGGCCGCACGAGTCGAGGGGTACGGACGTGCTCAAGGGCTTCAAGGACTTCCTGCTGCGGGGGAACGTCATCGACCTGGCGGTGGCGGTCGTCATCGGCGCCGCGTTCACCGCCGTGGTCACCTCGTTCACCGAGTCGTTCCTGCGCCCGCTGATCGGGCTGGTCGGCGGCGGCGGGGTCCAGGGCGGCAGCTTCGAGGTCGACCAGCAGGTGTTCACCTGGGGCGCCTTCGTCAACCAGGTGATCACCTTCGTGCTGACCGCGGCGGTCATCTACTTCGTCGTGGTGCTGCCGATGAAGGCGCTGTTCGAGCGCCGCGAGCGGGGCGAGGAGCCCGGCCCGGTGCTGCCCACCCAGACCGAGCTGCTGATCGAGATCCGCGACCTCCTGCGCGCTCAGCAGGCGCCGGAGCAGCCGACGCCCGAGACGGGAGCCCGTCACCGCGCCTGAGCCGCGAGGTGACGGCCTGGCCCGCCACGTCCAGAGGGTGGCGGCCCGTCCCTCAGTCGCTGCCCCAGTGCGGCGGGCGGTCCTCCAGGTAGCGGCGGTCGTCGTCGTCCGGGTCGGTCAGCCGCTCGCCCCAGCCGACGTCGCTGTCGTCGGGTGCCCGCTCGGGCCGCGGTGGGGTGGGCGCACCGGGGTGCTGTTCGGGCTCTGACACACCGCCGAGGGTAGGCAGCTCAGCCGATCGGCTGGCCGAGCCCCTCGAGCACCTCGGCGCCCGGCAGCCCGGCGAGCACGGCACCGGGGACGGCGAGCTTGCTGCCCCGGGTGCCCGAGCCGATGACGACGAGCTCGCTGGCGGCCACCGCGGCGTCGACCAGCACCGGCCAGGACGCCGGCAGCCCGACCGGGGTGATCCCGCCGTAGGCCATGCCGCTCTCCGCGACGGCGACGTCCTGCGGGGCGAACGAGGCCTTGCGGGCCCCCAGGTGCCGCCGGACCAGTCCGTTGACGTCGGCCCGGGTGGTCGCCAGCACCAGGCAGGCGGCCATCGTCGTCTCCCCCGACCGGCGCGCGGCCACGACCACGCAGTTCGCCGAGGCGGCCAGCGGCACCTGGTAGGCCCCGGTGAAGGCAGCGGTGTCGGCGGCGTCGTCGTCGATCTCGGCGACCCAGGCAGGCCCGGACAGACTCGGCACGGCGGCGGCCACCGGCGGCCCGAGCAGGTCCGGCCGGTCGGCGGCCGGGAGCCAGGAGAGGGTGCCGAGCTGGGGGGCGGGGTCGGGTGCGGCCATGCCGTTGATCGTCCGACACGGCCGGTGCACGCGCCGGGCGGGGGCCGGGAGTGCACGGCTCAGCCGGCCGGCTCACGCCGGCGACCGGCCCCGGCGGGCGCCTGGCGGCGGCCCCGGCGGGCGGTCTGGTGGGCGGCCCGCCACCGGGAGAGGATGGCCGCCATGATCGGTCAGCTGCACTCCGTGGTCATCGACGCCCCCGACGCGCACGCCCTGGCGACCTTCTACGCCGGGCTGCTGGGCATGGAGGTGAAGGGCGAGCCGGGCGACGACTGGGTGGTGGCCACCGGCGCCGGCTACCGGATCGCCTTCCAGCAGGCCCCCGACCTCCAGCCGCCGGACTGGCCCGACCCGAGCCGGCCGCAGCAGTTCCACCTCGACATCCGGGTCGCCGACGTCGACGTCGCCGAGCCGCAGGTGCTCGAGCTCGGCGCCCGCCGGCTGCCCGGTGGCGGCGGGGACTTCCGGGTCTACGCCGACCCGGTCGGTCACCCGTTCTGCCTGGTCTGGGACGCCGCGTGACCCCGGACCTGAGCGCGGCCAGCGCGTTCGTCGCAGCCACCGGCCTGGAGCTGACCGAGGTCACCGGCACCCGGGTCACCGGCCACGCCGAGCTGGGCCCGCAGCACCACACCCCCTGGGGCGTGGTGCACGGCGGCGTCTACTGCTCGATCGTCGAGTCCGCGGCCAGTGTCGGCGCCAGCACCGCGGTGGCCGACCGGGGGCAGTTCAGCGTCGGGGTCTCGAACCAGACCGACTTCCTGCGGCCCGTCACCGCCGGCCGACTGGACGTCGTCGCCGAGCCGGTGCAGCAGGGCAGGACCCTGCAGCTGTGGCTGGTCACCCTCACGCGCGAGGACGGCAAGACCGTCGCCCGCGGGCAGGTGCGGCTGCAGAACGTCTCCCGGGAGTGACCCCGACGGCCGGGCAGGCGGTCGCCGCTGCGGTGGCCGTCGCGCGGCAGCACGGTCTCACCGTCGTCGACCCGGCGCTGCTGTCCTGGGGCGTCAACGCCGTGGTGCACCTGCGCCCGGCGCCGGTGGTGGCCCGGGTGGCGGTGTTCACACCGCTGCTCCGTCCGGAGATCCGCGAGCCGTTCACCCGCGAGGTGGCGCTCGCCGCCGCGCTGACCGCGGCGGGGGCGGCGGTCGTGCCGCCGTCGGACCTGCTGCCACCCGGTCCGCACGACCACGACGGGCTCACCGTGTCGTTCTGGCGACATGTCGACGTGTCGTCAGAACGGCCGACGGCGGAGCAGGCCGGCCGGTCGCTGACCGAGCTGCACGAGGTGCTCGGCACGCTCCCCCCGCTGTGGACCGGCTCGCCGCTGGACCGGCCGCTGGACGACCTCGCGGTCTTCCTCGACCGCGGCACCGAGCTGGGCGCCGACCCGGCGGTGCTGCGGCAGACCGGCGACCTGCTGGCCGCGCTGCGACCACGGCTGACCGGCGAGGAGATGACCCTGCACGGCGACACCCACCCCGGCAACCTGCTGGTCACGAGCGAGGGCCTGCGTTGGACCGACCTCGAGGACACCTCCCGGGGGCCGCGGGGCTGGGACCTGGCCAGCCTGCGCGCCACCGCCCGCCTCGACGGCCGCGCGGCGCTGGACGCGATGCCCGACCCGGTCAGCGACGCGGAGCTCGCACCGTTCGTCTGGTTCCGGCGGCTCTACTCCGGCGCCTGGTGGTCAGTGCACGCGGCGCGGGAACCGGCCGACCTCCCCGCGGCCCGCGCCCAGCTGGCCGCAGCCGTCGCGGAGGTCGGCGCCGGCCTGCGGTGACGCCCCGGTCAGCCCGGCAGCGCGGCGGTCCGGATGAGGTTGCCGCAGGAGTCGTCGGCGCACGAGCCCGGCGGACTCGAGGACGCCGACGTGCTGGGAGACCACCTGCCTGCTCGACCCCGTGCCCTGCCTCGTGGCCAGCCGCTAGCAGAGCTCGAACAGCGTCTGCCCGGCCCGGTCCGTGAGCTCGTCGAGGAGCGCCCTGCGGGTGGGATCGGCGATCGCCGTGACCACGTCACCCACGGGACGAGACGTCAGGCGAGCAGCGACCTGCCCGTCAACGGGTCGCTGCGCCGGAGGCCTGCCGGTACCGCTCCCGGGTCGAGCACGACCCGGAAGAGCGCCCGCGGGTCCTGCAGGGTCGCCGGCGGCCGGGCCGCCGCCCGCGGCACCACCGACTCGAACCGGGCCGGACGGCGGTGCGGCAGCAGCTCCCGGCCGGCGAAGGCGTAGTCGCCCACCACCTCACCCAGCAGCAGACCGGCGCCGTGCTCGATCGGCAGGCCGACCAGGTCGCCGGGGGCCACCTCGTCCAGGAACGTGGACAACTGGCGCAGGTCCTTCGCCGGGCGCCGGCCCGACAGCTCCTTGGACAGCGCCCGCAGCTCGGCCGGTGACTGGCCGGTCGCGTCGACGTCGATGCCGGACTGCGTGCCCAGACCGACCACCCCCGTGGCCAGCGCCGCACCCAGCTCGTTGTGCGCCCGGGGCCGCACCACCCAGACCGGCACGCCCTCCGGCGGAGGCGCCGGCGGGACGTCGTCCGAGCCGGGCCAGAGGTAGGGCAGGTCGTCGGGGTCGCCGGGGAACCGGGCGCGGTAGAAGTCCGGGTCCTTGGCCAGCAGGTTCGACCGGTGCGACAGGTGCAGCGCCTCGTCGCCCACCCAGCTGGGCAGCAGCCCGGCGTCCGCGGCCTCGGCCTGGGTCAGCCCGGCGGCGTCCGGGGCGAACTCGGCGATCAGGGTCTCGGTGGTGTCGGCGAAGCCGCGCTCGCGCCAGACCCGCACCATCGCCAGCGAGTAGACGACCAGGCCGGCGGTGTGCCCGCGCCACATGGTGACCACCGGGTGGTTCGCCCAGCCGTAGTCGGGCAGCTCCAGGGCGCGCAGCACCTGCAGGCACTCGACCCGCTGCTTGCCCAGCCGGGGGTTGTCCAGGAGCCGGGCGGACTCGGTGAAGTCGGCTGCCGGCAGGAACGTCTGCATCGCCCGGCTTCCTGCCCGTACCGACGCGCCGCCAACCGCCCGGCTCCCGCGGGGCCGAAGTCGCGACTTCGGCCCTCAGGTCTCCAGATCGCGGAGTGCGGACTCCCAGCGGTCCCGGCGCTCGGCGTCGTCCTGGTCCCACCAGGCGGGGCCCCGCTCACCGAGGCCGGTCTTGGCCAGCTGCACCCGGGCGCGGGCGGCGGCCACCGCGTCGTCGTCCCCGCGGGAGGTGCGCACCGCCGACCGCGCCACCCCGAGGTGGTGCAGCAGCCGGGCCCGGACGTCGTCGGGCAGGGCCGGGTCGGCGGTCCGCCAGCGCCGTCCGTCGACGACGACCCAGCGGCCGTCGTCGGTGTGCTCGACCTCGCGGCTCATGCCAGCCGGCGGGCCAGCTCGGGCAGCACCGCACCCAGCGGGGCGTCGACCTTGAGCGTGGCCTTGACGTCGCCCCGCGTGGGCCCGGAGTTCACGATGGCGACCGGGATGCCGCGCTTGGCGGCGGCGATGACGAACCGGTAGCCGCTCATCACGGTCAACGAGGAGCCCAGCACCAGCAGCGAGCGGGCCTGCTCGACCAGGGCGAAGCAGCGGTCGACCCGGTCGCGCGGCACGGTCTCGCCGAAGAAGACGACATCGGGCTTGAGCGGGCCGCCGCCGCAGGCCAGGCAGTCGACCATCACGAACCCGTCGAGCTCCTCCTCGGGCAGCTCGACGTCGCCGTCGGGGTTGACCTCGTCGGTGCCCTCGGGCCGGAACCCCGGGTTCACCGCGCGCAGCCGCTGGTCCAGCTCCGCCCGGGAGGCCACGTCGCCGCAGGCCAGGCAGATGGTGCGGTCGAGCCCGCCGTGCAGCTCCAGCACGTCTCGGGCCCCACCGGCCTGGTGCAGCCCGTCGACGTTCTGGGTGATCACCTCACCCACCGCGCCGGTCTCCTGCAGCGCGGCGACGGCCCGGTGGCCGGCGTTGGGCCGGGCGTCGGCGATCTGCCGCCAGCCGACGTAGCTGCGCGCCCAGTAGCGGTGCCGTCCCCGCGGGTCGCGGGTGAAGGTCTGGTACGTCATCGGCGTGTGCCGGCGCAGCGAACCGGTGGCGCCGCGGTAGTCGGGGATGCCGGAGTCGGTGGAGAGCCCCGCGCCGGAGAGCACGAGGGCCCCGCCGTCGGCGAGCAGGCCGGCGAGCTCGGAGAGGCCCTCGACGGTGGGTGTCGCTGCGGTCACTCCCCCATCGTCCCCGCCGGACGGCGGACGTGCCGCGGGCGCGGCCAGCCGGTGTGTAGCCGGCGGCTCGACAGGTCACCTCTCCACGCACACCCGTCCGCACGACCGAGGAGGCCGACCGTCGTCCCGCCCCTCCCCGACCGTCGGCCCGGCCTCCGGTGACCGGGTGGTGGTGGGACGTCCTCGGCCTGGCGGTCGTGGGCTTCGCCGTGGTGGACGAGGTGCGGACGACGCTCGCCGTGGCCAGCGGCCCCGGCCCGCTGACGCAGCTGCTCACCCGCCTCGCCTGGCGGCTGACCCGGCGGCCCGCGGTGGCGGACTCCGCCGTGGTGCGCTTCCTGGGTGGCCCGGGCGTGCTGCTCATCGGGGCGACCCTCGGAGCCTGGTCCACCCTGCTGTGGCTGGGCTGGTCGCTGGTCTTCCTCGGTGGCGACGAGGCGGTGGTCGGCGCCTCCGGCGGCGCGCCGGCCTCGGTCTGGGAGCGGTTCTACTTCGCCGGCTACAACGTCGCGACGCTGGGCAACGGCGGCTACCAGCCGACCGGCGCGGGCTCCCAGCTGGCCACCATGGCCGCCGCGCTCAGCGGGATGCTGCTGATCACCCTGGCGGTCTCCTACCTGACCGGGGTCATCTCCGCGGCGGTCGGCAAGCGGAGCTTCGCCTCCCAGGTGACCGGGTTCGGCGGCACCGGCGGGGAGGTGGCGGCCGGTCTGGCCGTGCCCGGGACGGCGGTGGTCCCCCTGTCGGCACTGTCGGCCGCGCTGAGCACGCTCGCCCAGCAGCACCGCGCCTACCCGCTGCTGCACGCCTACCGCCCGCGGACGCCGGAGCTGGGCACCGCACCGGCCGTCGCCGTGCTGCTGGACGCCACCCTGCTGCTGTCGTCGGCAGCAGACCCGGCCGTCCGGGTGCCGGTGGGGCTGCGCCGCTCGGTCGTCTCCGCGGTGCAGCAGTTCATCGCGCACGCGCCGGTCCACGGGGGCGAGGACGCCCCACCTCCGCCTCAGCTGGACGCCGCCGAGCTCGGCGCACGGGTCGACCCGGCGCTGCTGGCCTCGCTCGCCGCCGAGTGCGCCGAGGTGCGCGAGGAGCTGGCCCGGCGGGTCGCCGCGGCCAGCCACCCGTGGCCCGGCGCGTCGTCCTGAGGCAGGGACGGGTCAGCCGGCGAGCGACTGCTCCAGGCGGGTCAGCATCGCGTCCTGGATGCGGGACAGGCCCTTGGGCGCGAAGGTGCGCTCGAAGAACCCGCCGATCCCGGTGGCACCGGTCCAGGTGGTGCGTGCGCGCACCGTGCTCACCCCGGCGTCGGCGGCCGACACGGTCCAGGTGGTCACCATGGTCGAGTTGGTGTCGGTCTCCACCAGCGCGCCGTCGGGGGTCTCGGTGACGACGACGTCCTGCTCCCGCACCCGCTTGGACGTCGCCTGCAGCCGCCAGTGCACCTTCGTGCCCGCGCCCTGCCCGCCGGCGTCGACCCGGTACTGGCTGTACTGCTCGGGGAGCACCGCGGGACGGGTGGTGGTGTAGTCGGCGAGCGCCGCGCGGACGACGTCCGCCGGTGCCCGCACGACCCGTTCGGTGGTGGCGACGACCTGACCCATGCCGCCCATCCTGCCCGACGGGCTCAGGCGTGCCCCTCCTCGGTGTTGAGGTAGGAGCAACGGAACCGGGCGCCGGCCATCGCCTCGGTGAAGCGGGCCTCCCACGCGGGGTCGTGCGCCGGGAAGGTGTCGAACACCCGCTCCTCGAGCACCTCCGGGCGCCCGTCCAGCCCGGGGCAGCTGCGGCGCAGCAGCACCCGCGTCACCCCGTCGACCTCGTCGTGCGCGGCGCCCCAACGGGCAGCGGCGACCGCCTGCTGCTGCCAGGCCCGCTCGTGCGGCGGCAGTGCCCGGCCGGCCGCGGGGCGCGGCTGGGGCACCGCCACCGCCCAGGCCACGATGCCGGCCAGCAGCAGGAGCAGCAGTACAGCCGCCAGGACGCCGACCATGGTCAGCACGGTAACCCCGGGCGGCTCAGCCGGGCACGGTCTCCGGCAGCTGCACGGCCGCGACCCGCTCCTCGATCCGGCGGCGGGTCTCGGGGTCGAAGGCCCGGGCGAACCGCTCGCGCGGGCGGTACCGGAGCGGGCCGACGTTGTCGCCCTTCCAGTGCTCGAAGTCCTTGATCAGGGCGCGGGCGGCGGCGGCCCGGCCGTCGACCATCGCCGGGCTGTAGTCCAGCCCGACGGCGGCGCAGGCCGACCGCAGTGTGCGCTCGGGGTGCTGCGCCAGCTCGGCGTAGGAGACGACGTGGTGGCCGGGCCGGTCGCGGTGGGCGGCGGTGATCTCGACGCACTCGGTCCACAGCTCCAGGGCCTGGTCGACCGAGTACGTGCTGCCCCACCCGCCGGCGACGGCGCAGAGGCTGGTGACGACGTCGGCGCCGTCCCGGAGGATGTGCAGGAACCGGGCGCCGGGCACCAGCTGCTCGATCAGGTCGATCGCGTAGAGGTTGGCCGGGGTCTTCTCCACCCAGCCGGTGGCGCCCTCGGCGCGGGCCACCGCGTCCGCCGTCGCCACGAACGTCCGCGCCGTGGCGGGCACGGTCGGCGGCGCCGGCCAGGTCAGCTCGGGCCGGCCCAGGAAGCCGGCCACCTGCGGCAGGTCCGCGGCCAGCTCGGGGCTGATCAGCCCCTGCCCGGCCCGCGCGCCACCGGCCTGCAGCCGGTAGAAGAAGTGCGTCTCCGGGGACGAGTGGACGCCCGGGTGCGCGGCCAGGAAGGACTGCAGCAGCGTGGTGCCCGAGCGCGGGCACCCGACCACGAACAACCGCTGCACCTGCACCGGGTCACTGCTGACGGCGGGTGTCGTCGGAGGCACCGGGGCAACCTAACCCCGGCTGGGCGCACCCGCCGTCCGGTCCGGACGGGCTGCTCGGTCAGACGTCGGCCGGGGCCTCGGTGAGCCGGTGGGCGCCGCAGCTGCAGCCGGGGTTGCGGGCCGAGAGCACCAGGGACACCGCGTGCGCCCGGTCGCGGGCGCCCAGCTTGCGCAGGATCGCCTTGACGTGGGACTTCACCGTGTCCTCGGAAATGAAGAGGTTCTTGCCGATCGCTCGGTTGGACTGGCCCTGGATGAGCTCGTCGAGGACGTCGGACTCGCGGCGGGTCAGCGGCACCTCGGGCGTCAGCTCACGCGACACCGGCGCCTCGGAGCCCTCGCCGCGACGGATCTGCGGGTCGACCACGGTGCGGCCGGCGCGAGCCGCCAGCACCGCCCAGCCCAGCAGGGTCGGGGAGGTGTTCATCAGCAGGTAGCCGCGGACGCCGGCGGCCAGGGCCTCGTTGACCACGGCCGGGTCCTCGGAGGTGGCCAGGGCGACGATGGCCAGCTGCGGGAAGCGGCGGCGCAGGTCGCGGCAGGCGTTCAGCGTGGCGGCCCGGCCGGTGCCCAGCTCGACCACGACGGCGTCGGGGCGGGCGGACTCGGCGAGGGTCAGCGCGCGGCGCGGCTCACCGGGGGTGCCCACCGCCTGCATGCCGGCGGTCTCGTTGATCATGCCGATCAGCCCACGGCGCAGGACCGGGGCGTCGGCGAGGATCAGGACGCGGGTGACGCCGCGGGGGGTGCTGGCCATCGGGGTGGACACGTTCGTACTCCGCTCACTGAGGGTCATCGGCTGACAACCAGTAGATCGACCGGGTGAACGGAGTCCTTGAGGACTTTCTGTGCACGACCTGCACGTTCGTCGACGAGCTGCCCCCGGGGGCCGGCGCGCGGCGTCGCTCAGCGTGCGCCGGCCCCCGCCGGGAGACCGCCGTGCGGTCAGTTGCCCGCGGCCAGCAGTGCGGCGAACCGGGCCAGGTACAGCGGCCAGCCGGCGTCGTCGGCGACACCGTCGCTGACCGCCGGCCAGCCCTCGCCGTGCCGGTCGAGGTGCCGGTGCTCCACGGTGACCCGGGTGGCATCCGGCCCCTCCGGGACGAACCGCACCTCGACCTCGCTGGTGCGCTCGGGGTCGGGCTCCACCTGCCACTGCGGGCTGATGTCCCAGCTGAACACCACGCGGTGCGGTGGCTCGTGGACCAGGACGCGGGCCCAGCGGCACTCGCTGCCGTCGTCGGCCCGGTCGATGATCGCGCCGCCGACCCGGGGCTCGAAGACGGTCTCCACGATCGGCGCGCCGAGCAGGTTGTGCTCCGGTGGCTTGAAGTCGCCGAACCGGGTGGTGAACACGGTGAACGCCTGCTCGACCGTCGCGTGCACGACGATCTCGCGGCGGACCACCACGGCAGCTGTCTGGGTCATGGGTTCTCCTCGGTCGGTCGTTCGGCGATCTCCTGGTAGCCGTGCAGGGCTCGCTGCCAGAACGTGTCGAGCTGGTCCCGCAGCGCACCCAGCCCCTCCGGGCTGAGCCGGTAGACCCGGCGGGTGCCGACGGCGCGGTCGGTGACGAGGCCGGCGTCCTTGAGCACCCTCAGGTGCTGGGACACCGCCGGGCGGCTGATCGGCAGTGCGTCGGCGAGCTCACCGACGGCCCGTGGCCGCTCGGCCAGGGACGTCACGATCGCCCGGCGGGTCGGGTCCCCGAGGGCCTCCCACCCGTCACCCGCTCGGTAAGTGGACACGAACGTAAGTTACGACTTACGAAGGTGGCCGGTCAAGACGCTGCAGCGCGGCGACCCGCCAGATCGGGCCGCGGTGGCTGCCGGTCAGCTCCAGGCCGCGCGCCGCGAGCACGGCGAGCATCTGCGCCGGCGGGTGCACGAAGGCGCGGTAGTCCCGGCCGGACACCCGGGCGGCGAAGTTCTCCGCCCCCGCGGCCGCGCGGGACAGCAGGGTGCGCGGCGGGTGGCTGAACACCAACTGCTGCCGCGCATGGTCGGCGGCCGCGCCGAGCAGCGCCTCGACGTCGGGGTAGCAGCAGACCACCCGGTGCAGCACCACGACGTCGGCCGGCTCGACCGCGTCCGGGTCGGCGGCGACGTCGACCAGCCGGCGGTGCACCCGCCCGGTCAGGCCGGCTTCGGCGACCAGCGCGGTCGCCTCGGCCTCGTAGGACGGCGAGAGCTCCAGGTTCGTCGCCGACGCCGCGCCGCGGGCCAGCAGCTCGAGCTGGATCTCCCCCACCCCGCCGCCGATCTCCAGCACCGTCGCACCGTCCACGCCGCGCTCGGTGAGCAGCTCGACCATCGCCTGAGCGGTGCGGTCCAGCCCCCGCCGTCGGTAGCGCTGGGCGGCCCGCCGGGCGAAGCGGGTGTCGAACACCTGGTCGCAGCCACGGGGATCGCAGCAGCCGGCCATCCGCCCACCCTGGCACCGGGCGCTGCCCCGTGGGACCCGTTCAGGGACGCGGGTTCGTGCGGGTCCAGCCGCGCTCGTCCCGCCGGGCCCCCGTCCCGGCCCGGCACCGGCGGCAGACGTCCACCACGCCCTCCGCGTGCCGGCCCGACTCCGGCTGGACGTCGGCCCAGCTGACGTGCGGGAAGCGGAGCAGCTGCGACCTGCTCAGCGCCAGCCCGCAGACCGTCTCATTGCGGCCGCGCTCCCAGGCGTGCACCTCACCCGCCGGGTAGCGGATGCCGTCGTCCGGGTCGACCCACTGGTCGGCGGCCGCGACCGCCGCGCTGCGCACTGGCATGCACCGGCGGCTACCCGCCGGGGCGGGGGGCCACGCGGGGCGTCAGCCGCGGCGGAACCGGGCGGGCCGACGCACCGTGTCCGCGCCGGCCCACCGGGTGGGGCCCCAGGTGACCTGGTCCGGGGCGGGCAGGGGCAGTGGGTCGCCGTGCGAGGTGATGTCCAGCCGGCTCAGCCGGCCGTCCTCGACGAAGAGCAGGACGCCGCCGACGGGCGACCCGTCGGCACCGACGACGGTGCCCTCGACCGGCGCCGGACCGCTGGCCGGGGCGGCCGGGACGTCGTCGGGCACGTGCAGGTCGAGCGTCCCGCACCCGCACCGGCAGCCCGGGGTGGCGGTGGCCCGGCCGACCTGGGCGCGGAGCTCGGCGACACCGACGAAGTCGTGGGCGAGGAGCGCGTCGAGGAGGGCACGCGCGTCGCCGGTCAGCGGCGTGGCGGCCCGGTCGGCGCGCGGCCCGTCATCAGCAGCGGTCATGCCCCCAGTGTCGCCCGCGGCGTGCGCGGGCTCCCACCGACCTCCACCGCGCTCAGAGGGCCGCGGCCACCAGACTGGCCACGAACACCAGCGGCAGGGAGACGACGGACCCGAGCGAGGTCGCCATCGTCAGGGTCTTCAAGCTGCCCTTGGTCGAGATGTCGAGCAGCGTGCTGAACATCCAGAAGAAGTTGCTGTTGACGTGGAGCGCGAACATCGCGCCCGACGCGATCGCCAGCGCGATGACGACGGGGTCGACCCCGAGCGAGCCGACGACGGGCGAGATGATGCCGGCGGCGGTGATCGCCCCGACGGACACCGACCCGATCGCGAAGTGCAGCACCGCGGCGATCGACCAGGCGAGCAGGATGCTGAGGACGACCGGCGCGTTCTCCTCGGCCGAGAAGAGGGCTTCGAGCCTCTCGGTCATGCCGCTCTCGGCGATGACGGCGCCGAGCGACCCGCCGACGCCGGTGACCAGGAGGATCTCCCCGGTCGTGTGGAAGCCGCCGGTGAGGACCGTGCCGACCCCGCGCGCGCCGAGCGAGGGGCGGACCATGCCGAAGGCGATCAACAGCCCGACGAACAGCGCGATGTTGGCGTCGCCGAGGAAGGCGAGGACCGGGTTCGAGAGCCCGGCCACGCCGGCGATCGCCCCGCTGGCGATCAACACCAGCGGCACCAGGATCGGCAGCAGGCGCACCCACAGCGGCAACCGCGCGGCACCCTCGGCCAGCGGCACGTCCTCGTCCTCGTCGTGCGGGCCGCCCTCCTCGACGACCGCGTCCGGGTCGAGGTCCGTCTCGTCGTTCCACAGTCCGCGCCCCAGCAGCAGCCGGAACAGGAACGTCGTGACCAGTGCGGTGGTCAGCCCGATCGGCAGTCCGTACAGCAGGTAGCTCCCCAGCGGCACGTCCATGAGCCCGGCGATGGCGACCGCGGCGAGCCCTGGGACGACGAAGACGTAGCCGGCGAAGATGCCGACGGCCATGGCCCCGGCGAGCCACGGCAGGCCGTGGCGGCGGTCGACGGCCGGCGCCGACTCCTTGGCCATGGGGGCTGCCAGGACCACCTGCACGTCGACGTAGATGGAGGGGAAGATCGTGGCGAGCGTGCCGGCCATCGCATACGGCAGGCGGCGCCCCACCCGGCGCGCGAGGACGTCCACCAGGTCGCTGAAGGTGCTCATCGCGTGCAGCAGCGCCCCGATCAGCACGCCGAAGCCGATGAGCAGGCCGACCTCGGCCATGATCTCGCCGAAGCCCCCGGTGATCTGCGCGACGGTGCCCTCGGCGCCCAGCCCGGCGGCGAGCCCGAGGTAGATGCAGGCCAGCAGCAGGGAGATGACGGGGTCGACCTTGAACCGGATGATCAGCACGATCGCGCCCAGGATCGCGATCGCGGAGTGCACGACCTCCACGAGCGTCTCCGATCTGCGCTGTCCGCCGTGACGCGACGCTGCTGAGCGCGACGCGATGGGGGTGCCGTGCCGCTGGGCAGTGCGGGCAGTCCCGACCGTGCTGGTCAGCGGTGGGGTGACTATGCCGCGGGCAGGGCCCCAGCCGCCACCGCAGCGGCGGGTCGTCGATGGTGCAGGGGCCGCCTCGCGGCCTCCGGCGAGGCAGCGGCACTCGCTGACCTGCCGTCCGCGGTGGTCGTCGGCCGGCTCCACGGCGCGCAACGGCCGATGACCTGCGAGCGTGTGGTGCCCCCGGCAGGATTCGAACCTGCGGCACACGGTTTAGGAAACCGATGCTCTATCCCCTGAGCTACGGGGGCTGTGGCGGCGCTGGTCGCACCACCACCGGGCCGCTGCGCGCCGGCCCGGTTGCCGTCGAGAGGGTAGCGGACACCATGAGGGGCCCGACGGCACGCGCCGCCGAGCCCCTCGGGTGATCCGATCGCAGAGGTCAGCTCTGCAGGGACTCCAGGAAGTCTGGGTTCTCCTCGATCCAGGCGTCGACGGCCTCGGCGTACTGGCCCTCGCCGTACTCGTTGACGACCATGTTCTCCAGCGAGCCGTACTGCTCGTCGGTCAGCTCCAGGTTCTCCATCATCGACGCAATGGCGCCGCAGTCGTCGGAGAAGCCCTCCCGGGCCAGGGTGTGCAGACCCTCGGCCTCACCCAGCGCACCCTCGGGGTCCGCCAGGTCCTTGACCGGGAACTCGCTGTTGGCCCAGAACGGCCGCCACAGGGTGACGACGATGTCCTCGTTGGCGTCGGTGGCCGCCTGCAGCTCGGCCAGCATCGCCGTGGTGGAGGACTCGACGAGCGTGTACTCGCCCTCCAGCTCGTAGGCCGGCATGACGCTCTCCCGCGTGGTGCGGGTCAGCCCGGCGCCGGGCTCGATGCCGACGATCCGGCCGTCGAACTGCTCGGCGTTGCCGGCCAGGTCGGCGATCGACTCGATGTCGGTGTACTCCGGCACCGCGAAGGTCAGCCGCGCACCGCCGTACCAGGCGCCGAAGTCCTCGACCTGGTCGCCGTACTCCTCCATGTAGTCGGCGTGCGTGGCCTCCGACCACGCGGACGGGTAGACGTCGACGTCGCCGCCGGCCAAGCCGGCGTACAGCGGCGCGGCGTCGGCGATCTCGGTCATCTCGACGTCGATGCCCTGCTCGCCGAGGACGTTCTCCCACAGGTAGGCCATGCTCAGGCCGTCGGTCCAGGACGGGATGAAGCCCAGGTCGACGGTGTCGCAGGCGCCGCCGGACGACGTCCCGCCGCTGGCGCCGGTCTCCTCGTCGCCGTCCCCGCCGCACGCGGTGGCGGTCAGGGCGACGGCGGCGAGGCCGGCGGCCAGTCGGGCGCCTCGGCTGGTCAGGTGCTTGTTCATCGGTGGTGGTTCCTCTCCTACGTCAGGTGGCGGTCGACTGCCCCGCGCACCGTTCGGTGCTCCGGCTCCGCGACGACGGCCCGGTCGGGCCGCGCCGGTCGGCTACCGGGCAGGTGTGGTGGACGCGCTCTGCTCGGTGCGCGCGGAGCCGCCCGCGTCGGGGGCACCGCCGGTGGCCGTGCTGCCGCGGCTGAGCAGGGACGGGAAGCGACGGGGCCCCCGCTGCCGGCCGAAGGCGGAGGTGAACCGGTCCAGGTAGATGGCGAGGATGACGACCGAGAGACCGGCCTCCACCCCGAGACCGAGGTCCAGCCGCGAGATGCTGGTGACCACCAGGCCACCCAGCCCGCCGGCGCCGACGAACCCGGCGATCACGGCCATCGACAGGGCCAGCATGATCACCTGGTTGACGCCGGCCATGATCGTCGGCAGGGCCAGCGGCAGCTGGATCCCGCGCAGGATCCGCCCGGGCGGGCTGCCGAACGCGTGCCCGGCCTCCACCAGCTCCGGGTCGACCTGCCGGATGCCCAGCTCGGTGAGCCGCACCCCCGGCGGCAGCGCGAAGATGATCGTCATGACGACGCCGGGCACGATCCCGATCCCGAAGAAGGTCACCGCCGGGATCAGGTAGACCAGTGCCGGCATCGTCTGCATGAAGTCCAGCACCGGCCGGACGACGGCGCTGACCCGGTCGCTCTTGGCGGCGGCGATCCCCACCGGGACGCCGATCGCCACCGAGATCAGCGCCGACACCAGCACCAGGGCCAGCGTGGTCATCGCCGGCTCCCACATCTCGATGCTGATCACCAGCAGCAGGCCCAGGAGCGACGCGACGCCGAAGCGCACCGAGCGCACCAGGCCGCCGAGCAGCGCCAGCAGCACCGCGAAGACGATCGGCGGGAGCACCAGCAGCGCGTCCCGCAGGCCCTCGACCCCGGCCTCGCTGGCGGTGCTGATCGCGTCGAGCACCGGCTCGAAGTTGTCGGTCACCCAGTCGAAACCGGTGTCGACCCACTCACCGATGGGGATCCGCGGGAGGGCGGTGTCCTCGGCCGCGTGCAGCACGGGCTCAGCCACGGACGGCCTCCGCCATGGGCATGGCGGTCGCGCCCGCCGCGAGCAGGGCGTCGGGGACGGCGACGGGCGCCGGGGTGGGCACACCCCCCAGCGCGGCCAGCACCGCGCCGCGCGGGACGACCCCGAGCAGCCGGCCGTCGTCGTCGACGACGGTCACCGGCACCTCGTCCTGGGCGGCGGGGGCGAGCAGGTCGCTCAGCAGCGTCGTCGTCCGGACGTCGACCGATGGGAGCAGGGCCAGCCCGGCCAGCGACGACGCCCCGGCGGCCACCGCCGCCCGGACGGCGTCCTCGGTGGCCACGCCGGCCACCCGACCGTCGCCGTCCCCGACCAGGACGGACCCGGAGCGGTGGTCGCGCATCGTCTGCAGCACCTGCCCGGGTGCGGCCGTGGGGGCCACGAGCGCCGGCGCCGGAGCCATCACGTGCCGGGCGGTGAACACCCGGCCGCGGTCGACGTCGGCGAGGAACTGCCGCACGTAGTCGTCGGCGGGGGTCTCGAGGATCTGGTCGGGCGTGCCGATCTGCACGATCCGGCCGTCGCGCATGATCGCGATCCGGTCACCCAGCCGCATGGCCTCGTTGAGGTCGTGGGTGATGAAGACGATGGTCTTGCCGAGCGAGGCCTGCAGCTCCAGCAACTGGTCCTGCATCTCCCGGCGGATCAGCGGGTCGAGCGCGCTGAACGCCTCGTCCATCAGCAGCAGTTCGGTGTCGGCGGCCAGCGCGCGGGCGAGGCCGACCCGCTGCTTCATGCCGCCGGACAGCTGCCCCGGCTTCTGGTCGGCCCACTGGTCCAGGCCGACGAGGGCGAGGGCCTCGCGCGCCCTGGCCCGGCGGGTGGCGCGGTCGACGCCGCGCACCTCGAGGGCGTAGGCGGCGTTGTCCAGCACGCTGCGGTGCGGGAACAGCGCGAAGTGCTGGAACACCATGCTCATCCGTTCCTGGCGGAGCCGGCGCAGCGCCGCAGCGTCCAGGGCGGTCAGGTCGGCGTCGCCGACCCGGACGGTGCCGGCCGTCGTCTCCAGCAGGCCGTTGAGCATCCGGAGCAGGGTCGACTTGCCGGAGCCCGAGAGCCCCATCACGACGAAGATCTCGCCGGGCTCGACGCTGAAGCCGGCGTCGATGACCGCCGGGGTCGCACCGCTCTCCCGGACCTCGGCGACGGAGGCGCCGTCCTGGAGCCGGCGCACCGCGTCTGCGGTGCGCCGGCCGAAGACCTTGAACAGCCCCTCGGCGTGTACGGCGGGCACGGGACCACCTCTCGTTCTCGTTCTCGGACCCGGCGGCAGGGCAGCACGCGAGGGGGACGCACGCTGCGCCGCGGGTGGCAGCTGAGGAGCTGCAGGGCTCGGTGGCGGCGCCACGAGGTGTGTGCACACGTCTCGCGGTGCGCCGGCGGTGAGCCAGGAGAAGGGCGGGCGGGACCCGCTCTCATCTCGGCGTCCAGACGCTAACAGCCCACGTGTCGCAGAAATGGCTGAATGCTCAATTCGCGCCATTCTGTTACTCGGTCGTGATCTGCCTCCTCAGTGACAGAGAACACGATCCGGCCCACGGCCACCTGCTCCGGACGGGACCACCGACCCTCTGACCTGCTGATACGTCGCGGACGGGCTCGTCTCCCCGCATGCCGATGAGCGTGACCGAAATGTGGAGAAACGTGTCACGGGATCTTCACGTGATCTCCATGAAAAGCGCTGGACCCCGATTTTCGGGCCTGGCGTGACACAATTCCGGCGACTGCCCGTCGCGTCACCCGGCACGCCGCGGGAGTGCTGGCGGGAACGTCCTCACCCCGCCACGCGTGGGTAGGGATGCGGGCGACGACGTGCCGCAACCGTTACCTTGACGAAGCACGTACGAGCCCCGGCAACGGCGCCGGAGGCGCGGGAGGTGGAGAGCACACATGGACATCACGGTGGTCGACGTCCCCGAGCGCGGGCGCTTCGAGATCCGGGACGGCGAGCGCGTCGTCGGCCTGGCGAGCTACCACGTGGACGGCGACGCCATGACGCTGCCGCACACCGAGGTCGACCCGTCGATGGGCGGCCGTGGCCTGGGCACCCAGCTCGTCGCCGGAGTGCTCACCGCCGCCCGGGAGCGGCAGCTGCACGTGCTGCCCTACTGCTCGTTCATCCGCAAGTACCTCCTCGACCACCCCGAGCAGCTCGACCTCGTCGCCGAGGCCGACCGGCCCACATTCGGCCTGGCGCCGGCGCACAGCTGATCCACCCAGCGGCAGATCACCCAGCGGTAGGGGCCGGGGCTTCCTAGGCTCGGCCGGGTGCCCACCGCGCTGCTCTGGTTCCGCCGCGACCTGCGCCTGGACGACCACCCCGCTCTGCTCGCCGCCGTCGACGCCGCCGGTCCGGGGGGCAGCGTCGTCCCGGTCTTCGTCTTCGACGACCGGCTGTACGGGCCGTCGGGGCAGCCGCGGCGGCGGTTCCTGCTCGACTGCCTGGCCGAGCTGGACACCTCGACCGGCGGCGCCCTGGTCACCCGCACCGGCGACCCGGCCGCCGTCCTCCCCCGGTTGGTTGCGGAGCTGGGCGCGGTCAGCGTGCACGTCACCGCGGACGCCGGCCCGTACGGCCGGCAGCGCGACCTGGCTGTGGAGCGGGCGCTGGGCGACGTCCCGCTGGTGCGCACCGGCTCGCCGTACGCCGTGGCACCCGGCCGGGTGGTCAAGCGCGACGGCACGCCGTTCCAGGTGTTCACCCCGTTCGCCCGGGCCTGGCGGGAGCACGGCTGGCACTCCCCCGCCGTCCGGCCGGACGTCGTCCCGTGGCTGGACGGCGTGCGGTCCGATGACCGCCCGCCCCGGCCGGACCTGGACGGCGTCCAGCTGCCCCCGGCCGGTGAGGCGGCGGCGCTGGCGGCCTGGCACCGGTTCCGCGACGAGCGGCTGCTCGGCTACGACGAGGGCCGCAACACCCCGGGGACGAACGGGACCAGCCGGCTCTCGGCCTACCTGAAGTACGGCTGCCTCCACCCGCGCACGCTGCTGGCCGACCTCGCCGCCGAGCAGGGCTCGGAGTCGGTGCGCCGCTACACCGACGAGCTGGCCTGGCGCGACTTCTACGCCGACGTGCTCTGGCATCGCCCCGAGTCGGCGCGGGAGTACCTGAAGCCCGAACTGCAGGGCATGGGCTACGACTCCGGGCCGGACGCCGAGGAGCTGGTTCGCGCCTGGCAGACCGGGCGCACCGGCTTCCCGATCGTGGACGCCGGGATGCGGCAGCTGCTCGGTGAGGCCTACGTGCACAACCGGGTGCGGATGATCGTCGCCTCGTTCCTGGTCAAGGACCTGCACCAGGAGTGGACGCTGGGCGCGAAGTACTTCATGGAGCACCTGGTCGACGGCGACCTGGCCAGCAACAACCACGGCTGGCAGTGGGTCGCCGGCACCGGCACCGACGCCTCGCCGTACTACCGGGTGTTCAACCCGGTCACCCAGGGCAAGAAGTTCGACCCCGACGGCGCCTACGTGAAGCGCTGGGTGCCCGAGCTCCGCGACCTGGACGCGAAGCACGTGCACGAGCCGTGGACCGCCCCCGGCGGCGTCCCGGCCGGCTACCCCGAACCGGTCGTCGACCACGCCCACGAACGCCAGGTCTCCCTCGACCGTTACGCCGCCGTCCGCGCCCGCTGAGCAAGGACCGGCCTGCCCCCCCTGCTCCCGAGCCGGTAGCGGGCCCCTGCAGGCGGGCCAGGACGTGCGCTGCCAGAGGGACCGGCCACGTCGGCCGGCACGGCCGGTCTCGGCGGTGTGGGGTGTCGGCTGGGTCACCTGGCTCGTCGTGGCGAACGGGGACGGCGCGGGTGAAGCTGGACGGCGTGATCGTCGGTGCCTGAGGGCCACACCCTGTTCCGGCTGGCCCGCGAGCAGCAGGCCGCGTTCGCCGGCCGCGAGGTGCACGTGACCAGCCCGCAGGGCCGCTTCGCCGGGCAGGCCGAGCTGCTCGACGGCCGGGTGCTCGACGAGGTCACCTCCTACGGCAAGCACCTGTTCGCCTTCTTCGGCCCGGACGTCGTGCACGTGCACCTGGGCCTCTACGGGAAGTTCACCTCCGGCACCGGGCTGCCACCCGAGCCCCGGGGCGCGCTGCGGATGCGCTGGGAGGGCCCGGGCGAGGACGGCGCGGGCGTGTGGACCGACCTGCGCGGCGCCACCGCCTGCGACCTGATCACCGACGGCGAGGTGCAGCTGGTCCTCGACCGGCTGGGGCCCGACCCGCTGCGCCGGTCGGACCCGGCCAAGGCGTTCGCCCGCATCTCCCGCAGCCGGGTGGCCATCGGCGCGCTGCTGATGGACCAGGCCGTGCTCGCCGGGGTGGGCAACGTCTACCGCGCGGAGATCCTGTTCCGGCAACGGATGAGCCCGTTCCGGCCGGGCCGGGCCGTCACCGCCGAGGAGTGGGCCGCGATGTGGGCCGACCTGGTCGTGCTGATGCGGGCCGGGGTGAAGGCGGGGCGGATCGTCACCACCGAGCGCGCCGACCGGGAACGCCGGCGCGGCCCGGCGCTCCGGGAGGACGCCCACTACGTCTACCGGCGCGCCGGGCTTCCCTGCCGGATCTGCGGCACCGAGGTGCGCACCGAGGTCATGGTCGGCCGCAACCTCTTCTGGTGCCCCACCTGCCAGGCGGTCTGACGGAGGCCCCTGCCCTCCTCACCCCTCGCACGCTCGGGACAGGGCCTGGGCAGGGGGCACCGGGGTCCCTCGTCAGAGGGCGCCCTTGGCCTGGTCGCCGGCGGGCACGGCCTGCAGCAGCCGGACGCCGATCGGCTCCGTCAGGTCGTCCTTGACGCTCTCGGACAGCTCGTTGAACGTCTCACCGGCGCCGTGGGCCTTGACGTCGTCCTGGGTGGCCCAGCGCTCGATCATCACGAAGCCGTAGCCGTCCTCGTGCAGCGCGTAGAGCTCACAACCCGGCTCCTCGTGCACCTTCGGGATCGCCGCGGTGAACGCCTCCCGCACGGCGTCGGCCCGGCCGGGCTTGGGCGAGATGGTGGCGACGATGGTGATGGACACGCAGGGCTCCTCAGGGGTGGTCGGGCACGGCTGCCCGGTTCACCCTGGCGCCTACCCGGCAACGGGACGACGATGCGGGCGTGGCCGAACCAGCGGTGCCCCATCCATCGGTGCCCGCGCGACCGCTGCGCGTCGCCGTGGTGGGCGCCGGCCCGGCCGGCATCTACGCCGCCGACGCACTCGCCGGCCAGGACGACGTCCCGGTCGCGGTCGACCTGATCGACCGGCTGCCCACCCCGTTCGGCCTGGTGCGGCACGGCATCGCCCCCGACCACCTGAAGATGCGGGCGCTGCGCGAGACGCTGCACCACACCCTGGACCACGAACGGGTGCGCTTCGTCGGCAACGTGGAGATCGGCACCGACCTGTCGCTGGCGGAGCTGCGCGCGCACGTCGACGCCGTCGTCTACACCTACGGCGCGGCCGGTGACCGTGCCCTGGGCGTCCCCGGTGAGGAGCTGCCCGGCAGCCTGGCCGCCACCGACCTGGTCGCCTGGTACTGCGGGCACCCCGACGCCGACCGGGCGCGGGTCGAGGAGCTGGTGTCCCGGGCCCGCGACGTGGTGGTCGTCGGGGTGGGCAACGTGGCCCTCGACGTGGCCCGGGTGCTGGCCCGCTCCCCCGCCGAGCTGCACCCCACCGACATGCCGCACCACGTGCTCGACACCCTGGCCGCCGCTCCGGTCGAGCGGATCACCGTGCTCGGCCGCCGCGGGCCGGCGCAGGCCAGCTTCACCACCCAGGAGCTGCGCGAGCTGGGCCACCTGGCCGCCGCCACCGTGCTGGTCGACCCGGCCGACCTGACCGACGCCGGGGACGCGGCCCTGGCCGCGGAGGACCGGCACGTCGCCCGCAACCTCGCCGCCCTCGCCGACTACGCCGGCCACGAGCCCGCGCCCGGCACGGTCAGCGTGCGGCTGCGCTTCCACGCCCGGCCGGTACGGCTGCTGGGCACCGACCGCGTCACCGGGGTCGAGGTGGAGCGGACGACGGTGGACGCCGACGGCCGCGCGGTGGGCACCGGCGAGCTGGACGCCGTCCCGGCCGACCTGGTGGTGCGCTCGGTCGGCTACCGCGGGCACGCGCTGCCCGGACTGCCGCTGGACGGCGGCACCGTGCCGCACGAGGCCGGCCGGGTGGTCCGCGACGGTGCGGTCAGCCGGGGCGAGTACGTGGCCGGCTGGATCAAGCGCGGCCCCACCGGCGTGGTGGGCACGAACAAGCACGACGCCCGGGAGACGGTCGCCTCGCTGCTGGCCGACGTGGCGTCCGGGGAGCTGCGCCCTCGCGGGGACGACGACTGGGTCGACACCCTGCTCGCCCGCGGCGGGCACCCGGTGCTGCTGGCCGACTGGCGGGCGATCGACGCAGCGGAGATCGCCCTGGGCGCGGTGCACGGCCGGGCCCGCACCACCATCCACGACCGGCAGCAGCTGCTGGACGCCGTCCGGGCCGCCGCGGCGGCGCAGGAGGGCTGAGGTGCTGGCCCTGGCCGCGGCGGGCGCGCTCTACGCGCTGCTCTGCCTGATGCTGGGCACGGCACTGCCGGAGTACGTACCACTGGGCTGGGACGCCGACCTGCTCGTGACGCACCTGGTGCGCCGGGACCACCTGGTGGTGCTGGCCGCCGGCGCCGGGGCAGCAGTGGCGGCGGTGACCAGCGGCGGCGCCGCCCTGGCGCTGCGGTACGCCCCGTCGACCGCCCGGCAGACGGTGCGGCGCCGGATGGTCGCCGCCGACCTGGTGCGCCTGGGCGCGGTCACCCTGCTGTTCCTGACCGCCGAGCTGGCGGTCGTGTACGGACCGCTCGGCGGTGCGGAGGCGGCATCGTGGACGGGCGCGGACGCCCCCTCGTACCCCTCGCTCGAGGCGGCGCTGACTGCTTCCCGTGCCGCGGCAGGAGCGACCGGCTCCCACCTGCCGACGACGGCGGTCGTCATCCTCATCGCCTACCTGGCGTACCTGGTGGTGTGGGGAGCCTGGGTGCTCCCCCGCCGCTACCGCCGCGACGCCGTCCGTACGGCAGACTCGGTCGTGTGACCGGCTCCGCGCAGACCTCGCCCGCCACCACGATGATCTCCTTCGCCCGCGGCGCGCCGTCGACCGACATCGTCGACGTCGAGGGCCTCAAGCAGGCCGCCGTCGCCGCGTTCGACGCCGACCCGGCCGGGATGACCGGCTACGGGACGGCGGTCGGCTACGTGCCGCTGCGGAAGTGGATCGCCGAGAAGCACGGCGTCCCGGTCGACCACGTGCTGGTCACCAACGGCTCGATGCAGGCCGATGCCTTCCTCTTCGACGAGCTGGCCACCGCGGGCTCGGCCGTGATCACCGAGCGGCCGACCTACGACCGCACGCTGCTCGGGCTGCGCTCGCGCGGCGCCGACGTGCACCTGGTGACGCTGGAGGAGGACGGCATCGCCGTCGACGAGGTCGCCGCCCTGCTGGACGGCGGGCTGCGCCCCACGCTGGCGCACGTCATCCCGAACTTCCAGAACCCGGCGGGCTACACGCTGTCACTGGCCAAGCGGCAGCGGCTGCTGGAGCTGGCCCGGGAGCACGACTTCGTGCTGTTCGAGGACGACCCGTACGTCGACATCCGGTTCAGCGGCGAGCAGCTGCCGCGGATGCTCGAGCTGGACGGCGGCGCCGACAGCGCGCACGTCGTCTACGCCTCGTCGTTCTCCAAGACCGTCTGCCCGGGCATCCGGGTGGGCTACCTGGTCGGGCCGCCGACGATCATCGAGGCGATCCGGGTGCGGGCCACCAACACCTACATCGCGCCGAACATGGTCGCCCAGGGCACCGTGCACCAGTACCTGCTCGGCGACCGGTTCCCCACGGCGCTGGAACGGGTGAGGTCGGCGCTGGCCGAGCGGGTCGGGCTGCTGGACGACGCGCTGCGCGAGCACCTGCCGCAGGCCACGTTCCGCCGTCCCGAGGGCGGCTACTTCCTGTGGGTCTCGCTGCCCGAGGACGAGGGCCACGACGTCGCCCGGATCACCGCCGAGGCCGCCGCCCGCGGGGTGGCGATCGTGCCGGGCACCGACTTCCTGCTCGAGGGCGGGCACAACAGCTTCCGGCTGGCCTACTCCGCGGTGCAGCCCGGCGACGTCGACGAGGGCGTCCGCCGGCTCGCTGCCGCCATCGAGGCCGCCCGCCCCTGAGCCCCGGCACGGGAGGTGGACACACCTCCCGTGCCGCGCACCGGCTCTCGGCCGGTGCGCCGAGCGGGTGGGGGTCGGTCAGCCGCGCAGCAGCTGCTCGCGCAGGATGTCCGCGTGCCCGCAGTGCTGGGCCAGCTCGCGCAGCACGTGCAGGTAGACCCAGCGCAGCGGCAGCGGCCCGCGGCGGTTGCCGGGCAGCAGGTCGTCCAGGCCCAGCCCGGCCACCGCGCGGCGGGAGGACTCGCAGGCCTCGGCGTGCGCCCGCTGGACGCTCGCCACGGTGTCGCCCTCGTCCAGGTCGAAGGACTCGTCGGGCCCGGCCGGGATGCCGATCTCGGCACGGGACCGACCGGTCACGGCTTCGTCGAACCAGACCCGCTCCACGAAGGTGGCGTGCTTGACCAGGCCCAGCATCGTCGTCTTGGAGGGCACGAGCTGACGACGCGCCTGCTCCTCGGTCAGCCCGTCCAGGCAGGCGTTCAGCAGGTCTCGGTGCTGGTCGAGGAAGGCGTCGAACTGGGCCCGCAGCGGCAGGCCGATCCAGTCGTCCATCGACGTCGTGGCGGGGCGAGACACGAGTGGATCATGACAGGGGGCCGTCCCCGACCGGCTGCCCCGATCCGGCCGACCGCCGCCGAGGCGGGTCCGGGACGCCCGCCCACGCGGGTCCGGGACGCTGGTGCTCTGCTGCCCCACAGGCAGCAGAGCACCAGCGTCGCCAGCTCACAGCGCGGGACCCAGGCTCAGCCCGAGTTGCGCAGCGCAGTGGCGACGCCGTTGACCGACAGCTGGATGCAGCGGCGGACCAGCTCGTCGTCGTCCCCACCGCGGCGGCGGCGCAGCATCTCCACCTGCAGGTGGTGCAGCGGCTCCAGGTACGGGAACCGGTTGCGGATCGACCGGGCCAGCGAGGGGTTGTCGGCCAGCAGGTGGTCGTCGCCGGTCACCGCCAGCAGCACCCGCACGGTGCGCTCGTGCTCGGCGACGATCTGGCCGAACACCCGCTCGCGCAGAGCCTCGTCGGGGACCAGCGAGGCGTAGCGGGCGGCCAGGTCCAGGTCGGTCTTGGCGAGCACCATGCCCATGTTCGACAGCACCGTGCGGAAGAACGGCCAGCGCGCGTGCAGGTCCTGCAGGACCGCCAGCCGCGACGGGTCCTCGCCCACCCACGACTCCAGCGCCGAGCCGGTGCCGTACCAGCCGGGCAGCATGATCCGGGCCTGCGACCAGCTGAACACCCACGGGATCGCCCGCAGGTCGGTGATCTTGTCGCCCGCCTTGCGGGACGGCGGCCGGCTGCCGATGTTGAGCTCGGCCAGCTCACGCACCGGGGTGGCGGCCCGGAACCACTCGACGAAGCCGGGCGTCTCGTGCACCAGCGCGCTGTAGGCCGAGCGGGCCCGGGCGGCGAGGTCGTCGAAGAGCGCGTACGTCTCCTCGGCGTCGTCCGCCAGGCCCTCGGTGTCGATCAGCGTCGACTCCAGGGTCGCGGCGACCAGCGCCTCCAGGTTGCGGCGGGCCAGGTCGGGGGTGGAGTACTTGGCCGCGATCACCTCGCCCTGCTCGGTGATCCGCAGCGCACCGGCGACCGAACCGGGCGGCTGGGCCTTGATCGCCTCGTAGCTGGGGCCACCACCCCGGCCGACCGTGCCACCCCGGCCGTGGAACAGCCGCAGCCGGATGCCGTGCGCCCGGGCGACTTCGACCAGCGCCAGCTCGGCCCGGTACAGCGCCCAGTTGGCGGCCAGGTAGCCGCCGTCCTTGTTGCTGTCGGAGTAACCGAGCATGACCTCCTGCAGGTCGCCCCCGTTGGTCACCAGCGCCCGGTACAGCGGCTGGGCCAGCATCGCCTCCAGCGTCGCGCCGGCGGCCTGCAGGTCGTCGATCGTCTCGAACAGCGGCGAGATGTTGACCGTGCAGCGCGGCCCGTCGGCGCCGTCCGGGTCGAGCAGGCCGACCTCCTTGAGCAGGACGGCGACCTCGAGCACGTCGCTGACCGACTCGCACATGCTGATCACGTAGTTCGGGATCGCCCGCGGGCCCAGCAGCCGCACCTGCTCGGCCGCGGCGACCAGCAGGTCGAGCTCGCCGCGGGCCAGCTCGGAGAGCTCGGCGTCGGCGCGCACCAGCGGCCGGCGCAGCCGCAGCTCGCCGGTGAGCAGCTCGACCCGGGCGGCCTCGTCCAGACCCGCGTAGTCGTCGCACACCCCGGCCCAGGCCAGCAGCTCGGCCAGCACCTCCTCGTGCACCGCGGAGTTCTGCCGCATGTCCAGCCCGCAGAGGTGGAAGCCGAAGACCTCGACGGCGTCGCGCAGCCGCGCCAGCCGGTCGTCGGCCAGCGCACCGGCGCCGTGGCTGCGCAGCGAGACGTCCACCGTGAGCAGGTCGGCGATCAGCTCCTCGGGCGCGGTGTACGGCGGGAGGGCGGCGTCGGGCTGCTCGCCGGGCACCGAGCCGAGCACCTGCTGCGCGGTGGCGGCCAGCCGCCGGTACATCCCGCGCAGCGCCTGTCGGTAGGGCTCGTCGGCCCGGAACACCGAGTCGTCCTGGGCGGCCTGGGCCAGCGCGTACAGCTCCGGCGTCGGGGTGACCAGCCGGTCGGACATCGACAGCTCGTCGGCCAGGCAGACCAGCTCGGCCAGGTGGTGACCCAGCGCGGTCTCCGCCTGCCGCGTGGTGGCCCGGCGGACGGCGTCGGCGGTGACGAACGGGTTGCCGTCCCGGTCGCCGCCGATCCAGGAGCCCGGCTGCAGCAACGGGGTGCCGAGCAGGTCGGCGTCGGGCCACCGCTCCTGCAGCGCCTGCCGCAGCTCGGTGTTGATCGCCGGGACCACCTCGAACAGCGACAGGTCGTAGTAGCGCAGCGCCTCGTCGATCTCGTCGGCCAGCCGCAGCCGGCTCAGCCGCAGCAGCGCGGTCTGCCAGAGGGTGAGCACCTCGCGCCACAGCCGCGCCGACCAGGCCGGGTCGTCGGCGTCACGGTTGCGGATGAGCTCGCTGACCTGGCGCTGCACCTGGGAGATCGTGCGCCGCCGGGTCTCGGTCGGGTGCGCGGTGACCACCGGGACGACGAGCGCGCCGGTCAGCTCGCGGGCCACCGTGTCGCCGTCCAGCCCGGCGTCGTCCAGCAGGTCGAGGGTGGCCGCCAGGCTGCCCTTCTGCGGCGGTGAGCCCTCGCGGCGGTGGTGCCGGCGGCGCCGCTCGTGGTGCACGTCCTCGGCGATGTTGGCCAGCAGCGAGAAGTGGCTGAACGCCCGGACGACGTGGTTGGCGCTGCGCGGGTCGAGGGTGGCCAGCCGCTGCGCGAGATCGCCACGCTCGGCCTCCGACCGCCGGATCCGGAACGCCTCGACCCGGGTCGACTCGACCAGCTCCAGCACCTCGGGGCCGGCCTGCTCGGCGATCACCTCGCCCAGGACGCGGCCCAGCAGGCGGATGTCCTCGCGCAATGGGGTCTCGGCGGTGCGGTCGTCGGGCTCGGGCGGACCCCCGGCCGGACGCAGGTCGGCGACGTCGACAGTGGCTTCGGACACGGGCTGAGTATCGGGGGTCGGTGTGACGGCCCCGTGTACTGGGGAGGATGGCCCGGTGATCCGACTGCAGGCTCAGCCCGCCAGCGCCTCCGCCGCCGAGCACGGAGAGGGCCCGATCTGGGACGCCGCCGCCCAGGAGCTCGTCTGGGTCGACATCACCGCCGGGCTGGTGCGCCGCGGCCGGGTGGACGGCGACGACGTCGTGGACGTGGCCCGGCACCGTGGCGGGGACACCGTGGGCTTCGCCGCCCCGGCCGCCGCCGGCGGGTGGTTGCTGGGCGCCGGGGCGGGAGTCACCCGGCTGTCCGCCGACGGCGAGGCGCGGGTGCTGGTCGAGCTGACCGGGGAGGGCGGCGCCGAGGGCACGGGCGGCACCCGGATGAACGACGGCGCCTGCGACCGGGCCGGCCGCCTCTTCGGCGGCACGATGGCCTTCGACGAGCGCCCCGGCGCCGGGAGCCTCTACCGGCTCGACCTCGACGGCACGGTCAGCACCGTGCTCGACGGGCTGACCATCTCCAACGGCCTGGGCTTCTCGCCCGACGACCGCACCGTCTACCTCTCCGACTCCGGCGCGAAGACGGTCTGGGCCTTCGACTACGACCTGGACGCCGGCACCTTCGGCGAGCGACGGGTGCTGCTGGACTTCGCCGACGACCCGGACGGCGTCGCCGACGGCCTGACCGTCGACGACGAGGGCTGCCTCTGGACGGCGTTGTGGGGCGGTGGCCAGGTGCGGCGGTGGTCGCCCAGCGGCGAGCTGCTGGCCGTGGTCGACGTCCCGGGCGTGCGGAACACCACCAGCTGCGCGCTCGTCGGCGACCTGCTGGTGATCAGCACCTCGGTGCACGGGCTGGACGAGGAGCAGGCCGCCGCCCAGCCCGACGCCGGCCGGCTGTTCACCGTGCGCACCGGGGTCACCGGCTCGCCCGCGCACCCCTACCGCGGCCCGCTCGGCGCCCTCTCGCAGGTCTGACCGCACCGCCGTCCGGCCCCTCAGCGGTGATCAGGTCCCCTGATCAGACGCTGTCCCCCTGCACCAACGCTGGTGCAGGGGGACAGCCGGTGATCAAGTGAGGTGAGTTCAAGCGGTCGTTGCATCACCTGTTGGTTGAGGTGGTGAGAGTAGGTCGTTGAGGGCTTCGGCGGGGGTTCGCCAGCCGAGGGTCTGGCGGGGTCGGCCGTTGAGTTCGGCGGCGA
>NZ_JBJJTJ010000038.1:0-32848 GCF_054177765.1 Modestobacter lacusdianchii | reverse complement strand
CCCCCCCCCCCCCCCCCCCCCCCCCCCCCCCCCCCCCCCCCCCCCCCCCCCCCCCCCCCCCCCCCCCCCCCCCCCCCCCCCCCCCCCCCCCCCCCCCCCCCCCCCCCCCCCCCCCCCCCCCCCCCGCGCTGCTGGTCGACCTGGCCGTCGACCTCACCCCGGCCGGGTGGCGGCTGGTCCCGCGCCCGGGGGCCGACCTGCGCCGGGCGCAGGAGATGCTCGCCCGCGACCTGGACGCCCTGCACGAGGTGGCCGAGCGCTACACCGGCGCCTTCAAGGTGCAGGTGACCGGACCCTGGACGCTGGCCGCCGGGCTGGAGCGGTCGCGCGGCGACCGGGCGGTCGTCGACCCCGGGGCCCGGCGGGACCTGGCCCAGTCGCTGGCCGAGGGGGTCGCCGCGCACGTGGCCGCCGTCTCCGCGCGGGTGCCGGGGGCCACGGTCGTGGTGCAGCTGGACGAGCCCTCGGTGCCGGCCGTGCTGCAGGGCGGGCTGCCCACGGTGAGCGGGTACGGCAAGCTCGCCGCGGTCGAGGCGCCCGTCGTCGAGGAGGAGCTGACCGCGCTCGTCGACCGGCTCCCGGCCCCCGTGGTGCTGCACTGCTGCGCGAACCGTGCGCCGCTGGACCTCTTCCGGGCCGCCGGTGCGCAGGGGCTGTCGTTCGACCTCGGGATGGTGCAGGACCTGGACTCGGTCGGCACCGCCGTGGAGGCCGGCACGCACCTGCTCATCGGGGTCGTGCCGGGCACCGACGCCAGCCTGCCGTCGCCGAAGACCACCGCGACCCGGGTGCAGGCCTGGTGGCGCGAGCTCGGCTTCCCGGCCGAGCAGCTGCACTCCGCCGTGACGCTCACGCCGGCCTGCGGCCTGGCCGGCGCGAGCCCCGCCTACGCGCGGACCGCGATGACGCACGTCCGAGAGGCGGCGAAGTACCTCCTGCCGGAGTGACCTGCCGTGAGTGACTCGCTGGGGCGGTGGTTGGCGTGCGTCCGCGAGGTGGCGGAGTGTCCTCTGTCTCGGTGACCTGGCCTGGTCGACCGGCGGAGTGACTGACCACCTGGCGTGGGCCGCCGTCCCCTCCCAGCAATCGGCCACCGGCTCGCTGGGGCGGGGGTGGCGGACGCTTGCTGTACCGGCCCAGACCATCGTTCGAGCCGTGGGCGGTCCATCGTGGGTGCCGTCGTCGCCGCGCCGGCCAGCTGCCCCGGCGGGGGAGCGTCCCACTCGTGGCGCGTAGGCCGGTCGCGACCGTCCGCAGCGCGCGTCCCATGCCAGGGGCCCCGCAGTCGCACTCCCGGCGTCGAGCGGCTCGTGTCAAGAGCCGCCGTCGATCTGTGGACGAGCTCCTGACCTGCTGTTTCGTCTTGTTCGACCGCCCCGACGGCGGTATTCTTCGTACAGGTGTTCGAGCCGGTCGGGAGGTGTCGTGAGCGAGTTGATGTCGGCTCTGGACGCCCTGGCCGCGGACGATCTGCACGGTCTGACCGATGGTGCGGTGCTGGACCGGACGGCGTTGCTGGTGGCGGTGCAGAACCGGATGGCTGCGGAGCTCACGCGCACGGTTCGGCACGGGGAGCTGACCCAGGCGCCGGAGCACGACGGGCTGAAGAGCATGCGGTCGTGGTTGATCGGGCATGCCCGGCTGTCCGCGGCTGAGGCGTCGCGCGTCGTGCGGTCGGGGCGGGTGCTGGAGCATTTCCCGGCGCTGGCGGCCGGGTTCGCCGAGGGTGCGGTGACGGCGGCGCAGATGGACGTGGTGGCCACGGCGGTGGGGGAGCCCGAGCGGGCCCGGGCCGCCGAACAGGACGTGGACCTGGGTGCGTTCGACCAGGCGTGGGCGCAGGTGGCGGTGGGTTCACCGCACCAGTCGCTGGCGGTGGCGGTGCGGGCGTTCGAGGACGCCTTGGACCCCGACGGCACCGAGCCCGATCCGACCGAGGGTCGGCGGCTGACGATCGCCAAGCACGCCGATGGTTCGGTGACCGGCCGGTTCGATCTTGACGCCGTCGGGGGCGAGAAGGTGCAGGCGGCGATCGAGTCGATCGTGCAGGCCGACCGCCCCAAGGGTGATGAGCGGACCAGGGTGCAGCAGCAGGCCGATGCGTTCGTGCAGCTGTGTGACAACCAGCTCGCGTCGGGTGGTCTGCCGACGCTGCGCACGGTGAAGCCGCACGTGGTGCTGAAGCTGAGCCTGGACGACGCGGTCGACCCGGCCACCGGCCCGGGCGCTGGGGAGCTGGGGTTCGGAGCGACGATCTCCGCCGCCCGGGCCCGGTGGTTGGCCTGCGACGGCAGCATCTCCCGGATCGTGATGGGCCCCGACGGTGTGCCGCTGGACCTGGGGCGTGACCACCGGGTGGTCACCCCGGGCCTGCGCCGGGCGGTCGAACGGCGCGACGAGTCGTGCGTGTTCGCCGGCTGCGGCGCCCCATCGTGGTGGTGCGACGTCCACCACCTCGTCCACTGGCTGCACGGCGGTGAGACGTCGCTCGAGAACTCAGCGCTCCTCTGCGAACGCCATCACACCAAGGTCCACCACGGGTTCCGCGTCGAACGACAACCGGACGGGCGATGGCGGACCTGGCGACCCGACGGCTCCGAGATCCTCATCGGCCCACTCCGGTAGCCCTCAGAGCTCGTCGCCGTCTCAGTCGGCGTCCAGGACCCTCGCGTGCGCAGCGACGTCCGGGTGCAGACGTGCGCGGAGGCACTTCGCATGGGTGAAGAACTGCTGCTCCCGCTGCTGCTCGGCCTCCTCCTGCCATCGCGCGACCACGACGAGGGCGCAGGGGTCCACCTCGCTCCCGCGGGCCGTCTCGCCACAGAACGCACACACGACCTCCAGCGGCACAGCGATGAGGGTGCCAGGCGGCGACTGCGGTTCGGCAGGCGCACGTCCTTGCTCCCGGCGGGTGAGCCGCGGTCGAGCATCGAGTGGCTGTCGCACCGTCCGGATACCGTTCCGGCGTGAGCAGTGAGGCAGACGTGGAGCTGGGTGGAGTCGGCGAGCCGCGCGTGGGGGCGGCCGTCGACCGGGAGGACGTCACCGAGGTCCCCGACGACGCGCGCACCCGGCACCGCGACCTCTCCGAGGAGCTCGACCGGTACGCCTTCGCCTACTACGTGCAGGACGCCCCGCTGGTCAGCGACGGCCAGTACGACGAGCTGATGGGCGAGCTCAAGGCGATCGAGGCCGCCCACCCGGCGCTGGTCACCCCCGACTCGCCCAGCCAGAAGGTCAACGGCGGTTTCGGCGCCACCTTCGCACCGGTCACCCACCCGGAGCGGATGCAGAGCCTGGACAACGCCTTCTCCTCCGACGAGCTCTCCGCCTGGGCGGCCCGCGCCGAGCGCGACGGCGCCGCCGGCGCCGGCTACCTCTGCGAGCTGAAGGTCGACGGGCTGGCCGTCGACCTGGTCTACGAGCGCGGCCGGCTGGTCCGGGCGGCGACCCGCGGCGACGGCGTCACCGGCGAGGACGTCACCGCCAACGTCCGCACCCTGGCCGTCGTCCCGCAGGAGCTCACCGGTGACGACGTCCCGGAGTTCCTGGAGGTGCGGGGCGAGGTCTACTTCCCGGTGGCCGCGTTCGCCGAGGTGAACGCCGGGCTGGTCGAGGCGGGCAAGCCGCCGTTCGCCAACCCGCGCAACGCCGCCGCCGGCTCGCTGCGGCAGAAGGACGCCCGGGAGACGGCCAAGCGCCCGCTCAGCATGGTGGTGCACGGCATCGGTGCCCGCCGCGGTTTCGAGCCCGACCGGCAGTCAGGCGCCTACGACCAGCTGCGGGCCTGGGGCCTGCCCACCAGCGAGCGCTACGAGGTGGTCGACGGGCTCGAGGGCGTGTGGGGCTACATCGAGCGCTATCGCGAGCAGCGGCACGCCGTCGAGCACGAGATCGACGGCGTCGTCGTCAAGATCGACCAGGTCGCGCTGCAGCGGCGGTTGGGGTCGACCAGCCGCGCCCCGCGCTGGGCCATCGCCTTCAAGTACCCGCCGGAGGAGGCGACCACGACCCTGCACGACATCCGGGTCAACGTCGGGCGCACCGGCCGGGTCACCCCGTTCGCGTTCATGGAGCCGGTCAAGGTCGCCGGGTCCACCGTCCAGCTGGCCACGCTGCACAACGCCAGCGAGGTGAAGCGCAAGGGCGTGCTCATCGGCGACACCGTCGTCATCCGCAAGGCCGGTGACGTCATCCCCGAGGTGCTCGGCCCGGTGGTCGCCGCGCGCACCGGCGACGAGCGCGAGTTCGTCATGCCCACGCACTGCCCCGAGTGCGGCACCGAGCTGCGACCGGAGAAGGAGGGCGACGCCGACATCCGCTGCCCGAACGCCCGGTCGTGCCCCGCGCAGCTGCGGGAGCGGGTCTTCCACGTCGCCGGCCGCGGCGCCTTCGACATCGAGGTGCTCGGCTACGAGGCGGCCACCGCGTTGCTGGAGAGCCACCTGCTCGCCGACGAGGGCGACGTCTTCGCCCTCGACGAGGAGGCGCTCTGCCGCACCGACTTCTTCACGAAGAAGGACGGCACCCTCTCCGCCAACGGCAAGCGGCTGCTCACCAACCTGCAGACCCGCAAGGACGTGCCGCTGTGGCGAGTCCTGGTGGCGCTGTCCATCCGGCACGTCGGCCCGACCGCCGCCCAGGCGCTGGCACGCGAGTTCCGCTCGATCGACCGGCTGATGGGCGCCACCGAGGAGGAGCTCGCCGCCGCCGAGGGCGTCGGGCCGACCATCGCCGCGGCCGTGCGCGAGTGGTTCACCGTCGACTGGCACCGCGACGTGGTCGAGAAGTGGCGGGCCGCCGGGGTGCGGATGGCCGACGCCGAGTCCGACGACGCCCCCGGCCCGCTGACCGGCGTCACCGTCGTGGTCACCGGGTCGCTGCGCGACCACAGCCGGGACCAGGCGATCGCGGCGATCCAGGAGCGCGGCGGCAAGGTCACCGGCTCGGTGTCGAAGAAGACCGGCTTCGTCGTGGTCGGCGCCGACCCGGGCAGCAAGTACGACAAGGCGGTGGCCGTGAAGGCCCCGATCCTGGACGACGACGGCTTCACCGTCCTGCTGGAGCAGGGCCCGGACGCCGCCCGCGAGGTCGCCACCATCGGCGACGGCACGACGCCGGCCGCACCGGCGGACGGCGCCGCCGGCTAGACCGGGGGCAGCCGGGCGACGGTGGCCGCGAGCCCGGTGAGGTGTGCGAGGCGCAGCAGCTCCGACCGCCGGAACGCCGGGCCACCCGACCGGCCGAGCAGCACCGCCGTGCCCTCGGCGCCGAGCGGGGCGGCCATCATCTCCACGGCCATCTCCTGCCAGCGCACCGGCACCCAGTCGGCGTCGCTGGGCAGCAGCAGGGGAGAGGTCAGCGGCAGCCAGGGCGGCCGGATGCCCTCCAGGGACGGCGCCGCGTCGGAGGCGGCGAGCACGGCGGGGTGCTCGGCCGAGCCGGCCAGCACGACCGCCCAGCCGCTGCGGAACACCCGGGGCAGCTCGGTGGCCAGCACCTTCGCGGTGCCCTCGTCGGCCGGCGCGAGCGCCTCGAGCAGGGCCAGCTCGCGGTGGGTGTCCATCGGGCCGGCGAACGGCCGCAACGACTCGACCTGCACCCCGGGCACGGCGGTCGCCGCGGTGATCAGGCTGTCGGCGACCCGGTCGACCGGGAGCTCCACCACGATGTCGTCGACGGCCACGCCGTTGCCCCGCTCCAGGACGTCGACCGAGACGATGTCGATCCCGGCGTTCCCGAGCGCGGTCGCGACGGCGCCCAGGATGCCGGGCCGGTCGGGGACGACCAGCCGCAAGAGATAGGACACGGATCCCTCCGGTGCCGCGCGCTGCGGGCCGATCGCCGTCGATCGTGGACAGGGGCAGCCTCCCCCATCGGGCGCCCGGTATCCAGCCCGGCTCGCGATCGGGGCGGTGCGGCCGCCCACGTACAGTTGACACGTCGTATGACGCGAGTCGTGGCATCGGGCAAGTCGACGAATGGGGTTCCCCGGCAGCATGAGCAGCATCTCCCGAGAGGACGTCCAGCACCTGGCGCGCCTGGCGCGCCTGGCGGTGACCGACGACGAGCTCGACCGCTTCGCCGGCCAGCTGGACCAGGTGCTCAGCGCCGTCGCCCGGGTCGGCGAGGCCGCCGTGGCCGACGTCCCGCCGATGTCCCACGCCGTGCCGCTGACCAACGTGCTGCGCCCCGACGTGGTGACCCCGAGCCTGCCGCGGGACGTGGTGCTGGCCGGGGCACCCGCCGCCGAGGACGACCGCATCCGCGTGCCGCGCATCCTGGGGGACGCCGAGTGACCAGCACCCGCACCGACCTGACCTCCGCCGACGTCGCCGAGCTGTCCCGGCTGCTGACCGCCGGCGAGGTGAGCGCCGTCGAGGTGACCCGCGCACACCTGGACCGCATCGCCGCCGAGGACGGCCGGCTCGGCGCCTACCTGCACGTCGAGACCGACGCCGCGCTCGCCGCCGCCACCGCCGTCGACGAGGCGCGTGCCGCCGGCGACGAGCTCGGCCCGCTGGCCGGCGTCCCGGTCGCCCTCAAGGACCTCGTGGTCACCGAGGGCGTGCCGACGACGAGCGGCTCGAAGATCCTGGAGGGCTGGCTCCCGCCCTACAGCGCCACGATCGCCACCCGGCTGGCCGAGGCCGGCACGGTGCTGCTCGGCAAGACCAACATGGACGAGTTCGCCATGGGCTCCTCCACGGAGAACTCCGCCTACCAGGTGACCCGCAACCCCTGGGACGCCGACCGCATCCCCGGCGGCTCCTCCGGGGGCTCCAGCGCGGCCGTCGCCGGCGACCTCGCGCCCTGGTCGATCGGCACCGACACCGGCGGCTCGATCCGCCAGCCGGCCGCGGTCACCGGCCTCGTGGGTCACAAGCCCACCTACGGCTCGGTGTCCCGCTACGGCCTGATCGCCTTCTCCTCCAGCCTCGACCAGGCCGGCCCGATGGCCCGCACGGTGCTGGACGCCGCGGTGATGCACGAGGTCATCGGCGGCCACGACCCCCGCGACTCCACCAGCATCGACTCCCCGCTGTCCGGGCTGGCCGATGCGGCCCGCGCCGGCGCGGTCGGGGACCTGCGCGGCGTCCGGATCGGCGTCGTCCGGGAGCTCGGCGGCGAGGGGCACACCGACGGCTACGAGCCGGGCGTGCTGGCCCGCACCCGCGAGGCGATCGAGGTGCTGGCCGGGCTGGGCGCGGAGGTCACCGAGGTGTCCTGCCCCTCCTTCGACCTGGCGCTGCCGGCCTACTACCTGATCGCGCCGAGCGAGGCGTCGAGCAACCTGGCCCGCTACGAGGGCGTCCGGTTCGGTCTGCGGGTCGGCGACGACGGCAGCCACGACCTCGACGAGGTGATGGCGCTGACCCGTGAGGCCGGCTTCGGCCCGGAGGTCAAGCGGCGGATCATCCTGGGCACCTACGCGCTGTCCAGCGGCTACTACGACGCCTACTACGGGCAGGCGCAGAAGGTGCGCACGCTGATCACCCGCGACTTCACCGCGGCCTTCGCCGACGTGGACGTGCTGGTCAGCCCCACCACCCCGACCGTCGCCTTCCCGATCGGCGCCCGGGTCGAGGACCCGATCGCGATGTACGCCGCCGACCTGTGCACCCTGCCGGCGAGCCTGGCGGGCCTGCCGGCGATCTCGGTGCCCAGTGGCCTGTCCGACGGGCTGCCGGTCGGCCTGCAGGTGATGGCCCCGGCGCTGGCCGACGACCGCTGCTACCGGGTGGCCGCCGCGCTCGAGGCCGCGCAGGACGCCGCGCGCGGCCACCGGCTGCTCGACGAGCTGCCGGGCCGAGGAGCCGCGGCGTGAACGGCCCGCTGAAGGCCGCCTGGGGCCTGACCGTGTTCGTCGTCGTCGCCGGCATCGTGCTGTGGGCGGTGACCGGGCGGGCTGTCTTCGCCGTCTTCATCGTCCTGGGCCTGCTCACCGCGGTCGGCGCCTGGTTCACCGGGCGCACGGCCCCCACCACCCAGCAGACCCGGCCAGCCGGCGAGCGCACGCACCTGGAGGACGAGCAGTGACCAGCACCATGGGCGACCGGCTGGTGGACTACGACGAGGTGCTGACCCGGTACGAGCCGGTGATCGGCCTGGAGACCCACGTCGAGCTGGGCACCGCCTCGAAGATGTTCTGCGGCTGCGCCACCACCTTCGGCGCCGAGCCGAACACCCAGACCTGCCCGGTCTGCCTCGGCATGCCCGGCTCGCTGCCGGTGGCCAACGCGGCCGCGATCGAGGCGACCATCCGGATCGGCCTCGCGCTGGGCTGCCGGATCGCCAACTGGTCGCGCTTCGCCCGGAAGAACTACTTCTACCCGGACATCCCCAAGGGCTTCCAGACCAGCCAGTACGACGAGCCGCTGTGCACCGCCGGGCACCTGGACGTCGAGGTCGACGGTCAGACGTACCGCGTGGAGATCGAGCGGGTGCACCTGGAGGAGGACACCGGCAAGAACCTGCACGTCGGTGGCGCCACCGGGCGGATCCACGGCGCGGACCACTCGCTGATCGACTTCAACCGGGCCGGCATCCCGCTGGTGGAGATCGTCACCCGCCCGGTGCCCGGCGCCGGCGCCAAGGCCCCCGAGGTGGCCCGCGCCTACGTCACCGAACTCCGCGAGATCGTGCAGGCCCTCGGCGCCTCCGACGTGCGGATGGAGCAGGGCAGCCTGCGCTGCGACGTCAACATCTCGCTCAACCCGGTCGGCGCCCTGGCGTGGGGCACCCGCACCGAGACCAAGAACGTGAACTCGCTGCGGTCGGTGGAGCGCGCCGTCCGCTTCGAGATGCGCCGGCAGGCGGCGGTGCTCGACGACGGCGGCCGGGTGGTGCAGGAGACCCGGCACTTCCACGAGGACACCGGCAGCACCTCCTCCGGGCGCAGCAAGGAGGAGGCGACCGACTACCGGTACTTCCCCGAGCCCGACCTGGTGCCGCTGGCCCCCGACGCCGACTGGATCGAGTCGCTGCGCGCGTCGCTGCCCGAGCTGCCGGCCGCCCGCCGGGCCCGGCTGCAGCAGGAGTGGGGCATCTCGCCCACCGAGATGACCTGGCTGGCCAACGCCGGCGCCCTCGGCCTGGTCGAGGAGACCGTCGCCGCGGGCGCCGCGCCCGGTGACGCCCGCAAGTGGTGGCTGGGCGACCTGGCCCGGCGGGCCAACGACGCCGGTGTCGAGCTGGCCGAGCTGGCGGTCACCCCGGCGCAGGTCGCCGAGCTGGTCGGGCTGGTCAACGACGGCACCATCAACGACGGCCTGGCCCGGCAGGTGCTCGACCGGGTGCTCGCCGGCGAGGGCGACCCGGCCGCGGTCGTCGAGGCGCAGGGGCTGGCCGTGATGGGGGAGTCCGACGAGCTCGTCGCCGCCGTCGAGGCCGCGATCGCCGGGGCCCCCGACGTGATCGCCAAGGTCAAGGCCGGCAAGGTGCAGGCGCTGGGTGCCCTGGTCGGGGCGGTCATGAAGACCACCCGTGGCAAGGCCGATGCGCCCACCGTGAAGCGGATGCTCGAGGAGCGCGTGCTCGGCTCCTAGCCTGACCGGGTGGAGCTGCCCACCGTCGAGCTGCGCCCGCTCACCCGGGCGGACCTCCCGCTGCTCTGCCGCTGGCTGGCCGAGCCGCTGGTCGCCCGGTGGTGGGACGACGACCCGTCACCGGCGGCCGTCGAGCAGCGGTACGGGCCCAGCATCGACGGCACCGACCCGACCGCGGTGTACCTCGGCGTGCACGAGGGGGAGCCGTTCGGGCTCGTCCAGGTCTACGCGTTCGCCGACGAAGCGGAGTCGCTGGACGAGCTGGCGGCGATCTGCCCGGTGCCCGCGGGGGCGCTCAGCATCGACTACCTGGTCGGCGAGCCCGCGGCCCGCGGGCGCGGGCTGGGCGCGGCGATGATCGCCGCCGCGGTCGCCCGGGGCTTCGCCGCCCACCCGGACGCCGAGGACGTGCTGGTGCCGGTGGCGCTGGGCAACACCGCCTCCTGGCGGGCGCTGCAGCGAGCCGGCGCCACCTGGTACGCCGCGGGTGACCTGGCGCCGGACAACCCGGTCGACCCACCGGACCACGTCGTCCACCGCTTCACCCGGCCCGGGTGCGCCTGACCGGCTCGGTCATCCCCGGCACCTCGGAGCGCCCGCCGCGAGTTCGCGAGTGGGGGGGCCTCCTTCAGAGCGGGGAGCCGCCCCCGGCGGACGGCGGCTGCACCCGGAGCACCCGGTCGTCGTCCTCGACCGGGGTGCCCACCCCGTCCCGGTTGGAGGTGGTGATCCAGAGGGCGCCCTGCGCGTCGAGCGCGACGCTGCGCAGCCGGCCGTACTCCTCGGTGAGGAACGGCTCGGGCTCCTCCACCGGGACGCCGGTGCCGTCGAGCTCGACGACGTGCACCCGCTGCCCGTCCAGCGCGCCGAGGAAGACGTAGGGGCCCGCGGCCGCGCAGCCGCCCAGCCCGCCCTCGTCGGCCGGCACGGTCAGCACCGGGGCGGTGCCTCCGCCGCCGTACGAGCTGCCCGCCTGCAGGGCGTTGAGCTCGTCAGCCCCGCCCGGCGCCTCGTCGGTGGCGTAGAGCTGCTCGCCGTCGCCGGTGCAGATGGCGGTCACGTCGGCGTGGCCGCTGGTGTACACCGGGCCGGTCCCGACCGGCTGACCGAAGACGTCGACGGCCAGCACCTTGCCGGCCAGCGACGCCGGGTCGGCGGCCAGCGCCGGGTCACCCGCGTCGCCGGTGCCGACGAAGAGCGTGCCGTCCAGGCCGAACAGCAGCCCGCCGCCGTTGTGCACCGCACCGCGCGGGATGCCGGTCAGCACCGGGTTGGGGGTGCCGCCCAGCGGGAAGCGGACGACGCGGTTGTCGGTGGCGGTCGAGACGTAGGCGTAGAGCAGCCCGTCCTCGGCGAAGGTGGGGGAGACCGCCAGCCCGAGCAGCCCGCCGTCCCCGCTGCCGTCGACGCCGGGCAGGGTCATCAGCTCCTGGGCCGGAGAGCGGTCGGGGAAGACCTGCAGCAGCCGGCCGGTGTCCCGCTCGCCGACCACCGCGGTGCCGTCGGGCAGCAGCGCGATCCCGGTCGGGACGGCGAGGTCGGTGGCCACGACCGCCGGGTCGCCCTCCTGCTCGTCCTGGGAGCCCGGCGTCGAGGGCTCACCCGGCACCGGGGCGGGGCTGCTCTCCACCGGTGGGCCGACCTGCGGCGGAGGGGCGTCGGCCTGCTCGCGGAACGGGCCGGCGGGTTCGTAGCCGCCGCCGCAGCCGGCCAGCAGCAGGCAGCCCAGCGCCACCGTCAGCACCGGCCGGGTCGCGGCGCTCCGCCGGGTCCCGCGTGCCGTCGTCCGCCGTCCCACCCCCGCAACAGTACGGCGGCGCCGGCGGTAGCACCCGGGCCCGCGCGCCGGCCGGCCCGGGGCCGCCTAGGGTCGGGGACCGTGCCCGACGCGACCGCCCCCGCCGCCCCCGTCCTGCCACTGGGTCCGGAGGAGACGTTGCACGTCCTCGTCCCCTCCCGCGCCCTCGCCGAGGCCGTCGAGGCCCTGTCGCCGCGGGTCCGCGCGCACCGGTTCGACCCGGCCGACGGCGTGCCGACCGGGGAGGCGGCCCGGGCGCAGGTGATGGTGCCGCGCGGTGGCGGGGACGTGGACGCCGAGGTGCTCGACGCGCTGCCGGAGCTGCGGCTGGTCCAGCTGATGAGCGCCGGGGCGGAGAAGTTCGTCGGCCGGCTGCCCGAGCGGGTCACCCTGTGCAACGCCCGCGGCGCGCACACCCCCTCGACCGCGGAGTGGGCCGTCGCCGCGACGCTGGCCGCGCAGCGCGGCATCCCGCACTTCACCCGCGCGCAGGACGCCGGCCGCTGGGCCCCCCGCACCGAGCACTCGCTGGTCGGCGCCAAGGTGCTGATGGTGGGCGCCGGCGACATCGGCCGCACGATCGGCCGCATGATGGCCGGCTTCGACGTCGAGCTGACCTACGTCGCCCGCACGGCCCGGGACGGCGTGCGCAGCATCGACGACCTGCCCCAGCTGCTGCCCGAGGCCGACGTGGTGGTGCTCATCCTGCCGGTGACGCCGCAGACCACCGGCCTGGTCGACGCCGCCTTCCTGGCCGCGATGAAGGACGATGCCCTGCTGGTCAACGCCGCCCGGGGCGTGGTGGTCGACACCGACGCACTGCTGGCCGAGCTGAGGTCGGGCCGGCTGCGGGCCGCGCTGGACGTGACCGAGCCCGAGCCGCTGCCCGAGGGGCACCCGCTGTGGTCGGCACCCGGGCTGCTGCTCACCCCGCACGTGGCCGGGGCGGTGCCGGACACCAACGCCCGCGCCGCCGCCGCGGTCACCGACCAGCTCCGGCGGGTGCTGGCAGGGGAGCCGCTGCAGAACGTGGTCGACGAGTACTGAAGAGGACCCCCTCGCCCCCCACGACACGCTCCGCGCGCCGCGGGGCCCTGCGAGGGGGCCGGGTCCGCGGCCGTCAGGGCCGGGTCGGTGCCTCGGGGTCGGGGATGCGGCCGCCGGAGAGGGCGGCCAGGCGCGGCAGGTCGCGGGCGCGCAGCACCGGCAGCCGCACCTGGGTGCCGGCGACGGTGACCAGCCACAGGTCACTGCGCTCGCCGACCCGGATGCCGGTCAGCTCGGGCCAGCCCACGGTGCGCGCGCCCACCAGCGAGCGCGCGGTCACCCCGGCGTCACCGACGTCGACCCCGACCCGGAGCACCCAGGCGGCCAGTGCGGCAGGGACGGCGAACAGCACCAGCAGCCACGGTGAGGCGGCGGCCAGCGGGATGACGCAGAACGCCAGGAACAGGACCGGGAGGAGCGCCGTCCGGCTCATCCGCATGCGAGCGACTGCCACGTCCGCATCGTCCCAGACGGGACCGGCCCGGCTCAGCCGGCGTTGAGCCGGGCCAGCCGGGCGGCGCTGTCGGAGTCGGCGGCCGCGGTGTAGACGACCAGCTGCAGGTCAGGGGAGTCGGCGAGGGTGAGCTGGTGGTGCTCCAGCAGCAGGGTGCCCACCGCAGGGTGCTCGAAGCGGCGCTCGCTGGAGCTGAAGGAGTCGACGTCGTGGCTGGCCCAGCCGGCCCGGAAGTGCTCGCTGGCCTGCTGCAGGCGGGCGAGCAGGTCGACGACGTCCGCGTCGTGCAGCCGGGCGCCGGCCTCGGCCCGGAACTGGGTGAGGAACCGCCGGCTGTCGGTGGTCCAGTCGCCGAGCAGCCGGCGCACGTAGGGGTCGGTGAACACCACCCACAACAGGTTGCGGTCGGCGGCCGGGGCGGTCGCGACCCCCGGGTAGAAGCGGGCGTAGGCCGCGTTCCACGCGACGATCGACCAGCTGGGCGTGATCACGTAGGCGGGGGAGTCGCCGAGGGCGTCCAGCAGCCGCTGGGCGTGCGCCGGCACCCGCGCCCGGCCGGGCTCGGCGGGGGCCGCTGCGGCGTGCCCGGCCAGCCGCAGCACGTACTGGTGTTCGGCCGGGGACAACTGCAGCGTGCGGGCGACGGCGTCCACCACCTGCCGGGACGGCCGGATGTCCCGGCCCTGCTCCAGCCACGTGTACCAGGTGTGGCTGACCCCCGACAGCAGTGCGACCTCCTCCCGGCGCAGGCCCGGGGTGCGCCGCTGACCACTGACCGGCACCCCCAGGCCGCTGGGGTCGACCTGCCGGCGCCGCGACCGCAGGAAGGCGGCGAGCTCGGTCCTGGATGACCGGTCCACGGTATGGATTCTCCCGTCGGTGGTGGTACCGGTACCAGTATCAACGGTCTCCTTGTCCACCCCGCCGATCGACCGCACCCTGGACCGGCAGGCACGAGGAGGGGACGGCGTGGAGACGGTCAGACGGGTCAGCGGCTTCGCCGGCCGGTGGTTCGCGGTGATCGTCGTGCTGGCCGGGGCGCTGGCCCTGCTGGTGCCCGGCGCCTTCGCCGGCGGCACGGCGGCCGTGCCCTGGCTGCTCGCGCTGATCATGCTCGGCATGGGCATGACCCTGCGGCCGGTGGACTTCGCGATCGTGCTGCGCCGGCCCTGGGCGCTGGTGGCCGGTGTCGCCGCGCAGTTCGTGGTCATGCCGTTGCTGGCGTTCGGGATCGCCGAGGTCCTCGACCTCTCCCCGGCGCTGTCGGCGGGGATGGTGCTGGTCGGCTCCGCGCCCGGCGGCACCGCGTCCAACGTGATCGTCTACCTGGCCCGTGGCGACACCGCGCTGTCGGTGGCGATGACGTCGGTGTCCACCCTGCTCGCCCCGCTGCTCACCCCGCTGCTGGTGCTGTGGCTGGCCGGCCAGTACCTCCCGGTCGACGGCTCGGGCCTGTTCGTCTCGATCGTGCAGGTCGTGCTGGTCCCGGTGCTGCTCGGGCTGCTGCTGCGCCGGCTGGTGCCGCGGCTGATCGAACGGCTGCTGGACGTGCTCCCGCTGGTCTCGGTCACCGGCATCACCGTCGTCGTCGCGATCGTGGTCGCGGCCAGCGCGGACACCCTGCTGTCGGTCGGCCTCCTGGTCGTGCTGGCCGTCGTCCTGCACAACGTGCTGGGGCTGGGGCTGGGCTACGCGGTGGCCCGGGCCTGCGGGTTCGACGAGCAGGGCCGCCGCGCGGTCAGCATCGAGGTCGGCATGCAGAACTCCGGCCTGGCCGCCGCGCTGGCGACCGCACACTTCTCGCCCGCCGCCGCGCTGCCGGCTGCGCTGTTCTCCGTCTGGCACAACGTCTCGGGCTCCCTGCTGGCCGGCCACTGGGCCCGCCGCAGCGCCGCAGCCGACCCCGACCCCACCCTCCCCGCCGGTGCCCCCGGCTCCCGCACCTGATCAGGAGCACGCCATGACGACCACCCAGCCCACCTCCGCACCGGGAGCGACCGGCCTACCATCCCCGGTCGTGACGACCGTGGAAGACCGCCCCGCCAGCGACCGCACCGTCGACGTCAAGCCGCGCAGCCGCGAGGTGACCGACGGGGACGCCAAGGCCCCGGCCCGGGCCATGCTCCGCGCGGTCGGCATGGGCGACGACGACTTCGCCAAGCCCCAGGTCGGCGTCGCGTCGTCCTGGAACGAGATCACCCCCTGCAACCTCTCGCTGGACCGGCTGGCCAAGCGGGCCAAGGAGGGCGTGCACGCCGCCGGCGGCTACCCGCTGGAGTTCGGCACCATCTCCGTCTCCGACGGCATCTCCATGGGCCACGAGGGCATGCGCGCCTCGCTGGTCTCCCGTGAGGTGATCGCCGACTCGGTCGAGACCGTCGTCTTCGCCGAGCGGCTCGACGGCACGGTGCTGCTCGCCGGCTGCGACAAGTCGCTGCCCGGCATGCTGATGGCCGCCGCCCGGCTCGACCTGGCCAGCGTCTTCGTCTACTCCGGGTCCACGCTGCCGGGGAAGCTGGGCGACAAGGACCTCACCCTGATCGACGTCTTCGAGGGCGTCGGCGCCTGCGCCGCCGGGAAGATCACCCGTGACGAGCTGACCGCCATCGAGAAGGCCGCCTGCCCGGGGATGGGCTCGTGCGGCGGCATGTACACCGCCAACACGATGGCCAGCGTCGCGGAGGCCCTCGGCATGGCGCTGCCGGGCAGCGCCGCACCGCCCGCGCCGGACGCCCGCCGGGACGCCATCGCGATCGCCTCCGGTGAGGCCGTGGTCGAGCTGCTGCGCAAGGGCATCACCGCGCGGCAGATCATGACCAAGCAGGCGTTCGAGAACGCCATCACCGTGGCCATGGCGCTGGGCGGCTCGACCAACGCCGTGCTGCACCTGATGGCGATCGCCCACGAGGCCGACGTCGACCTCACCCTCGACGACTTCAACCGGATCGGTGACCGGACGCCGCACCTGGCCGACGTCAAGCCCTTCGGCCGGTACGTGATGACCGACGTCGACCGGATCGGTGGCGTGCCGGTGGTCATGCGGGCGCTGCTGGACGCCGGCCTGCTGCACGGCGACGTGCTCACCGTGACCGGCCGCACGCTGGCCGAGAACCTGGCCGAGATCAGCCCGCCGGACCCCGACGGCGCGATCATCCGCGCGATGGCCGACCCGATCCACAAGACCGGTGGGCTGACGGTCCTGCGTGGCTCGCTGGCGCCCGAGGGTGCGGTGGTGAAGTCCGCCGGCTTCGACGCCGACGTCTTCGAGGGCACCGCTCGCGTCTTCGACGGCGAGCAGGGCGCGATGGACGCCGTCACCGAGGGCACGCTCCAGAAGGACGACGTCGTGGTGATCCGCTACGAGGGCCCGCGGGGTGGCCCGGGCATGCGCGAGATGCTCGCCGTGACCGGGGCGATCAAGGGCGCCGGGCTCGGCAAGGACGTGCTGCTGCTCACCGACGGCCGGTTCTCCGGCGGCACCACGGGGCTGTGCGTGGGGCACATCGCGCCGGAGGCCGCCGACGGCGGGCCGATCGCCCTCGTCCGCGAGGGTGACCGGATCCGGCTCGACCTGGCCGCCCGCACGCTGGAGCTCCTGGTGGACGACGACGAGCTGGCCCGCCGCCGCGAGGGCTGGGCGCCGCCGGCTCCCCGCTACACCCGGGGCGTCCTCGGCAAGTACGCGAAGCTCGTCGGCTCGGCCGCGCAGGGAGCCATCACCAGCTGACCTCCGGGCACCGCTCGAACGGGTGATCCCACCGCCGCTGACCTGTTGCGGCGGTGCCGGCCCGCCGACAGTCCTCGGGTGGAGCAGAGGCGACGGACATCTCCGGGGTGGCTGCTCGCCGTCCCGGTGCTGACCGGGGCGGCGGGTGGCGCCGCGCCGCTGGCTGCCGACCTGCTGCTGCTGGCCGCCGCGCTGGGCACCGTCGTGGTGCTGTGGCGCAGCGGCTCCGGGCAGGGCGCACGGCTGGGCGGCTGGCGGCTGCTGGCGGTCGCCGTGCTGGTCGGCCTGGCCGGCAACCTCGGGGCCGGGCTGGCGGGTGCCGGGCTGTTCGTGGAGGCCGGTCGGGCGGTGGGGCTGCCCGCCCTGCTGATCGCGCTGGTCGCGGTGCTCCGGCTGCTGACCCCGGGGCAGCTGCGCCAGGGCGGTGCCCGGTTGCTCACCGAGACCCTGTTGTTCTTCAGCGCGTCGATGGTCCTGGCGCAGGTGCTGGTCGTCGGTCCGGCGCTGGGCGGGGAGCCGGTCGGCACCGCCCGGCTGGTGCTCGAGCTGGCCTGCCTGGCCACGGCGTCGGTGCTCTCGGCCGTCCTGGTGCTGGTCGCGGCGTCCGCCGGCCCGCGCCGGGTGACCGGCGCGCTCATGCTGCTGGCCGTGGCCACCTGGGCGGTTGCGCACGGGCTGGCCCTGGCCGGCCCCGAGCTGCACCCGACCGTGCTCACCGCCGGGGTGCCGGCGGCCCAGCTGGCCAGCCTGCTGCTGGTCTGCGTGGCGGCACACCGTGACCCCGGCGCGGCCGCGGTCGCGCCCCCCAGCCGGCGCAGCTCCCGGCTCGGCCAGGCCGGCCAGCTCGCGCCGCACCTGGTCATGGTCGCCGCGGTGCTGGCCTACCTGGGCGTCCCGCTGCTGGGCACCGAGCCGCCGCCGGCCGCCGGGGCGGCCCTGGTCTGCTGTCTGGCGCTGACCCTGGTGCACCGGGCGGTCACCGCCCGGGACGAGGCGCGGGTCGCCGCCCGGCTGCGCAGCAGCGAGGCGTACTTCCGGTCACTGGTCCGGTCCAGCAGCGATGCCGTGGTCATCCTCGGCAGCGACCTGCGGATCACCTGGGCGGCGCCCTCGCTGGCGCCGGAGCGGGACGACCCCGGCCCGGCCCTGCTGGGCCGGCCGCTGGTGGAGGTGGTGCACCCCGAGGACGCCGCCGGGGTGCGCAGCTGGCTGTGCGACGAGAGCGGTCCGGTGGGGCTGTGCAGCTTCCGGCTGCCCGACGGCGCCGGGAGCTGGCGGGTCCTGGAGGCCGGCGCCAGCGACCTGCGCGCGGACGCCGACGTCCGGGCGCTGGTGCTGCACTGCCGGGACGTGACCGCCCGGCGCGACCGCGAGCACGAGCTCAGCTCGCTGGCCTTCACCGACCCGCTCACCGGGCTGCCCAACCGCGCCGCCCAGCTGGTCGCTCTCACCGAACTGCTCGGCCGGCTCCCGTCCGAGGGGGCGCCCGCCAGGGCGGACCAGGCCGGGGCGCCGGGCGACGAGGACGCCCCCGGGGCGGCCGCGCTCCTGCTGATTGAGGTGCAGGGGCTGCGCGAGGCCCACGAGAACGCCGGCCGGGACGTCGTCGACGTCGCCCTGGCCGAGGTGGCCCGGCGGCTGCGCGGGGTCGTGCGCGCCGAGGACCAGGTGGCCCGGATCGGGGCCGAGCTGTTCAGCGTGCTCGCCGCCGGGACGGTGGCCGACGCGGATCGGCTGGCCGCCCGCTGCCTGTCGGTGATCGACGCCCCGATCCGGACCGAGCTGGGGATCGTCGACCTCACCGCGGTGGCCGGGCTGGTCCCGCTCGCCGGCGGGCTCACCGAGCGGGAGGTGGTCGACCGCGCCGAGCTGGCCGTCACCGACGCCCGCAGCGCCGGCGCGGGGTCGGTCCGCCGTCACCGCGACGAGCTGACCGCCGCCCGGGACCGGCGCGAGCTGCTGCGCGCCGACCTCGTGGGAGCCCGCGAGCGGGGGGAGCTGACGTTGGCCTGGCAGCCGCTCATCGCCCTGGACGACCACCGCGTCACCGGCGTCGAGGCGCTGCTGCGCTGGCGGCACCCGGTGCTCGGTGACGTGCCGCCCGAGGAGTTCCTGCCGGTCGCCGAGCGCGGCGGCCTGGTGGGCGACCTGCAGCGCTGGGTGCTGCGGGAGGCGACCGCGGCCGCAGTGACGTTGCCCCACCAGGGGGAGCCGCTGAAGCTGGGCGTCAACGTGTCGGCCCAGCACCTGGCCGGGGGCACGCTGGTGGGCGACGTGACGGCCGCGCTGCGGGCCAGCGGCATGGCGCCGGACCAGCTGGTGCTGGAGGTGAGCGAGTCGGCGCTCACCGGGGGCGACGTCGCCGACGACGTCACCGCCCTGCGGCTGATGGGCGTCCACCTCGCGCTCGACGACTTCGGCCGGGCCAGCTCCTCGTTGCCGGCGCTGGGCCGGTTGCCGCTGGACATCATCAAGCTCGACCGCTCCCTGCTCTCCCGGGTCGACCGGGACGTCTACGCGCGGGCGGTGTGCGAGGCGGTGGTCGCGCTGGGCCGGACCCTGCGGGTCGACGTGGTCGCCGAGGGCGTGGAGACCACGAGCCAGCTGTCCGTGCTGCACGGCCTGGGCTGCGGCTTCGCCCAGGGCCACCTGATCTCCCGGCCGGTGAGCCTGCCCCGCCTGGTGCAGCTGCTGGAGGCCGACGGCGGGCGGCTCGTGCCGGGCCTGTCCGACCGGGTGGGCGCATCGTGACCGCCTCCTCGCTGCGGGGCCGGGCGCTGCCCGCCGTCCCCTCCCTGCCGATGCCCGTGCACTGGCCGCGTGCCGCGGTGCTCTCGCTGCTGGGCAGCGTCGCCGTCGGGCTGGGTGTCGTCGAGTTCGTCTGGCCGGCGGCGTCGGCGCACGCGGGGCCGGCGGTGCTCAGCGCCGCCTCGCTGGCCATCGGCGTGCTGGTCGTCCGGCACGCGCTCCGGCTGGACCGCACGTCCGCCGGGCCGTGGCGGGCCTTCGCCGTCCTCGCCTTCCTGCTGTGCACCGGTGAGGCGATCGCCGCGGTCCGCGGGGTGGGGGTCAACGCCAGCGAGGCCGGCCTGCAGGACGTCCCGCTGGTGGCCACCGTCCCGTTCGCCCTGCTCGGCTGCGCCCGGCTGGTGCGCTCGGCCGCCACCGGCATCGGCGCGCGGGTCGTCCTGGACGCCGCGGTGGCCCTGGTGGCGCTGTCGGCGCTGCTGGAGGTGGTGGTCACCTCGGCGCTGGGGCGGGCCGCGGGGTCGGTCGACGGCCTGATGACGCTGGGCTACCCCGCGGTGGGCGTGGTGCTCTGCACGGTCGGGCTGATCACCTTCGCCGGGGTCAGCGACGCCCGCCGCGCCGCGGCCGGGTGGCTGCTGGGCTGCTTCGCCTCCGTCGCGGTGGTCACCGTGAGCGGGTCGATCGCCGCGGTGAGCCCGTCGGCGACCACCGACCTGCTCACCGGCACCGCCTGGCTGGCGATGCTGGCCTCCGGCACGCTGGCCATGGCCGCCGACCCCGGCCAGACCACCGAGCCCGACGACGTCGCCACCGGGGTCCCGTTGCTCGGTGTGGTGGTCAGCTACTGCGCTGCGTTCGGCGTCGTCCTGGTGCTGCTGGGCGGCCGGGTCGCCGGGCGGTCGATCGACCCGCTGGAGGCGGCCGCGGCCTCCCTGCTGCTGGTGCTGACCTTCGCCCGCACCCTGGTGTGGGCGGCGGACGGTGCCCGGCTGACCCGCCAGGTGCTCCGCACGGAGTCCTACTTCCGCACCCTGGTGCACAGCGCCGCCGACGTCACCATCGTGCTGGACCGCCACGGCCGGATCACCTGGGCGTCCGGCGCCGGGCAGGGGCCGGACGCCTGGTCCGCCCGGGACCTCGAGGGGCACCGGCTGGCGGAGTTCGTCCACCCGGAGGACCGAGCCGAGCTGCACACCGTCCTCCACCCGGCGCTGGGACCCGATGCGTCGAGGCCCCGGTCGTTCCGGCTGCGGACCCGGGACGGCGGGTGGCGGCACCTGGAGACCGTGCGGGTCGTGGCCAGCGCGGACCTGCAGGCAGCGCCGTCGGAACTGCCCGGACGCGCTGACGGGCGGGCCGGTGACGGGCTCGTGTTGCACCTGCGGGACGTCGACGACCGGCGGGAGAGCGAGCTCGAGCTCCAGCGGTTGGCCTACACCGACTACCTCACCGGGCTGCCCAACCGGGCCCGGCTGATGGCCGGCCTGACCGGCGCGCGCAGCCGGGCGGCGGAGGGGGAGACCTCCTGCCTGCTGCTGCTGGACCTCGACGGGTTCAAGGCGGTCAACGACGTCGCCGGGCACGAGGCCGGTGACCTCCTGCTGGTGGAGGTGGCCGACCGGCTGCGTGCCACGGTGCGTGATCGGGACCTGGTCGGCCGGCTCGGTGGCGACGAGTTCGCCGTCCTGGTGCGGGCCGGTCTGGACGAGGCGACGGCGCTGGCCGAGCGGATCATCGGCGAGCTGGCCGGGGTGCACCGGTCGGTGCCCACCCCGGGAGCCGACCCGGACCTGGTCTTCGACGTCTCCTGCAGCATCGGGGTAACCGAGGTCGACCCCGCCGACGACGTGCCGACGACGGTGCGCCACGCGGACCTGGCGCTGCGTGCGGCGAAGGCCGCCGGCAAGGGGCGGGTGCGCCGGCACGGCGAGACGGCCGACAGCGCCACCGCCCGCCGCACCCGGCTGGCCCGCGACCTGCCCGACGCGCTCTCCCGCGGCGAGCTGCGGCTGGTCTACCAGCCGGTGGTGGGCACGGTCGAGCGCCGGGTCCTCGGCCTGGAGGCGCTGGTGCGCTGGGACCACCCGGTGCTGGGCGAGATCTCACCCGACGAGTTCGTCGGCCTGGCCGAGGACGACGGGCTGATCGTGCCCCTGCAGCGGTGGGTGCTGGAGCAGTCGACCGCGGAGCTGGCCGGGCTGCTGCGCCAGGGACGGGACCTGCGGCTCGGCGTCAACATCAGCGTCCGGCACCTGCAGTCGGGCAGCCTGGTTCCCGACGTGACCGCCGCGCTGGCCCGGGCCGGGTTGCCGCCGAGCCGGCTGATGCTCGAGGTCACCGAGTCGTTGTTCATCGGAGAGCCCGACCGTGCCGACGGGGACCTCCAGACGCTGCACGACATGGGGTGCGTCATCTCCCTCGACGACTTCGGCCGGGGCTACTCGACGTTCGCCTACCTCACCCGGCTGCCGGTCGACGTGCTGAAGATGGACCGGGAGTTCCTGGCCGGCATCGAGGACGACGAGCGCAGCGCCGCCCTGGTGCACAGCGTGATCGAGCTGGGCCGCCGGCTGGCCATCGACGTCGTCGCCGAGGGCGTGGAGACCCCCGGACAGCTGGCGGCGCTGCGCGAGCTGGGCTGCCGGTTCTTGCAGGGCTTCCTGCTCGGCCGGCCGACCCGGCCGGAGGCGCTGCCGGCGGTGATCGACGGCTTCGACGCCGCCCTGCTCGGCGCGCAGCCCTCCGCTCCGGTCACCGTCCCAGCCAGTGAGTGACGTCGTCCCACTGTCTGGGACGGTCTGGTTGACGGGGTCGCGGGGCGGGGGCACAGTGTCTCCCGTGCCCAGCACCCGTCTCCTCGTAGCGATCCACTAGCGCGCCGGTCCCTCCCGACCGACGCGCCACCCCTCCGTGCCACGGCACGAGGGGTTTTTTGTTGGCCGGGCACCGCTCGGCCGGACCGCCGAGAGATCCGCCGCAGCACCCCACCCCGCGCCCAGGGAGATCGACCAGATGAGCACCCCCAGCACCTCCGGCCGCACCGCAGCGGCCAACCGTCCCGGCACCGGCCCGGCTCCCGGTGCCGGCTCCGCGCCGGCCACCCCCATGCAGCCCACCGAGGCGGCCGCGCAGTCCACCCTCGGGGTGGAGACGACGGCCCGCACGATCGCCGATGCCGCGAGCGAGCCGGTCTCGGGGATCACCGGCGCGCAGAGCCTGGTGCGGTCGCTGGAGGCGGTCGGCGTCGAGGTGGTGTTCGGCATCCCGGGCGGGGCGATCCTCCCCGCGTACGACCCGCTGTTCGACTCCGCGCTGCGGCACGTGCTGGTCCGCCACGAGCAGGGCGCCGGGCACGCCGCCACCGGGTACGCCCAGGCCACCGGCCGGGTCGGGGTCTGCATGGCCACCTCCGGTCCGGGCGCGACCAACCTGGTCACCCCGCTGGCCGACGCCTACATGGACTCGGTGCCGATCGTCGCGATCACCGGCCAGGTGCCCAGCGCCGCGATCGGGACCGACGCCTTCCAGGAGGCGGACATCCGCGGCATCACCATGCCGATCACCAAGCACAACTTCCTGGTCACCGACCCCGACGAGATCCCGCAGCGGATCGCCGAGGCCTTCCACCTGGCGGGCACCGGCCGCCCCGGCCCCGTGCTGGTCGACATCTCCAAGGACGCGCTGCAGGCCACCACCGACTTCAGCTGGCCGCCGCGGCTGGACCTGCCCGGCTACAAGCCCACCACCCGCCCGCACGGCAAGCAGGTGCGCGAGGCCGCCGCCCTGATCGCCGGCGCCAGCCAGCCGGTGCTCTACGTCGGGGGAGGCGTGCTCAAGGCCGGAGCCACCGCCGAGCTGGCCGAGCTGGCCGAGCTGACCGGCGCGCCGGTCGTCACCACGCTGATGGCCCGCGGGGCCTTCCCCGACAGTCACCCGCAGAACCTGGGCATGCCCGGGATGCACGGCAACGTCACCGCCGTCACCGCGCTGCAGAAGGCCGACCTGCTCGTCGCCCTGGGTGCCCGTTTCGACGACCGGGTGACCGGTGAGCTGTCCAGCTTCGCGCCGCACGCGGCCGTGGTGCACGCCGACATCGACCCGGCCGAGATCGGCAAGAACCGCAAGGCCGACGTGCCGATCGTCGGCGACGCCAAGGCCACCATCGCCGAGCTGGTCACCGCGCTGCGCGCCGAGCACGAGGCCGGCCGCACCCCGCAGCTGACCGGGTGGTGGGCGCAGCTGGAGGACTGGCGCGCCCGCTACCCGCTGGGCTACGACTGGCCCGAGGACGGGATGCTCTCCCCGCAGTACGTGATCGAGCGGCTCGGTGCCATCGCCGGACCGGACGCGATCTACGCCTCCGGGGTCGGGCAGCACCAGATGTGGGCCGCCCAGTTCGTGAAGTACGAGAAGCCCGGCACCTGGCTCAACAGCGGTGGCCTGGGCACCATGGGCTACGCCGTCCCCGCGGCGATGGGCGCCAAGTTCGGCTGCCCCGACACCACCGTGTGGGCGATCGACGGCGACGGCTGCTTCCAGATGACCAACCAGGAGCTGGCCACCTGCGCCATCGAGGGCATCCCGGTCAAGGTCGCCGTCATCAACAACGGCAACCTCGGCATGGTCCGGCAGTGGCAGACCCTGTTCTACGAGGGCCGCTACTCCAACACCCACCTGAACACCCACGGTGGCAAGGACGGGTCGCCCCGCCAGGTGCGCATCCCCGACTTCGTCACCCTCGCCGAGGCGCTGGGCTGCGTCGGACTGCGGTGCGAGTCCAAGGACGACGTCGACGCGGTGATCGAGAAGGCGATGGCGATCAACGACGCCCCGGTCGTCATCGACTTCATCGTCGGCTCCGACGCCCAGGTGTGGCCGATGGTCGCCGCCGGGGCCAGCAACGACGAGATCCTGGCCGCGCGCGACGTCCGGCCGGTCTTCGGCGACGGACAGGTCTAGGACCCCCTTTCCCCCCACCACTCGCAGGCTCGCGGCGGGCCCCTGAAAGGGGGCCGAACCGCAGATCGGAACGAGGTCCTCTCATGCCACGACACACGCTGTCGGTGCTCGTCGAGAACAAGGCCGGTGTGCTGGCCCGGGTCTCGGCGCTGTTCAGCCGGCGCGGCTACAACATCGAGTCCCTGGCCGTGGGGCCGACCGAGAACCCCGACCTGTCCCGGATGACGATCGTGGCCGACGCGGAGGCCCAGCCGCTGGAGCAGATCACCAAGCAGCTGAACAAGCTGGTCGAGGTGATCAAGATCGTCGAGCTGGACACCGCGGCCGTGCAGCGCGAGCTGCTGCTGGTCAAGGTGCGTGCGCCGCTGGCCGACCGGGCCCAGGTGCTGCAGACCGCCGAGCTGTTCCGGGCCCGGGTGATCGACGTGAACACCGACACCGTCACCCTCGAGGCCACCGGCACCCCCGACAAGCTGCAGGCACTGCTCGCCGTCCTCGCCCCGCTGGGCATCAAGGAGATGGCGCAGTCGGGCACCGTCGCCCTGGGCCGCGGCCCGCGGTCGATGAGCGGCGCCGGTACCTTGCGCCCCGTCGAGCGCTCCGCCTAGTTCCGCTCCACCCACCCCCGCGCTTTATCGCGATAAAGCACAGACCGAAGGGAACCAACCGCCCCATGGCCGCCGAGATCTTCTACGACGACGACGCCGACCTCTCGATCATCCAGGGGCGCACCGTCGCCGTCCTGGGCTACGGCAGCCAGGGCCACGCCCACGCGCTGTCCCTGCGTGACTCCGGCGTCGACGTCCGCGTCGGCCTGCCCGAGGGCTCCAAGAGCCGGGCCAAGGCCGAGGCCGAGGGCCTGCGCGTGGTCACCCCCGCCGAGGCGTCCGCCGAGGCCGACCTGATCATGATCCTGGCGCCGGACCACGTGCAGCGGAAGCTGTACACCGAGTCGGTCGAGCCCAACCTGCAGGACGGCGACGCGCTCTTCTTCGGCCACGGCTTCAACATCCGCTTCGGCTACATCAAGCCCCCGGCCGGTGTGGACGTCGCGATGGTCGCCCCCAAGGGCCCCGGCCACCTGGTGCGCCGTGAGTTCAGCGACGGCAAGGGCGTGCCCTGCCTGATCGCCGTGGAGCAGGACGCCAGCGGCTCGGCGCAGGCGCTCGCGCTGTCCTACGCCAAGGCCATCGGCGGCACCCGGGCCGGCGTCATCAAGACGACGTTCGCCGAGGAGACCGAGACCGACCTGTTCGGCGAGCAGGCCGTGCTCTGCGGCGGCATGTCCGCGCTGGTCACCGCCGGGTTCGAGACGCTCACCGAGGCCGGCTACCAGCCCGAGATCGCCTACTTCGAGTGCCTGCACGAGCTCAAGCTGATCGTCGACCTCATGTACGAGGGCGGCATCGCCAAGCAGCGCTGGTCGGTCTCCGACACCGCCGAGTACGGCGACTACACCTCCGGGCCCAAGGTCGTCGACGCCCGCGTCAAGGAGTCGATGAAGGAGGTCCTCACCGCCATCCAGGACGGTTCCTGGGCCGCCGGCTTCATCGCCGACCAGGACGCCGGTGCGCCGGACTTCACGGCCAAGCGGGCCGCCGCCGAGGCGCACCCGATCGAGGCCACCGGCCGCCAGCTGCGCGGTCTGATGAGCTGGGTCAGCGCCAGCGACGACTACACCGGCACCGCCGCTCGCTGAGCGAGGGCCCCGCGACGAGCGGGGCCGGCCGGACACCGCAGGGCCCCCGCAGCGATCGCTGCGGGGGCCCTGCGTCACTGCCGGGGGAGGGCGTCAGCGCCGGGTGAGCTCCCGCCGGCGGCGGTGCGCGGCGAAGAACTGCCCGGACGAGCGCAGGCACAGCAGGACCAGCATCGCCAGGGCTGCGGCGAAGAGCGCGACCAGCAGGACGACGCTGCCGAGGTCACCCGACGGCTGCGGTTCCAGCGCGATGCCGATGAGGCCGAAGAGCAGCACCAGCCCGGTGCAGGCGACCGCGATCGAGGAGCCCACCAGCAACAGCACCCGGCTGCGCCCGCGCAGCGCCAGCACCGCGCCCCACACCATCACCACCGTCCAGGCCAGCGCCAGCAGGGCGATGCCCACCAGGACGGCGCGCACGTCGTCGACCCCGGCGGTCGTGCCGGTGTCCAGGCTCGGGTCGCTCTCCAGCACGTCGGCGAGGTCGTCGATCAGCGCGCCGCCGGCGAACAGCCCGACGGTCACCAGGAGCCCGAGCGCCGCGTGCACGAGGGCGAGCACCGCCGCGGTGATCACCGTGCCGGGGCGCGCCGGCCGCTCCTGCCCGGAGAACTGTCCGGGCTGCTGCTCGTAGGGCGAGGGCACGTACTGGCCCTGCGCGTACTCGCCCCGCCCGTACTGCCCCTGCCCGTACTGCCCCTGCGCGTACTGGCCCTGCGCGTACTGCTTGTACTGCCCCTGCCCGTACTGGTCCTGTCCGTACTGCCCCTGCTGGTACTGGTCCTGTCCGTACCGGGGCTGTCCGTACTGCCCCTGCCCGTACTGCTCCTGTCCGTATCGGGGCTGCCCGTACTGGCCCTGCTCGTACTGGCCCTGTCCGTACCGGGGCTGCCCGTACTGGCCCTGCTCGTACTGGCCCTGGTGGCTCGGCCCGGGCTCGGACCGGCCGTACCGCGGCTGCTCGTACCGCGGCTGCTCGTACGGCGACTGCTCGTACGGCGACTGCCGGTACGCGGTCGGGCCGGACTGGTCCTGGCGCCCGGACCAGGAAGGCCGGTCGGCGCCCGGCTGCTGACCCTGGGCGGTCGAGCCGGTGCTCGGTGCGGGGTCGGGCTGGCCGGGGCGTTCGGCGGCCGGCCGGCCCGGTGGCCGGCCGAACGGGGTCGTCTCCTGACGGCCCTGGGCGTCGTCCCGGTCGTTGTCCATGATCTCCTCCGCACGGGGCCGGTGGCACCGGCGCTGAGCCGTCAGGATGGCCGGGCGGGGGGGAGCCGGGCAAGCAGGCCCCCGGCCCGCCGTCGTCCACCCAGTGGGAACGCCGGGCACCGGCGCCCCGCGGGCGCGCCGACCTCCCTAGGCTGTGCTCCCGTGACCACGACCGCGCCCGTCGTCCTGATCGCCGAGCAGCTCGCCCCCAGTGTGCTGGAGGTGCTGGGAGAAGACGTCGAGATCCGCCACGTGGACGGCGCCGACCGGTCCGCGCTGCTGCCGGCGCTGGCGGAGGCCTCGGCGGTGCTCATCCGGTCGGCCACCCAGATCGACGCCGAGGCGCTCGCCGCCGCGCCCCAGCTGAAGGTCGTCGCCCGCGCCGGCATCGGCCTGGACAACGTCGACGTCGCCGCCGCCACCGAGCGCGGTGTGCTGGTGGTCAACGCCCCGACGTCGAACATCGTCAGCGCCGCCGAGCACGCCATCGCCCTGCTGCTGGCGGCGGCCCGGCACATCCCGGCCGCCGACGCCTCGCTCCGGGACGGCACGTGGGCCCGGTCGAAGTTCACCGGCGTCGAGGTCACCGAGAAGACCGTCGGCGTGGTCGGGCTGGGGCGGATCGGCGTGCTGGTGGCGCAGCGGCTGGCCGCCTTCGGGGTCACGCTGATCGCCTACGACCCCTACATCCAGGCGGGCCGCGCGGCCCAGCTCGGCGTCCGGCTGGTCAGCCTGGACGAGCTGCTGCGCGAGTCGGACTTCATCACCGTGCACCTGCCCAAGACCCCGGAGACCCTCGGCCTGATCGGGGCCGAGCAGCTGGCCGCCACCAAGCGGGGCGTGATCATCGTGAACGCGGCCCGCGGTGGCCTGGTCGACGAGGCGGCGCTGGCCGAGGCGCTGCAGTCGGGTCAGGTCGGTGCCGCCGGCATCGACGTCTACGCCAAGGAGCCGTGCACCGACAGCCCGCTGTTCGGGCTGCCCAACGTGGTGGTCACCCCGCACCTGGGCGCGTCGACGACCGAGGCGCAGGACAAGGCCGGCACCGCGGTGGCCCGCAGCGTGCGGCTGGCGCTGCAGGGCGACTTCGTGCCCGATGCGGTCAACGTGCAGGCCGGTGGCGTGGTCGCCGAGGACGTGCGGCCGGGGCTGCCGCTGGCGGAGAAGCTCGGCCGGGTGTTCACCGCCGTGGCCGGCGGGCTGGCCCAGTCGGTGCACGTGCAGGTGCAGGGCAAGATCGCCGAGTTCGACGTGTCGGTGGTGCAGCTGGCGGTGCTGCGCGGGGTCTTCTCCGACGTGGTGGAGGAGCCGGTCACCTACGTCAACGCGCCGCTGCTGGCCGACCAGCGCGGGCTGGACGTCAGCCTCTCCAGCAACACCGAGAGCCCGGACTACCGCAACCTGATCAGCGTCCGCGGCGCGATGGCCGACGGCACCGAGGTGACCGTCTCCGGCACGCTCTACGGCAAGAACCAGGTGCCCAAGCTCACCGAGGTGAGCGGCTTCGACCTCGACCTCACCGCCGACGGGCACCTGCTGTTCTTCGTCTACGGCGACCGGCCCGGCGTGGTCGGTGCCGTGGGCGCCGCCCTGGGCGAGGCCGGGGTCAACATCGCCGGCGCCCAGGTCAGCCGCACCACGCAGGGCGGCGAGGCCCTGATGGCGGTCACCGTGGACAGCCCGGTCAGCGGGGAGCTGCTCTCGGAGATCGGGCAGCGGATCGGTGCCCGCCAGGCCCAGGTCGCCGACCTCACCGCCAGCTGACACCTCCACCTCCGGCTGTCGAGGCCGCGTCGTCCCACCCGGACGACGCGGCCTCGCGTGCGTCCGGGGCCGGTGCGGCCTCGGCCACCTGCCGTTCGTCCGAGTGGTTGAGGACTGGTGCAACGTGTCAACCGCGCGTTCACGTTCACCCGTTCGGCGTACGGCGCGCCGGAGGACAAACGGTCGGCACGGGTCCGAAACCCAGCCGTGTCACAGCTGCGGCAGATGCTCCGCACAATGGTCTGCGCTGCTCCGAACGGCCTATTGGCCGTTAGTCAGGGCAACGACCACGGTGTGACTGTTCCGTCTCGGCACCGCACACGCGGTGACGACACGGCCGTTGCAGAACTCGCTGACAGGGGTGCACGTGAGTCCGAGAAGTACGTATTCGCACCGGGCAGGACGCCGACGCGTCCTCGTCCGGACGGGGGTCGTCGCCGTCGCGGCCACCCTCGCGGCCACCGGTGGGGCAGGCAGCGCGCTGGCTGCCCCCGCCGCTCCGGTCACCGACCGGGCGCAGGCCACGCTCGATGCCGCGCAGCTGGAGGAGGTCCGCTCCCAGCTCGCGGCCCGGGCCGACTCCGGTCGACCGGCCGGCCTGCCCGAGAGCGGTCCGGCCTCGTTCTTCCTGCAGATCGACACACCGGCGACCTCGCAGGTCTACGCCGACGCGCTGGCCACCAGCAGCGCCGCGCAGGCCGCCGAGGCGGCCCGGGCCGCGCAGCCCGGCGTGGAGGCCGCCGCCGACGAGGTCGTCGCCGAGCTGCCCGGTGCGGTCGCCGACGCCGAGGTGCTCTACACCGCCTCGACGGTCGTCTCCGGGGTCGCGGTCTCCGCCGACGCCGCCGACTACGAGGCGCTCACCACGCTGCCCGGCGTCACCGCCGTCCTCCCGATCACCCCCAAGGAGACCAGCAACACCGGCGCCGCCAGCGTCGTCCGGGCCGTGGAGGCCTGGGAGGCCCTGGGCAACACCGGGGAGGGCGTCTCCGTCGGCATCATCGACACCGGGATCGACTACACCCACGCCGACTTCGGTGGCAGCGGTGACGTCGCCCAGTTCGCCGCCATCCAGGCCGCCGAGGCGCAGCCCGCGCCGGCCGGCGTCTACCCGAACGCCAAGGTCGTCGGCGGGCACGACTTCGTCGGTGACAGCTACAACGCCGACCCGGCGTCCCCGGCCTACCAGCCGGTCGCCATGCCGGACGAGAACCCGCTGGACTGCAACGGGCACGGCACCCACGTCGCCGGCACCGCGGCCGGCTTCGGCGTGACCGCGGACGGCGCCACCTACACCGGCGCCTACGACGAGTCCTTCGACCCCTCCGCGCTGCGGATCGGCCCCGGCATGGCGCCGGACGCCGAGCTGTACGCGCTGAAGGTCTTCGGCTGCGAGGGCTCCACCAACGTCACCATCGAGGCCATCGAGTGGGCCATGGACCCCAACGGTGACGGCTCGATCGACGACCACCTCGACGTCGTCAACCTGTCGCTGGGCTCGGAGTACGGCCTGGCCGACGACGCCGACGCGATGGTCGCCAACGAGGCGATGGCCCGCGGCATGCTCGTGGTGATGTCGGCCGGCAACTCCGGCGACAGCTACGACATCGGCGGCTCGCCGGGCAACGCCCCGCGCGGGATCGGCGTCGCCGCCTCCAACGACGGCTACGGCGTCTTCGACGGCTGGCAGGTCGTCTCCGGCGGCGGCCCCACCGGCATCCGCCCGGGGCTGCGGTCGATCGCCTACAGCGACCTGGACGAGGCCGGCAACGTCAAGCCCGACGTCACCGGGCCGGTGGTGCTCCCCGAGGCCGGGGACGACCCGACCGGCTGCGCTCCCTGGAGCGGGGACTACACCGGTGAGATCGTGCTCATCGAGGCCGCCGGCTTCGCCTGCGGCTCGGTGGCCAAGGGCAGCAACGCCCGCGACCACGGTGCGATCGGCTTCATGATCATCGGCGACGACGACCTGCTGGAGACCGGCATCACCGGCGTCCCGCAGATCCCGGGCATCCTGGTCACCGCCACCGACGGTGCGGCGCTCGCCGCCGCCGTCGAGGCCGGCCCGGTCACCGTCACCTTCGGGCCCAGCCTCAAGGACGCCGCGATCGTCGACGACCCCGCGCAGGTCGACCTGCTCGCGTCGTTCTCCTCGCGCAGCAGCCGCCAGGCCAACGGCCTCAAGCCGGACGTCTCCGCGCCCGGCGTGACGCTGTACTCCGCGGCGGTCGGCACCGGCAGCGAGGGCGTCAGCCAGTCCGGCACCTCGATGGCCGCGCCGACCACCTCCGGGGTCACCGCGCTCATCCGCGCGGCCCACCCGGACTGGACGACGGAGGAGGTCAAGGCCGACCTGATGAACACCGCCGTCCACGACGTGCACACCGCCGAGGGCGTCGTCTACGGCCCGAACCGGCAGGGCGCCGGCCGGATCGACGCGAAGGCCGCCCTGGACAACCAGGTCCTGGCCTACGCCAACGCCGGCAGCGGCGTCGTGTCGGCGTCCTTCGGGGTCATCGAGGCCAAGGACCCGAAGGTCGTGCAGAACCGGCAGATCACCGTGTCGAACAAGAGCGGCAGGACGGTGGGCTACCGGCTGGCGTACGAGGCGCTGGCCGAGCAGCCCGGGGTCAGCTACCGGGTCGAGCCCTCGGTGGTCAACGTCGCGCCGAACACCAAGACGGTCGTCAACGTCGTCCTGACCGTCACCCGGGACCAGCTGCGCAAGGTGGCCGACCCGACGGTCGTCACCGACGACGGGCGTCAGTTCCTGGGTGAGGCCAGCGGCCGGGTGGTGCTGACCCCGAGCAAGGGCGACGCGCCGACCCTCCGGGTGCCGGTGCACGCCAACGCCAAGCCCTCGTCGAACCTGATCGCCCAGGACCGCAAGGCCGGCACCTCGATCACGCTGGTCGGCCGGGGCGTCAGCAACGGCCCGGCGTTCGGCCCGACGTCCTACACCTCGCTGGTCACGGCCCTCGAGGGCCTGGGCCGCAGCCCGCAGATGCCCAAGTGCACCGACACGGCCGCCTCGGACTGCTACAAGTCCGAGCTGGAGCGCTCGGTGGACCTGGCGACGGTCGGGGTGGCCTCCGACGTGACCGCCACCCCGCAGGACCCGTGGCTGTACTTCGGGGTCTCCGCGCACGGGAAGTACACCTCGCCGGAGACGGCCGTGAACTACGGCGTCTACGTCGACGCGACCGGTGACGGCGCGTGGGACTACCAGGTGACCACCACCCGGATCGCGGACTACGACGTGCCGCTGGTCGTCGTCACCGACCGGGAGTACGAGCTGCTCCCGGCCGGCGACCCGTACGTGGGCTTCATGAACCTGGCCGACGGCACGGTGGACACCAACGCGTTCGACTCCGACGTCCAGCTCATGGGCGTGCCCACCTCGGTGATGCCGCTGGTGCAGGGCCGGATCTCCTTCGGCGTCCAGTCGGCCAGCGCCTACGGCACGGTCGACAACGTGGGCACCGTGGTCGGCCCGGCCGGTGGCGCCGAGCTGGCGGCGGAGCGGATGAGCTTCGACCCGCTCCGCCCGGGCCTGTCGTTCACCGTGGACGGCGCCCCGGCGGTGCTCGTCCCGGCCACGAACGGCACGACGATCGCGGTCCAGCAGTCGGCGTCCTACGCCGAGGACAGCTCCGTCGGTGGCTTCAAGGGCGCGATGGTCGTCCTGTCGCACAACGACACCGGGACCGGCCGGACGCTGACCGTGCCGATCTCGGTGAAGCCGGGGGCGCCTGCCCTCCCGTGACCCGAGGGTGGGGGGGGGGGGGGCCGCCGCCCCCCCCCCCCCCCCCCCCGACCCCACCCCCCCCCCCCCCCCCCCCCCCCCCCCCCCCCCCCCCCCCCCCCCCCCCCCCCCCCCCCCCCCCCCCCCCCC
>NZ_JBJJTJ010000037.1:0-34664 GCF_054177765.1 Modestobacter lacusdianchii | reverse complement strand
CCCCCCCCCCCCCCCCCCCCCCCCCCCCCCCCCCCCCCCCCCCCCCCCCCCCCCCCCCCCCCCCCCCCCCCCCCCCCCCCCCCCCCCCCCCCCCCCCCCCCCCCCCCCCCCCCCCCCACGCCGAGGAGGCCTCCTGCCGACGTCCCCGGACGGCTGAGCTCAGGGCGGTGCGTCGAGCATCAGCATCCGGGTGATCACCTGGCACCAGGCCTCCTGGACCGCCGCCGGCCGGTCGGCGACCAGCTCCGTCAGACTGGTCAGCGCGCCGCAGCCCTCGGTGACGATCGCGGTGAAGGCCAGCCGGAAGACCAGCTGACCGATCTCCTCCAGGTCGACGCCGGCGTCGATCAGCGGCTGGACCACCCACTGCTGTTCGGCTCGAGGACGCAGCTCCACGTCGGGTGTTCGCCCGGACCCACGGCCCCGGATGCACCGGCGACTGTGACGTGCATCACCAGCCACCTCGGCGACCGGATGGGCCCGGCGTCCGGCGGATCGACCAGGGCCGGCCCAGCCAGGGCGCCGGCCCGTCAGCGGGCCAGCAGGTCGCGCACGGCACCGACCACCTCGGCCGTCGCCTCCTCGGCCATGAAGTGGCCGCTGGTCACCGTGCGGTGGTCCAGGTCCGGCGCCCAGCGGGCCCAGGTGGCCGCCGCGCCGGCGCTGAGCTCGGGCCCCCAGTCCTGCTGCAGCACCGTCACCGGCATCCGCAGCCGGTTGCCGGCGTCCCGGTCGGCCCGGTCGTGCTCGACGTCCACCGTCGCCGAGGCCCGGTAGTCGGCGACGATCGAGGGCACCGCCTCGCGGCAGGCACGCAGGTACTCGGCACGGACGTCGGCCGGCACGGCCTGCGGGTCGCGCGCCCAGGTGTCCAGGAACGAGCCGAAGAACGCGTCGGCGGCCCCGCTGATCATCGCCTCGGGCAGGCCGGCCGGCTGCGCCATCAGGTACAGGTGCCAGGCGACCGAGGCCGACAGCCCGCTGAGCACCTCCCAGGTGTCCAGGTTGGGCAGCACGTCCAGCGAGGCCAGGTGCGTGACGGCGTCCGGGTGGTCGAGGCCGGCCCGGATGGCGACCAGCGCGCCGCGGTCGTGGCCGACCAGGGCGAACCGCTCGTGGCCCAGCGCCCGGGCGACCGTGACGACGTCGGCGGCCATGGTGCGCTTGGCGTAGGCCTGCCCGTCGTCGGCCGGCTTGTCGCTGGCGCCGTAGCCGCGCAGGTCGGGGCAGATGACGGTGTGGTCGGCCGCCAGGTCGGCGGCGACGTGCCGCCACATCAGGTGGGTCTGCGGGAAGCCGTGCAGCAGCACCACCGGTGAGCCGGAGCCGCCGACCGCGACGTGCAGCGCCACCCCGTCGGCGCCGGGGACGCGCTGCTCGGTGAAGCCGGGGATCGTCGGTGCCATGGCAGTTCCTCCTGGGGATCGGTGAGACGTACCGGCAGACCGTGCCGCCGCCCGATCAGCACCCGGTCAGCACGCGCTCAGCGGCGGCGCCGGGACGGCTAGCGTGGCGCCGTGGCTGGGACGTCCGTGCGGTTCGGCGTGCTGGGCCCGGTCACCGCCGAGGACGACGGCGGCCCCGTCGACCTCCGGGGCCCGCGGCACCGCGCCGTCCTGGCCCGGCTGCTGGTCGCCCGGGGCCGCGCCGTGCCGCTCGCCCACCTGGTCGACGACCTGTGGGACGACGCCCCCACCGGAGCGAACGGGGCGGTGCAGACCTTCGTCGGCGACCTGCGCCGGGCGCTGGAACCGCACCGCCCGCCCCGCACCCCGCCGCAGCTGCTGGTCACCGTCGCCGGCGGGTACGCCCTGCGCACCGCGCCCGGCACCGTGGACGCCGACCGGTTCGAGACGGCTCTCGGCTCGGCCACCGGTCTGCTGGACGACGGCCGGCCGGACGACGCCCGGGCCCTGCTGGACGACGCCCTGGCCCGGTGGCGCGGCCCCGCGTACGCCGACGTCGCCGGCCAGGCCTGGGCCCGTGCGGAGGCCGGCCGGCTCGACGAGCTGCGCCTGCTGGCCGTGCAGCGCCGCGCCGAGGCCGCACTCGCCGCCGGGGACGCGGCCGAGGCGGTGCCGGAGCTCTCGGCGCTGCTCACCGACCACCCGTTGCGGGAGGACACCTGGCGGTTGCTGGCGCTGGCCCTGTACCGGGCCGGGCGGCAGGGCGACGCACTGGCCGCCCTGCGCCGGGCCCGGGCGGTGCTCGGTGCCGAGCTCGGGGTCGACCCCGGCCCGGCACTGCGGCAGCTGGAGGCCGACGTCCTCGCCCAGGCACCCGGGCTCGCCGGCCCGCCACCGCGCACGCCCGCGCCGGCCGGAGCGCTGCCGCCCCCGGCACCCCGGCTGGTCGGCCGGGACGACGAACTGGCCGTGCTGGCGGCCGCCGCGGCCACCGCCGCCGCGGGCCGCCCGCAGCTCGCCCTGGTCTCCGGGGCGGCGGGCGCAGGCAAGACCGCGCTGGCCACCGCCCTCGCCGACCAGCTGCGCACCGCGGGCTGGACCGTCGCCTGGGCCACCAGCCCGGAGGTGCCCGGCGCGCCGCCGGCCTGGCCGTGGACCCAGCTGGGCATCGCACCGACCGAGCAGGCACCCCCGCCCGGCCCCGACGACGACCCCGCCACCGTCCGGTTCCGCCGGCACCGCGCGCTCGCCGCCGGCCTGGTCGCCGCCGCCCGGCGGGCCCCCGTGCTCGTCGTCCTCGACGACCTGCACTGGGCCGACGAGGACACCCTGGCGCTGGTGACCAGCCTGCTGCCCGACCTGGCCGGCGCCCGGGTGCTGGTCGTGGGCACGCACCGGGCCACCGACCTCTCCCCCGGGCTCGCCGAGGCCCTGGGTCGGCTGGCCCGCGCCGAGCCCACCCGGGTGTACCTCGGTGGGCTCACCGGACCGCAGACCGCCGAGCTCGTCGCCGGGCTCACCGACCGGGTGCTGCCCGCCGCCGAGCTCGAGCTGCTGCACGCCCGCAGCGCCGGCAACCCGTTCCTGGCCCGGGAGCTGGTGCGGTTGTTCGAGTCCGGTGGCGTGGCGGCCCTGCGGACCGTCCCCGCCGGGGTGCGCGACGTCGTCCGGCAGCGGGTGCAGCGGCTGCCCGGCACGGCGCGCACGCACCTGCGACAGGCCGCCGTGCAGGGGCCCGAGGTCGACCTGGACCTGCTGGTGCGGCGGGCCGGGGCCGAGGACGCCGTCCTGGAGACGGTGGAGACGGGCCTGCTCGCCGGGCTGCTGGAGGAGGCCGGACCGACCGGGCTGCGGTTCGCGCACGCCCTGGTGCAGGAGGCGCTGTACGACGACGTCCCGCGGGCCCGGCGCACCAGGGAGCACGCCGCGGTGGCCGCCGACCTGACCCGGACCCGCCCGGACGCCGTCGAGACGATCGCCCACCACCTGCTGCGGGCCGGGGACCAGGCGGAGCCGGCGGCCGTCGCGCACTGGGCGGGCGCGGCGGCGCGGCGGGCGGAGGGCCGGTCGGCGCCGCACGAGGCGGCGACGCTGTGGCGGGCCGTGCGCGCGGCGCTGGACCGGCTGCCCGACGCCGATCCCCACGACCGGCTGGCGACGCGGACCGGCCTGACCCGCGCGCTCGCGGTCACCGGCCACCTGCAGGAGGCCCGGGGGGAACGGGCGACCGCGGTCGATGCCGCCGAGCAGCTCGGCGACCCGCTGCTGACCGCTGCGGTCCTCGGCTCCTCCGACGTCCCGGCGATCTGGGCGGCGAACGACGACGAGGAGCTGTCGGCCCGGCTGGTCGCGGTGGCCGAGCGGACGCTGACCGCGCTGCCGGCCGACCGGCGCACCGAGCGCGCCCGGCTGCTGGTGACGATCGCGCTGGAGCGGCGGGCCGACCCCGGGCCTCGCGGCGGCCAGGCGGCCCGCGAGGCCGAGCAGCTGGCCCGGGCCCTCGACGACCCGGCACTGCTGGCCCTCGCCCTGGACGCCCGGTTCCTGCAGAGCGCCTCCCGGGCCGGGCTCGCACCCGAGCGGGCCCGGATCGGCACCGAGCTGGTCGCGCTGACCGCCGGCGCGGCCCACCTGGCGACCTCCGAGGTGCTCGGCCACCTGGTGCTGCTGCAGGCCCGCTCGGCGCTGGGCGACCTGGCCGCCGCCGACCGGCACGCCGCCGCGGCCGACGCGCTCGCCGACCGGCACGGCCTGCCGGTGGTGGGCGTCTTCACCGACTGGTACGCCGCGCTGCGGCTGGCGGTGCGTGGTGAGACCGACGCGGCCCGCGCCGCCTACCGGGCCGCCGCCGCCCGGCTGACCGGCACCGGGATGTCCGGCCTGCAGGACGGGCTGCTGCCCCTGGCGCTGCTCAGCCTGGACCCCGCGGCCGCCGTCGACGACGGGTGGGGACCTCACGAGCCGTGGGTGCGCCCGCTGCTGCTGCTGCGCCGTGGCGACGACGGCGGGGCGCGGGCGGCCCTGGACGCCGTCCCGGACTCCCCGCGCGACCTGCTGCTGGAGGTGCGCTGGTGCCTGGCCGCGCGGGCCGCGGTTGCCCTCGGCGACCGGGCGCGGGCGAGCCGGCTGTACGACCAGCTGCTGCCGGCCGCCGACGAGCTGGCCGGCGCCGGCAGCGGGCTGCTCACCCTCGGACCCGTGGCGGCGGTCCTCGGCGAGCTGGCCGGCGCACTGGGGCGGGGGGCGGACGCCGCGGCACACCACCGGCAGGCGCTGGCGGTCGCCGAGCGGGTCGGCGCCGGGCACTGGGCCGCCACCGCCCGCGCGGCGCTGTGCGGGAACGAGATCGGCCACTAGCCTCCGCGCATGGCCGGCACCGGGACGACCACCACGCCCGACGGCGGCCCGGCCGCCCCGTGGCGGCCCCGGGCCTGGCAGCACATCGCGCTGACCGGCGTGCTGGGCGTGCTCGCCGTCCTCGCCGAGGCGCCGCTGGTGATCGGCGCGGCGTTCACCAGCACCACAGCGGTGCTGCTGGTCCTCACCGCACTCGTGGTGCTCAACGGCGGGCTCGCCTACGCCCTGGACCACCTCGCCGGCCCGGGGCGCGCCGGGCGGGAGGGCTCGGACGGCCGCGGCCTGGCCCTGGGCTCGGGCGGCACCGTGGCCGCGGTCGCCCTCACCTGGGCCGGCATGCAGCTGCAGGTCGACGACTGGCTGCCCGACGAGGCCCTGTGGGGCGCCCCGGCGCTGCCGTTCCTCGTCATCGCCGCCCTGCAGTGGCCGGGTCCGCCCCGCCTCCTCGGCGCGCTGGCCGTGTCGGCGTTCGCCGTCCTGGCGGGCGTGAACGCCGACGACCTCACCGGATCGGCGGCCCCGGCGACGCCGCCCCCGCCGACGTCGCTGGCCGACCGGGCGGCCGCCGCGCACCTCCCCGCGCGCCCGTGGGTCGCCGGGCTGCCCGGCATGCAGGTGTCGGCCGCGGGCCCCTGGGAGGAGGGCGGCGTCTCCACCGGCTACGGCACCGGCGACCCGGCGTCCTGGGGCGCGCTGGTGGTCGCCCTGCCGGCGGACCGGGTGCCCGGCGGCGACCCGTGCGCCGCTCGCTCGTTCCCGACGCCGCGCGGCAGCACGCTGCTGGGCTCGTGCGAGCTGGTGACACCCGGCACCTGGGCCCGGCACGGCGTGGACGACGGCCTGTACGCGTCCCTGGGCAGGGACGTCGTGCGGCAGGTCGAGGGCCAGTGGGTGTCGGTGTCCGGTGGCCCCGACCTGCCGGTGGACCAGCTGATGGCGGCGCTCGAGCAGGCGGCGCCGATGACCGACGAGGAGCTGGAGGCGTACCTGACGACGGTCGGCTACGGCCGCTGACCCCAGCTTTGCATGGAAATACAGGGGCGTGCATACTTCTCGTCGTGTCCAAGGTGCTCACCTCCCTGCCCGTCGGCGAACGCGTCGGCATCGCCTTCTCCGGAGGGCTCGACACCTCGGTGGCGGTCGCGTGGATGCGCGACAAGGGCGCGGTGCCCTGCACCTACACCGCCGACATCGGCCAGGCCGACGAGCCCGACATCGGCTCGGTGCCCGGCCGCGCCAGCGCCTACGGCGCCGAGCTCGCCCGGCTGGTCGACTGCCGCGCCGCCCTGGTCGAGGAGGGGCTGGCCGCGCTGACCTGCGGTGCCTTCCACATCCGCTCCGGCGGGCGCAGCTACTTCAACACCACCCCGCTGGGCCGTGCGGTCACCGGCACCCTGCTGGTGCGGGCGATGCTCGAGGACGACGTCCAGATCTGGGGCGACGGCTCCACCTACAAGGGCAACGACATCGAGCGGTTCTACCGCTACGGCCTGCTCGCCAACCCGGGCCTGCGGATCTACAAGCCGTGGCTGGACGCCGACTTCGTCACCGAGCTCGGCGGGCGCAAGGAGATGTCGGAGTGGCTGGTCGCCCACGGCCTGCCCTACCGGGACAGCGCGGAGAAGGCCTACTCGACCGACGCCAACATCTGGGGCGCCACCCACGAGGCGAAGACCCTCGAGCACCTGGACACCGGCATCGAGACGGTAGAGCCGATCATGGGCGTGAAGTTCTGGGACGAGTCGGTCGAGATCGCCGCCGAGGACGTCACGGTCGGCTTCGAGTACGGCCGGCCGGTGACGATCAACGGCAAGGAGTTCGCCTCCGCCGTCGACCTGGTGCTGGAGGCCAACGCCATCGGCGGCCGGCACGGCCTGGGCATGTCCGACCAGATCGAGAACCGGATCATCGAGGCCAAGAGCCGCGGCATCTACGAGGCGCCGGGCATGGCGCTGCTGCACATCGCCTACGAGCGGCTGGTCAACGCCATCCACAACGAGGACACCCTGGCCACGTACCACGCCGAGGGCCGCCGGCTGGGCCGGCTGATGTACGAGGGCCGCTGGCTGGACCCGCAGGCGATGATGCTGCGCGAGTCGCTGCAGCGCTGGGTCGGCATGGCCGTCACCGGCGAGGTCACCCTGCGGCTGCGGCGCGGCGAGGACTACTCGGTGCTCGACACCGCCGGCCCGGCCTTCAGCTACCACCCGGACAAGCTGTCCATGGAGCGCACCGAGGACTCCGCGTTCGGCCCGGTCGACCGGATCGGCCAGCTGACCATGCGCAACCTGGACATCGCCGACTCCCGCGCCAAGCTGGAGCAGTACGCCCGGATGGGCATGGTCGGCGGCTCGACGCCGACGTCGATCGGGGCCGCGCAGGCCGCCTCCACCGGGCTGATCGACGCCACGGAGGCCGGCGGCGCCGAGGCGATCGCCTCCCGCGGCCGGGTCTCCGAGCACGACGAGCTGCTCGACCGCGCCGCGATGGAGTTCGGCACCGACTGACCGGCGACCGGCGTCAGCGGCGCCGGTTCCCCCGGCGCGCCGGGCGGGGAGCGGTCCACTCGACCACCCAGGTCTCCCCCGGCCGCAGCGCCGCCCACCGTCTCCCGGTGGCCGCGAGCTCGGTCGCGGCGGCCGCCAGCTCGGCTCGCGACCGACCGTCGGCAGCGAGTTCGGTGGCCAGCACCTCCTGACCGCGGGACAGCCGGCCGACCAGGTCGGCCAGCGCCTCCGCGCGCTGGATCTGCACCGCCCGCTCGCGCTTCAGCTGCTCGGACCGCGCGGCGGCGTGCGGCGGCTGGCGGCCGGAGACGTGCCGCATGCTGTGCCAGACGACGCCGTCGGCGACGCAGCCCCAGATCCCGTCACGGACCTGCAGCTGTGCCTCCACCGCGGCGTGCACCAGGTCGTGCGGCAGGTCCGCGCCGCCACCGGCGCCGCGCATCGCGAAGACGACGCCGTCGTCCCGCTCGACCTGGGTCTCCACCGGCCGCCGGTCGGCCATCCGGGTGAACGTCAGTCGCACGCTCCCAGGCTGACCCGGCGGTCAACCGGTTTCACCCGGCGTCGCGGGCGGCGCGCTCGGCGTCGTAGATCCGCGTGGCCTGGGCGGCGTCCAGCCGGGCGTCCTCCGGCCGGACGACGGACAGCTGCGTGCTCTCCGGCGGCAGCACCGTCTGCCACAGCCAGTCCACGGCCACCCGCAGCCGGTTGGCCATCGCCGGCAGGGCGTACAGGTGGTAGCCGCGGGTGACCACCTTGGCCAGCGGACCGGTCAGCGGGACGCCGAGGGGCTTGGCCACCGCGTCCCAGCCGCCGAGGTCGGCGACCAGGCCGAGGTCCTTGTGCCGGTAGGGCCGGGCCTGCCCGACACCCAGGCTGGCGGCGACGTTGCGGCCCAGCGCGGTGCCCTGCCGCTGGGCGTGCTGGGCGGTCGGCGGGGTGTCCGGGACGTCGTCCTGGCCCTTCGCGGCCGCGAGGTCCGGGACGGCGGCGGCGTCGCCGGCCGCCCACACGTCGGGGACGCCGGGGACGGACAGGTCCGCCTCCACCACCAGGCGGCCCTTGCGCAGCGGCAGGCCGAGCTCGGCGACCAGCGGGTTCGCCATCACCCCCGCGCCCCAGACCAGCGTGCGGGTGGCCACCGTGGTGCCGTCGGTCAGCTGGACCTCGTGGGCGTCGGCCGACTTCACCGTCACCCCGAGGCGGACGTCGATCCCGCGCTTGCGGAGCAGGTCCAGGCTGCGGCTGCCCAGCTGCGGGCCGAGCTCGGGCAGCACCGCCTCCGCCAGGTCGATCAGCACCCAGCGCACGTCCTCGGCACGGGTGCGGCCCCAGCGCGCCTCGATGGTGCGCAGCCAACGCTGCGTCTGGGCGACGAACTCGGTGCCGGTGTACCCGGCGCCCACGGCCACCACGGTGAGCAGCTCCGACCGCCGGGCCCGGCCCGCCGGGGTGTCCGGCTCGGCGTCGGCCAGGTCGAGCATCTGCAGCAGGTGGTCGCGCAGGTACACCGCCTCGACCAGGGTCTTCAGCCCGCGGGCATGCTCGGCGACGCCGGGGATGTCGAACTGCCGGGTCACCGAGCCCGGCGCCAGCAGCAGGCGGTCCCAGGGTTCGGTGTACGGCTCCCCCAGCCCGCCGGGGGTGACCGGCGTGACGGTGACCGTGCGCCCGTCCAGGTCGACGGCGGTGACCCGGCCGAGCACCAGCCGGACCCGGGGCAGCGCCCGGCGCAGCGAGACGGCGATGTGCCGTGCCTCGATCACGCCGGTGGCCACCTCGGGCAGCAGCGGGCTGTAGAGCAGGTAGTCGGTGGGGTTGACCAGCACCAGCTCGACCCGGCCGGCCGGCAGGTGCCGCTGCAGGTGCTTCAGGGCGTAGAAGCCGGCGAACCCGCCGCCCACCACCACGATCCGGGTGGTCCTGTCCTGGTCCGCGTCGCTCACTGCGCGCCTCCTGGTGCCTGGTTCCGAGTCCGCCGGGACGCCCCCGCCGCTGCCCGGGACGTCCTCGGCGCCGAGTCCCTGCAACGTATCGGCCAGGACCGGGGGTCGGCTCGGTGAACGGCGTCCCGTCCGGCTGGGAGACTGCGGCGGTGGCTCCCCGACGATGCCCGTGCGGCTCCGGCCTGTCCTACCCGGAGTGCTGCGGCCGGCTGCACGACGGGACGGCGACCGCGCCCACCGCCGAGCAGCTGATGCGCTCCCGGTACAGCGCCTTCGCCGTCGGCGACCCGGCCTACCTGCTCGCCACCTGGCACACCAGCACCCGCCCGTCGACGCTCGACCTCGACCCGGACGTGCGCTGGACCGGCCTGGAGGTGCTCACCACCAGCGGCGGTGCACTGCTGGCCGCCGAGGGCACGGTGGAGTTCCGGGCGCACTGGCTGGCCGGCGGCCGGCCCGGCGCCCAGCACGAGCGCAGCCGCTTCACCCGCGAGGACGGCGCCTGGCGCTACCTCGACGGCGTCTCCCTGCCCTGACCCCGACGGCGACCCACGGGTCGCCGGTCGCCGACCGGGTGCGAGGGTGAGCGTGCCGCACACCGACCCCGGAGGCCCTGATGCCGCACCTGCTGCACCTCGACTCGTCCGCCGACCCGCGCAGCTCGGCGTCCCGTGAGGTGACGGCGGCGTTCGTGCGCGGCTGGCAGGAGCGCGGTGCGGGGTTCACCGTCACCTCCCGCGACCTGCAGGCCGACCCGCCGCCGCACCTGCCCGACGCGGCGCTGCACTGGGCGCCGCGGCTGCGCACCGACGCCGAGACCGTCGACCCGGCGGCGGAGGCGCGCCAGCAGGGCTACCTCGACGAGCTGCTGGCCGCCGACGTGCTGCTGGTCGGGGCGCCGATGTACAACTGGTCGCTGCCCTCGACGCTCAAGGCCTGGGTCGACCACGTGCACGTGCTGGGCACCACCGTGCCGTTCGGCGACTACGAGGCCCGACCGCTGGCCGGGCGCACCGCCGTGGTCGTCTCCAGCCGGGGCGCCAGCTACGACTCCGGTGGCGAGCAGGCCAGCTGGGACCACACCGTGCCGCCCCTGGAGCTGGTGCTGGGCCGGTCGTTCGGGATGAGCGTCTCGGTGATCACCCTGCAGCTGACCCTGGCCGACCGGGTGCCGGCGATGGCCGACCTGCGCGGCCAGGCCGCCGCCGAGGCCGACGCCGCCCGCAGCTACGCCGAGGAGCTGGCCGGCCGGATCACCGCCTGAGCACCGAGGGCTGAGCACCCGAGGCTGAGCGCCCGACCAGGGGGCGTTCACCCGATCGGTGGTCACCTGCGCCGACATTCGCCGTCCCGACGGGGACGCGCCGCGCCCGCGCCACCGCGTGGACACCTGGTCCGCTGAGCCTGGCGGGTGTCCGGGCCTCGTCCAGGGGCCTCTCGACACCCGAGGTGTCGTCGTGACCACAGCACTGGTGACCCCAGCACCGGAGACCGCAGCCTCGCCGCTGCGCTACACCACCACCCTGGCCGCCGGGCCCGCCGACGTCGAGGCCGCCCAGCGACTGCGCCACCGCGTGTTCGCCCTCGAGTGCGGCGCGCTGCTCGACCCACCGGCCGCGGCCGCCGGGCGGGACGCCGACGAGTGGGACGACCTGTGCGACCACCTGCTGGTGCGCGAGGAGGTCACCGGGGAGGTCGTCGGCACCTACCGGCTGCTGCCGCCCGAACGGGCCGCTGCGGCCGGCCGCAGCTACGGCGACGGCGAGTTCGACCTCTCCCGGCACGCGCCCCTGCGCCCGGGCCTGGTCGAGGCCGGCCGCAGCTGCGTGCACCCCGACCACCGGTCCGGCGCGGTCATCACCGCCCTGTGGGCCGGGGTCGCCCGCTACGTGCTCGACCGCGGCGCCACCCACCTCGCCGGCTGCGCCTCCATCCAGCTGGACGACGGCGGCGCGACCGTCGCCGGCGTCTGGGACCTCGTCCGTGCCCGCCACCTGGCCCCGGCCGCCCTGCGGGTGGTGCCGCACCTGCCCTTCGACGTCACCGTCGCCCCCCGCCCGGACCGGCTGGTGGTGCCGCCCCTGCTGCGCGCCTACCTGAAGCTCGGCGCCCGGGTGTGCGGGCGACCGGCCTACGACCCGGCGTTCGGCACCGCAGACCTCTACGTGCTGCTGGCGATGGACGACGTCCCCGCGCGGGTGCTCGACCGGCTGCTGGGCGGTGCCCGGTGAGCTGGGTGCCCGTCTCCTCCTGCACGGCGGCCTGCACCGCCGACGCCGCCCCGACCGTCGACCCGGCCACGCGGCGCCGCCGGTGGGTGCGGCTGACCGGCGCCCTGGCCGGTGCGGGTGTGTCCGCCGTGCAGGCGCCGCTGACCAGCACCCGGGGCCGCCGCCGGATCCTCGTCTGCGCGGCCGCCCGGGTGCTCACCGCCGTCGGTGTCCGGGTCGAGGTGCACTCCTCACCCACGGCCTGGCCGCGCGCCGGTGCCGGCCGCGGCCCGGGGCAGCTGGTGGTCAGCAACCACGTCTCCTGGGTCGACGACCTGGCGATGCTCACCGTGGTGCCGGGGCTCCCGGTGGCCAAGCGCGAGGTGGCCGGGTGGCCGCTGATCGGCGGGCTGGCCCGCCGGGCCGGCGTCGTCCTGCTCGACCGCGGGCGGATCCGCACCCTGCCGGGCACCGTGGCCGAGGCCGCCGACCTGCTGCGCGCCGGCACGCCGGTGACCGTGCACCCGGAGGGGACGACGTCCTGCGGCGTGGAGCTGGGCCGGTTCCGGCCGGCGTTCTTCCAGGCCGCCGTGGACGCCGCCGCGCCGGTCTGCCCGGTCGCCGTCCGCTACCGGGTGGACGGCGGGTCGGCCAGCGCCGTCGCCGGCTACCTGGCCGACGAGCCGCTGTGGCGCAGCATCGCCCGGGTGGTGCGCACCCGCGGGCTGGTCGTCGAGGTGCACCTGCTGCCCGCCCTCGACCCGGCCGGCGCCGACCGCCGGGAGCTGGCCGCGCTGGCCGAGTACGCGGTCGCCGCGGTCACCGAGGCCCGGCCGCCGCTGGTCGCCGCGCACCCGCGCCGGCCGCGGGTGCCGGCCCGGCCGGTGCCGGTGCGGCGGCAGACGGCGACTCCCGAACCGCCCCGGCGTTCGGGGGCCACCCGTGCTGCGCGAGGAGGCCGGGCCCGTCGAGCTGACCGGGGACGCGCTCCCGGTGCTGGTGCCCGGCGCGACCGGACTGCGGGTGGCCGTGGTGGCCGAGACGTTCCTGCCCGCGGTGAACGGGGTGGTCAACTCGGTGCTCCGGCTGGTCGACCACCTCGCCGTCCGGGGCCACGACCCGGTGGTGGTCGCCCCCTCCGGCGCCGACTACGAGTCCCGGTGCGGCGCCTGGATCGAGGTGGTCACGGTGCCGGCGATGCGGCTGCCCCGCTACCGCCAGCTCTCCCTCGCCCGCCCCGCCGGCGACCTGACCACCGTGCTGCGCCGACTGGCCCCCGACGTGGTGCACCTGGCCTCCCCCGCGGTGCTCGGCCTGGCCGCCGCCCGCGCCGCCCGCACGCTGGGGGTGCCGTCGGTCGCGGTCTTCCAGACCGACCTGGCCGCCTACGCGCAGCGCTACCGGCTGCCCGGCGGCGCGCCGGCGGCCTGGCGGTACCTGCGCCGGGTGCACGGCACGGCCGACCTCACCCTCGCCCCCTCCTCGGCGACCGCCGCGGTGCTGGCCCGGCAGGGCATCGGCCCGGTCGCGCTGTGGCCGCGCGGGGTCGACCTGGAGCAGTTCGCACCCTGCCACCGGGACGTGGAGCTGCGCCGTCAGTTCGCCCCGGACGGCGAGCTGCTGGTCGGCGTGGCGTCCCGGCTGGCGGTGGAGAAGCGGCTGGAGCTGCTCGCCCCGCTCAGCGAGCTGCCCGGCGTCCGTCTGGTCGTGGTCGGGGACGGTCCGCAGCGCCGGGCGCTGACCCGGCTGATGCCGCGGGCCCGGTTCCTCGGCCAGCTCGGCGGCGCGGAGCTGGGGGCCGTGGTGGCCTCGCTCGACCTGTTCGTGCACCCGGGCGCCGACGAGACCTTCTGCCAGGCGGTCCAGGAGGCGCTGGCCGCCGGGGTGCCCGCGGTGGTCGCCGCCTCCGGTGGGCCGCTGGACCTGGTGCGGCACCGGGAGAACGGCTGGCTGTGGGCCGGGGACGACCCACACCTGCTCGCCGCGATCGTCGCCGGGCTGCGCGACGACCGGGCCGCCCTGCAGGCCGCCGCCGCCCGCGCCCGCCCCTCGGTCGAGGGCCGCACCTGGGGCCGGGTCGGGGACGAGCTGATCGGCCACCTCCACCGCCTGCGGACGGCGACCCGCGCGGCCTGAGCTCAGTTCAGCAGGTCACCGTCGGCCCGCAGCGAGTCCCCGGGCCGCACCGGCCACACCTCCAGGCCGTCCGCGGTCAGCAGGTCGTCGACGAGCTCCGCGGTGCCGGCGACCAGGGTGGAGTCGAAGTCGATCTCCGTGCCGACGCACCACGCCCGGTCGTCGGGCCAGAGCAGCTGCGGCGACTGGGGGATGAACCAGTCCGGCCGTGTGTGGTGCCCGAGCTCGAGCACCGACTCCAGCGGCCCGGAGAAGAGCAGGTGGTCCCGGCCGAGCGGGTGCCGCACCCGCGGCCCGTCCAGCACCTCGGCGGGGAACGCCGGCGGCACCGGCTCGGCCGATCCGAGGACGGCGACCGACGGCGACCCGCGCAGCCAGCCCCACCCCTCCCACAGGCAGTACCAGCACGCCCGCGGGGTCGACGTGTGCCGGCGGAGCACGGCGAGCAGCGCGGCCAGGCTGACCGGCTCGAGCTCACCGGTGCGCGGTGCGCCGCCGGGCCAGTCCGCGCCGTCGGCGTTCACCGGGTCGTCCGAGCCGACCAGCCGGTGCCACTGCACCAGCGGGTGCACCAGCCGACCGGTGTCCGCGGCGACCTGTTCCCAGCGGACGTCCTCGTCGGCCGGGTGGAGCACCCGGGCGTAGGCGGGGAACCCGCCCGGCACCACCGAGGCGACCGTGCCGAGCTCGCGGGACAACCGAGGGGCGATCCACTCCGCCGGGCGGACGTCGGCGGACCAGCGCGGGGTCTCTGACACCACCCCATCGTGGCGGGCCTGTCGAGCAGGTCCCGCGCGCTCACCGAGCGGGCAGCGGACCGCCGGCGATGTCGATCTGCCGCTGCGTCGCGGTGTGCAGGCCGACCACGAGCGCACTGCGACGCACCCGGAGCCCCAGCGGTTCCACGTGGAACGTCCGTCCCAGGAGTTCACCTGGCGCTCCGCCCGGGCAGAGGTGGAGAGCGCCGCGTCCGGGCAGGATCGGACCGGCGACCCCACCCCCGTCCACCGGAGACGACATGACCCAGCAGATGCGCGACCACGCCCCCGAGGACATCCCGTCGCCGGTGGTCGACCTGTCCCGCTGGCGGCTCAACGCCCTGCCGGACACCAGCTCGGACGAGGACTGGGACGACGACCGCGAGCTGTTCGACCCGGAGGGGAAGCGGGTCGACACCTGGCGCGAGGGGTACCCCTACAGCGAGCGGATGCAGCGGCGCGAGTACGAGATCGAGAAGCGCCGGCTGCAGATCGAGCTGCTCAAGCTGCAGGGCTGGGTCAAGGAGACCGGCCAGAAGATGGTGCTGGTCTTCGAGGGCCGGGACGCGGCCGGCAAGGGCGGCACGATCAAGCGGTTCACCGAGCACCTCAACCCCCGCGGCGCCCGGGTGGTCGCGCTGGACAAGCCCTCCGAGCGGGAGCGCACCCAGTGGTACTTCCAGCGCTACGTGCAGCACCTGCCCGCGGCCGGCGAGATCGTGATGTTCGACCGCTCCTGGTACAACCGCGCCGGCGTCGAGCGGGTGATGGGCTACACGACGGCCGAGGACTACCTGCTCTTCATGCGCCAGGCGCCGGAGTTCGAGCGGATGCTGGTCGACAGCGACATCAAGCTGGTCAAGTTCTGGTTCTCGGTCACCCGCGGGGAGCAGCGCAGCCGGTTCATCGTGCGCCAGATCGACCCGGTGCGGCAGTGGAAGCTCTCCCCCACCGACCTCGCCTCGCTGGACAAGTGGGAGGCCTACACCGAGGCGAAGGAGGCGATGTTCCTGCACACCGACACCGAGCACGCCCCCTGGACGGTGATCAAGAGCAATGACAAGAAGCGCGCCCGGCTCGAGGCGATGCGGCACGTGCTGTCCCGGTTCGACTACACCGGCAAGGACGCCGACGCCGTCGGCATCCCCGACCCGCTGATCGTCGGCTCGGCCGCCGACGTGCTGGAGGAGGAGGCCGGCGCACCGGTCATGCCCCGCCCCGGCGAGGCGCTGCCCCCGACCGCCGACTGAGCAGACGGCCTCAGCGGGTGGGGTCGAAGGGCGCGAGGTCGAACGGCGCCGGCTCGCCCAGCGCCAGACCGGCGGCGAGCACGCCCATGAGCGGGCCGTAGGTCAGCCCGTTGGCACCCAGCCCGGTCGCCACGACCACCCCGTCGCACCCGGGCAGCGCGCCGAGGAGCGGGAACCCGTCCCGGGTCACCGGCCGGAACCCGATCCTCGTCTCCAGCACCGTGGCCTCGGCGAGCCCCGGCGCCAGGGTCAGCGCCGCGTCGAGCACCTGGCGCTGCCCGGCGGCGGTGACCCGGTGGTCGAACCCGGCGTCCGCCTCGCGGGTCGCTCCCACCACCACGCGCCCGCCGGGGAAGCCCAGCAGGTAGTGGTGGCCGAACTCCTCGCCCGACGTCATGACCGTCGGCCACCCGCCGGTGCCGTCGTCGGGCAGCTGCAGGTGCACGATCTGGCCGCGCATCGGGCCCAGCGCGAGCTCGGCGCCCAGCGGCCGGGCCAGCTCCGTCGTCCAGGCACCCGCGGCCAGGACGACGACGTCGGCCTCGACCCGGTCGCCGTCCACCCGCACGCCACGCACCCGGCCCGCGTCCGCCAGCAGCTCGGCGCGGCCCGACCGCCGGTCCACCCCCGCCCGTTCGGCGGCGACCACGGCCGCGTCGCGGAACAGCCGGCCGTCCACCCGGCCCACGCCGCCCACCCACAGCGCGGGCAGGTCGGTGCGCAGCACCGGGAACCGGTGGGCGGCGGCCCCCGGGGTGAGCACCTCGACGTCCCCCAGCCCGGCCCAGCCACGGGCGGCGGCCGCCGCGACGAGGTCGTCGGCGGCGCCCCGCAGGACGTGCGGGTCGGTACCGAGGGTCAGCCCGCCCACCGTGGCGTAGCTGGGGTCCTGCCCGGAGTCGGCGGCCAGCTCTGCGGCCAGGGTCGGCCAGCTCTGCCCGGCGAGGTCGCTGTAGGCGCCCCACGACCCCGTGGCCGCCGGGCGCCAGGGCTGCACGATCCCGGCGCCGGCGGAGGTGGCCCGGCCGGCCTCACCGGACTCGACCAGGACGACGTCCGCACCCCGGCGGGCCAGCTGCCACGCCGTCGTCGCGCCGACGATCCCGGCCCCGACCACCACCACCCGCACGTCTGCAGTCACCCGGCCAATCTGTCACGTGCCCGAGCGACGACCCGACCCCGGACAGCACAGCACCCGCCCCGAACGGCCGGGGCGGGTGCTGGCGGGACTCGCTGTGTCGATCAGCGGCGGGTGTCGGTGATCCCGTCGGTGTCGACCTGCTCCTTGCGCACCTGCTCGGTGACCTGCTGCTGCTCGGTGACCGTCTCGGTGTCCAGGCGCACGCGCTCGACCGGCACGGCCTCCTTGTCCACGACGGGACGCTCGGCGTGCAGCGTCACCTCGTGCTCCTCCTCGGAGATGGCCGGCCCGTCCATCGCGTTGCCGACGTTGGCGTCGGTGATGGGCTCGCGCTGGACGCGGACCTCCTCGTGCGAGACGGGGACGGTCTTCGTCACGTTCTCGGTGACGACGTACTTGCGCAGGCGGGCGCGGCCGGCCTCGACCTGCTGGGTACCGACGTTGACCTGCTCCTCGGAGAGGGTCATGGCGTCGTCGGTCGTCGGGCCGGAGGTGTCGTGGCCCTTGGTGCCGTGCCGGTTCACGTCGGTGTCGACGCCACCCCGGGTCGTGTCGGCCGTGCCCGCGGCCACACCGGTGGTCGCGGTGTCGGTCCGCGCGGTGTCGGTGCGCGTGGTGTCGGTGCGCGCCGCCTCGGGGCGCGTCGTGTCCGACGTGCCGTGCATCCCGTAGTGGCGGTAGAGCTCCGCCTCCTCGTCTGGGGAGAGGTGCCCGTCCTGGTCGATCTTGGGGGCGTCCTTCACGGCGGCCTTGCTCACCGGTACGCGGAGGCCGTCACCGGTCAGGTCAGCCTCACGGATCGGCACGAAGGTCTCCTTGGTGCCGAACATGCCGGTCTTGACGGTCACCCACTCGGGGTTGCCGGACTGGTCGTCGAGGAAGACCTCGGAGGCAGTGCCGATCTTGTCGCCGTCAGCGTCGTAGACGTCTGCGCCGATCACGCGGTCGAGGGTGTCGGTGCCGATCATGGTTCCGCTCCTCTGCTCGGGGGTTCGTGCTCAGGTCTTGCTCTCGGTCTGCCCGACCAGGACATCCGGAAACGGTCAGTCCATGATCGACCTGACCGTGCGTCACCACCGCCGCGCCCGCCCGGGCCGCGCGCTCGCACATCGACCCAGGTCACGGCGGGGGCGCCTGCTCGACACGCCGGACGGACCGTTCCGCCCGACACGCCGAGCGCCGCTCGACCACACCGAAGGCCGGGCGTGTCGTGCCACCGCACGGACGCCGTCCGCGATGAGCATGGAGCCGTGCCTCCCCGTTCGCCGTACGACGACCTGGTCCACCCGCGCACCAAGAAGGCGCCCTCGCCGCAGGTCGAGGCGCTGAAGGACGTCGTCGTCGAGGACCCCAGCAGCGGGTTCGTCGGTGCCGTCGTGCGGTGCGAGAAGGACGTCGTCCACCTCGAGGACCGCTTCGGCAAGGTGCGCGCCTACCCACTGGGCCCGGGTTTCTGGGTCGACGGTCGGCCGGTGGTGCTGGTCCGCCCCAAGCAGAACGCGCCGTCGGGCCCGCAGCGCAGCGCGTCGGGCTCGACCTACGTGGTCGGCGCCCGCGCCCGGGTCGCCCGCGAGGGGCGCATCTACGTGGAGGGCAAGCACGACGCCGAGCTGGTCGAGAAGGTCTGGGGCCACGACCTGCGCATCGAGGGCGTCGTCGTCGAGCCGCTGCACGGCGTCGACGACCTGCCCGGCATCGTCAAGGAGTTCCGCCCCTCGTCGGGGCGGCGGCTGGGCGTGCTCGTCGACCACCTGGTGACCGGCTCCAAGGAGTCCCGGATCGCCGCCCAGGTCACCGGCGACCACGCCCTGGTGGTCGGCCACCCGTTCATCGACATCTGGCAGGCCGTGAAGCCCTCGGTGGTCGGCATCAAGGCCTGGCCGACGGTGCCCAGGGGCGAGGACTGGAAGACCGGCGTCTGCCGCCGGCTGGGCTGGGAGGACGACACCGGCTACGTCTGGGCGCAGCGCATCCTGGCCCGGGTGAAGGTCTGGACCGACCTGGAGCCGACGCTGATCGGCCGGGTCGAGGAGCTCATCGACTTCGTCACCACCGACTGAGCGCGTTCGGGTCGCTGCTCTCCCGGACGTGCAGCTCCGGGGCCAACCGGCGGGACCCGACCACCTCCCCGTTGATCCGTCGCAACACCATCTCCAACGCCAGCCGCCCCAACTGGCGCATCGGCGAGCTCACCGACGTCAACGGGGTGGGCAGCTGCCCGGCCAGTGGGGTGTCGTTGTAGCCGACGACCGCGACGTCCCGCCCCGCCCGCAGCCCAGCGGCCCGCACGGCACCGAGCACGCCGATGGCGGCGAAGTCGTTCACCGCGAAGATCGCCGAGGGCCGGTCCGGTCGGTTCAGGAGGTCGTCGGCTGCCTCCCGCCCCCCGGCGACGTCGAACCCGGACGTCACCACCTGCGCGGCCGGGAGCGGGTGACCGGCCTCGGCGAAGGCCTGCAGGAACCCCGCGCACCGGTCCACGGCGGTGCTCGCGTAGGGCTGGCCGGCCACGATCGCCACGTCCACGTGCCCCAGGGCGAGCAGGTGCTCCGCGGCGAGCCGGCCACCGTGCTCGTCGTCGCAGGTGACGCTGGGGTGCTCACCGGAGCGCCGGCTCACCAGCACGAAGGGGGTGCCGGCCTGGGTCAGGGACGCCAGTACGTCGTCGTCCAACCGCGCATCACCCAGGACCAGCCCGTCCACCCGCCGAGTGGACAGCATCGCGATGGCGTCTGCCCGTTGCGCCGGGTCGTCCCGGCTGTTGGCGACGAACGTCTGGTACCCGCGCTCCCGGGCCGCCTCGTCCAGCCCCTCGTAGATCGTGGCGAGGACGATGTCGGTCAGGTGCGGCACCAGGACGCCGACGGCGTGGCTGCGGCTCGTCCGCAGCCCCGACGCGTGCGGGTTCGGGGTGAAGCCCAGCTCCTTGGCGATCCGGCGGATCGTCTCGCTGGTGCCCACCGACGCCGCGCGGACGCCGGCCGGCAACGAGGGCGCCAGGACCCGGGATGCGGTGGACACGTGCACCCCGGCCAACGCGGCGACGGTGCGCAGCGTGGGGCGACCCGCGGAGTCCAGGTGCGGGAGCGACTCCTCCAGGGGCATGGGGTCCTCCAGGGGCATGGGGCCGATCTTCCCACCCATCCGGCGGGACCCCGGGCCCGGAGAGGGCGGCCTTGTGGTCACGGACACAGGTGGCCTACCGTTGCGCAACCGTTCGGCGCAAACGATTGGGCAGCATGCGCACCCTCAGTCTCGTCACCACCGGCGGCACGATCGCCAGCCGCTCCGCACTCGGCGGCGGCAAGGTCGCGTCCGCGTCCGCCGCTGATCTGGTCGCGGGTCTGGCCGTCCCGGCGGACGTCCGCATCCGGGTGCACGAGCTGCCGGCGACGAACAGCTACGCGATGACGCTCTCGGACATGGACGCCGTCCGGGCTGCGATCGCTGCGGAGCTGGCCGACCCCGAGCTGTGCGGCGTGGTCGTCACCCACGGCACCGACGCCCTGGAGGAGACCGCACTGCTGGTGGACCTGCTGCACGCGGACCCGCGGCCCGTCGTGTTCACCGGAGCACAGATCGCCGCCGACGACCCGGACCCCGACGGCCCGCAGAACCTGCTCGACGCCGTCCGGCTGGTGGTCGACGGCGCGGCGACCGGCCGGGGCGTGCTGGTCTGCTTCGGTGGCCGGGTCCTCCCGGTCTGGGGCCTGACCAAGGCGCACACCTCGGCTCGGGACGCCTTCACCGGGCTGACGGGGACGGCGGTGCCTGCGCCGGGCGCGCCGATCTCGCTGCCCGAGGCGACGCGGACCGTGACGCTGGTGCCACCGCTGTCCGTGGGTCACCTCCGGGTCGACGTCGTGGCGGTCCACCCGGGCGCGGACCGGGTCGTCCTGGACGCGTGCGTCCGCGCCGGAGCGGCCGGGGTGGTCCTCCAGGGCACCGGGTGCGGCAACGCCAGCCCCGACGTGGTGCGGGCCGTCGCCGAGCACACCCGGGCCGGGGTGACCGTCGTCCTGTCCACCCGGGTGCCGGCCGGCCCGGTACGCCCCGTCTACGGCGGTGGCGGCGGTGGCGTGGACCTGGTCAAGGCCGGCGCCGTCCCCTCCGTCCGGCTGCGCCCGGGTCAGGCCCGGGTGCTGCTGGCCGCCCTCCTGGCTGCGGGGGTGGACGGCGCGACCCTCCGGCGCGCCTTCGACGACCCCGACGCGGGGCGTCTCCCGACCGCAGGGCCGGTACCCGCCGGCCTGCTCGAGCCACCCGTTCCACCGGCGACGGCAGTCAGCCGCCGCATCCTCCAGTGACGAAGGACGTGACCATGACCTCCACGCAGATCCCCCCGGTCAGCGGCATCACCGCCGCAGCCGTGCAGTTCGATCCCCAGGTGGGTCTGGGAAACAAGGCCGGCAACGTCGCCGCGACCCTCCGCCTGGTCAACGAGGCGGCCGACCGGGGCGCCCGGCTGATCGTGCTCCCCGAGCTCGCCAACACCGGCTACACGTTCCTCGACCGCGACGAGGCCTACGCCCACGCCGAGTCGGTGCCCGACGGCCCGACCTGTCAGGCCTGGATCGAGGTGGCCCGGGAGCGGGACGTCTACCTGGTCGCCGGCATCACCGAGGTCGACGGCGTCCGGTTGTACGACACCGCGGTCCTGATCGGTCCGGAGGGCTACGTCGGCCGCTACCGGAAGACCCATCTGTGGAACCGCGAGAAGCTCATCTTCACGCCCGGTGACGAGTACCCGGTGTTCGAGACGCGCATCGGCCGCATCGGCCTGCTGGTGTGCTGGGACATCTGGTTCCCCGAGGTCCCGCGGATCCTCACCGCTCAGGGCGCCGACGTCATCTGCTCGGTCAACAACTGGGTCTGGACACCCCCGCCGCTGTTCGACGAGGCCGGCAACTGCATGGCCTCCTACCTGACCATGTCGGCCTCGCACGTCAACAGCGTCCCGATCGTCGCCGCCGACCGGGTCGGTGAGGAGCGGGGCGGCAAGTTCCTCGGCTGCTCGCTGATCACCGGGGTGAACGGCTGGCCGATGGGCGGGATCGCCGACGCCGAGGAGCCGACCATCCTCTACGGCGACATCGACGTGGTGGCCTCCCGCTCGGCCCTGGTCTGGAGCGACCTCAACGACCTGGCACGCGACCGGCGCACCGACACCTACGACGTCCTGCTGGGATACCCCGGCCGGCCCGTCGCCCGCTGAGCCGGGGCGGAGGACGCGACGTGCCCACCCCGACCCCCGACCACGGGCCCCCCGCCGGGCTCCCCGTCGACGACGACACGCCGGTCGGCCAGCGGCCGTCCGCACCGACCGGCCGGCCCCGGGAAGAGCTGTCCCTCCCCGGGGTGCTGACCGGGGCCGCCCTGGTGGTGGCGGCGTTCGGGCTCCTGGCGGCCGGGATGACGTCGCTCGGGTCCCGACTCAGCGGCACCGAGTACACCGCGTGGCTCCCGACGGTCGCCACCGACACGGTCGCCCGGGCCCAGTGGGTGCTGGGCGACATGACCGAGCCGCAGTTCTACAAGTCCTGGATCGCCTCGCTGGGGTTGCTCTGTGGTGCGGCGCTGGCCTGGTGGGCCGGCTCGCGGGGCAGGCGGTGGGCCGGACTGCCGATCTCCTACGGCAGTGGGTCGTGGCCGTGGCTCGTCGGCGCCTCCACCCTGAGCCTGCTGCTGTCGAACCTCGCCTACGGCTGGTGGCTGGAGGAGGGGTGGCAGCCGACCTTCGTGCCGTTCGTCTGCGTGGCAGCGGCGACCGTGCTGGTCTACGGCCGCGGGTGGCCGGTGCTGCTCACCGGGGCGGTGCTCGGCGCGCTCACCACGACCCCCGTGGCCATGCTGCTCATCGCCACGGTGACCGGGCCGCTGGAGCTCCCCGCGGTCGTGGCGAACACCCTGGCCATGTCGATCGGGACGGCGGTGTCCTTCCTGGTGATCCGGCGGCTGCCCTGGATGCGCCTGCCCGCCCTGGTGCCCGACACACCGGCGGCACCCCAGCCGCCGGCCCGGACGACCACGGGGCAGCCGACGTTCGGGAAGGACGTCGTCTGGTCGGCCCGCCGGGTCGTCGCGGACTTCAGCGAGACGCAGTTCTTCGCCAACGAGCTGGCCAGCATCGGCGTCGTCCTCGGCGCCGTCGCGGCGTTCCTGGTGAGCCCGCTGTTCCCGGCGTACGGGACGGGCCTGCTGCCGCACATCCTCCTCGCCCAGGCGCTCACCTCCGCCGTCGGCGTGGTGGTCTGGCGCAGCCTGTACCGCGGCGGGGGGTGGGCGCCGACGTACGTCTCGCTGGTCTCGGTCGCACCGGCCACCGTGCTGGCCCACGACGGCAGCTGGGGCTCGATCGTCTACGGCGCGGTTGCCGGGGCACTGCTGTGTCCCGTCATCGCGCGGCCGATCTCGGCACGACTTCCGGCGGACTTCCACCCGTTCATCGGCAACACGCTGTCCATGGCGGTGAGCACCACCGTCGTGCTGACCGTGGTCGGCGTCCTCCCCGGGGTGGGCTGACCCGTCCCGGGTCGGGGGCCGGGCAACCCGTTCCCGCAGCGGTGTGGGTCACCAGCGCACGACCCGGACGCGGCGGCGGCCGCCGCCCCGAGAGGGGACGGCGGCCGCCGGTCCGGTCAGGCCCGTCCTCCTCACCCCGGGCCTGCGAGGGGTGGGGAGGACGGGCCCTCCCTCAGCTGGGGATGTAGTTGAAGTCGTCGGGGTTCGGGCCGTTGCGGCCGTCGACGCGGTCGAGACCGTCGATCTCCCGCATGTCGTCCTCGGTGAGCTCGAAGCTGAACAGGTCGAAGTTCTGCTCGACCCGGCTGCGGGTGACCGACTTCGGGAAGATGATGTCGCCGCGCTGGATCGCCCAGCGGAGGGCGGCCTGGGCCGGGGTCTTGCCGTACCGCTCGCCGACCCGGATGAGGGTGGCGTCGTCGAGCACCTTGCCCTGCGCGATGGGCGCCCAGGCCTCGGTGTGGATCTCGTGGTCGGCGTTGAACGCCCGCAGGTCGTTCTGCGCGAAGTAGGGGTGCACCTCGATCTGGTTCACCACCGGGCGGATCTCGGTCTCGGCGAACAGCCGGCGCAGGTGGTGCGCGTTGAAGTTCGAGACGCCGATCGCCTTGACCCGGCCGGAGCGGTAGATCTCCTCCATCGCCTTCCAGGTCTCGACGTAGTCGACGTCGATGCCCGGCAGCGGCCAGTGCACGAGGAACAGGTCCAGGTAGTCGAACTTCAGCGCGTCCATGGTGCCGTCGAAGGCGCGCAGGGCGTCCTCACGGGCGTGGAAGCCGTTGTTGAGCTTGGAGGTCACGAAGACCTCCTCGCGCGGGACGCCGGACTGCCGCACGGCCTCGCCGACCTCGGCCTCGTTGCCGTACATCTCAGCGGTGTCGATGTGCCGGTAGCCGACCTCGAGCGCGGTGCGGGTGGCCTCGACGGTGTCCTCGGGCTTGATCTGGAAGACGCCGAAGCCCAGCTGCGGGATCTGCACGCCGTTGTTCAGGGTGATCGTGGGCACGGTGGCCATGGGGGATCCTCCAAGCGTCGAACGGATGGGGGCGGCGCACGACCTCGTGGTCGGCGACCGGCCTCGTCGTCCACTACCCGGGCCGGCGCGGGCTACCCGCGACAGATCTCACCGCGGATGCGGGAATGCGGCTCAGAGCACGGTGCGGGCAGCCCACAGGTCGGGGAGGACCACCCGGGCAGCGCTGCGCTCCAGCCAGGCCAGCCCGGCCGAGCCGCCGCTGCCGGGCTTGGCGCCCATCGCCCGGCGGACGGCGGTGACGTGCCGCTGCCGCCAGGTGGTGAACACCTCCGCGACGTCGGTGAGCGCCTCGCCCAGGGCGAACAGCTCGTTGCCCGGCCGCGGGTCGGCGTAGACCTCGGCCCAGATGGCCGTCACGGCGGGTTCCGCCTCGTGGGTCACCGTGCGGTCCCGCTGCAGGACGGCGGCCGGCACCGGCAGCCCCCGGCGGGCCAGGTACGCCAGCACGTCGTCCTCCAGGGACGGCGCGGCCAGCGCCCGCTGCAGCTCCGCGTGCACCACCGGCAGCCCGCGGTGCGGCCGGACGACCGACTCCGCCTTGAGCCCGAGCAGGAACTCCACGTGCCGGTACTCGTAGGACTGGAACCCCGAGGCCTCCCCCAGCTGGTCGCAGAAGCCGTTGAACTCCGCCGGGGTGAGCCAGAGCAGCGAGCCCCAGCTTGCGTCCAGCGACCGCAGGTGGTGCACCGACCGGCGGACCGAGGCGACCGCGCCGTCCAGGTCGTCGGCGCGCAGCTGGCGCTGGGCCAGCTCCCACTCCCGGCGCAGCAGCGTGAACCACAGCTCCATCACCTGGGTGACCACCAGGAACGCGGGCTCGGCCGGGTGGTCGGTGACCGGCCGCACCAGCGCCTACAGCTGGCGCACCCCGACGTACTGCTCGTACGGCGTGGCGTCGGCGAACTCCACGGTCGGCAGGCCGGCGTTGCCGGCGGCCCGGGCGGCGCGGGTGCCGGCGTCCAGCGGGACCGGGCGGCCGGGGGACTGTCGCGTGGTCACCGCGACATCCTGCCGCGTCAGCTGAGCTGTGCGGCCACCATCGGCTCCAGCGTCAGCTCCGGGCTGCGCTGCTGCAGCGAGCGCAGGTCCCACTTGTCCATGAACAGCGCCAGCAGCTCGCCGTCCTCGCGCTCGAAGACCTCGACCCCGCGGGCGGCGGCCACGGCGGGCGCGGAGGCGGCGTCGGTGCGCACCGCGACCTGGTAGGGCAGGTGGTCCAGCTCGACCGGCGCGCCGAACTCCTGCGCCATCCGGTGCGCGGCCACCTCGAACTGCATCGGCCCGACCACGGCGAGCACCGGGGCCTGGTCGCCGCGGCGGTCCGAGCGCAGCACCTGGGCCACGCCCTCCGACCCCAGCTGGCCCACCCCGCGGCGGAACTGCTTGAACTTGGCGGTGTCCTTGCCGCGCATCACCGCGAAGTGCTCCGGGGCGAAGGTGGTCAGCGGCGGGAAGGTGACCTTGGCGCCGGCGTAGAGGGTGTCGCCGACGTGCAGCGCGTTGGCGTTGACCAGCCCGACGACGTCGCCGGGGTAGGCGGTGTCGACGCTCTCCCGCTCCCGGCCGAACACGTGCTGGGCGTACTTGGTGGCGAACGGCCGGCCGGTGGTGGCGTGGGTGACGACCATGCCCCGCTCGAACACCCCGGAGGCGATCCGGATGTAGGCCAGCCGGTCGCGGTGGGCGGCGTCCATGCCCGACTGCACCTTGAACACGAAGGCGCTGAACGAGGCCTCGATCGGCCGGGCGACGCCGTCGGCGTCCGGCCGCGGGGTCGGCGCGGGTGCGAGGTCGACCAGGATGTCCAGCAGCGCGCCGACGCCGAAGTTGGAGACCGCGGACGCGAAGATGACCGGCGTCGTCTCACCGTCCAGGAACCGCTGCTGGTCGTGGTCGGCCTCGGTGGCGTCGAGCAGCTCGCACTCCTCGACCGCCTGGGTCCAGACGTCACCCTCCCGCGCCTCGGCGGCCGCGGCGGTCAGCGTCTCCTCGGGGGCGATGGTGGCGCCACCGGCGGTGCGGGTGAACCGGCGGTAGGTGCCGTCACGCCGGTCGAGCACGCCGCGGAAGTCGCCGGAGATGCCGACCGGCCAGGTCAGCGGGGTGGGCGCCAGCCCGGTGCGCTCGCTGACCTCGTCCATCAGCTCGAGCGCGTCCTTGCCCGGCCGGTCCCACTTGTTGACCACGGTGATCACCGGGATGCCCCGGTGCTTGCAGACCGCGAACAGCTTCATGGTCTGCGCCTCGAGGCCCTTGGCGGCGTCGATCAGCATCACCGCGGCGTCCACGGCGGTGAGCACCCGGTAGGTGTCCTCGGAGAAGTCGGCGTGGCCCGGGGTGTCGAGGAGGTTGACCACCGCGTCGCGGTACTCGAACTGCAGGGCCGCGGAGGTGATGGAGATGCCGCGGGCCTTCTCCATGTCCATCCAGTCCGACACCGTGCCGCGCCGGCCGGCCTTCCCGTGCACCGCACCCGCCTGCCCGATCACCCGGGCGTGCAGGGCCAGGGCCTCGGTGAGGGTGGACTTCCCGGCGTCGGGGTGGCTGATCACGGCGAAGGTGCGCCGCCGGGCCGCCTGCGCCAGCACCTCGGTGGAGGACGCGTCGGGGCGGGCGAGCTCCGTGCTCGGGACGGTGCTCATGGGCGTGCCGGATCTCCTCGGGTGGCGCGGGCGGTCAGTCCAATGTACGGCGGGTCAGCGCAGCGGGGCGGGCACGGCGTCGCCGGCCTCCCGCGGCGCGCTGGGCCGGCGCAGCACCACCCAGGCGGCGACCCCGAGCAGCCCGGTGGCCGCCGCACCCAGCGCCGGGACGGCGAAGGCGCCCTCCGCGCCCCAGGAGTCGACCGCCTGCCCGGCCAGCGCGGACCCCGCGGTGACGCCCAGGGTCAGCCCGGTGGAGGTCCAGGTGAGGCCCTCGGTCAGCCCGGCGCGGGGCACCCGCGACTCGACCACCGACATGCCGGCGACCAGCACCGGGGCGATGGTCAGCCCGGCCACGAAGGCCAGCACGACCAGCCTGGGCAGCGAGTCGACCAGGTACAGCGACTGCGCGGCGGCGGCGAACAGCAGCGCGCAGCCCAGGAACCGGGGGACCAGCGTGCCGGGGAGCCGGGCCACCCCGTAGACCAGCCCGGCGACCAGGCTGCCGGCGGCGTAGGCCGACAGCGCCAGCCCGGCCACCGTGGGCCGGCCCAGCTCGTCGGCGAACCCGACGACCACGACGTCCATCGCCCCGAAGACCGCGCCCATGGCCAGGTAGGTGACGGCGATGGCGACCAGCCACGGGCTGAGCACCCGCGCCCGCACGAAGGGCTGGCCGGCGGCGCGGTGCGCGACCGGTGGCGCGGTGGCCTCGAGCCGCGACAGCACCAGCCCGCCGACCACGCCGGCCAGCAGCCCGGTCAGGAAGCCGGCCGGGGGCGCGATCAGCGCGGCCAGGAAGGTCACCAGCGGCGGGGCGACCACGAAGACGACCTCGTCGGCGACCGACTCGAAGGCGAACGCCGTCTGCCGCTGCGCCTGGTCCGGCAGCAGGTTCGCCCACCGGCTGCGCACCACCGAGCCGACGTTCGCCCCGCTGGCGCCGGCGAGCACCGCCAGCACGAACCAGGACCAGCGCGGCGCGTCGGCCAGCACCGCGGCCACGAACGCCAGCCCGGTCACCAGGTGGCTCAGCGCCGTCAGCCGCAGGACCGGCCCCTGGCCTACCCGGTCCATCGCCCGGGCCCACTGCGGGCTGGCGATCGCGAAGGAGAGCGCCAGGGTCCCGGCGACGGCCCCGGCCAGGCCGTAGCTGCCGGTCTCGCCCTCCACCAGCAGCACCGAGCCCAGGCCCACGGTGGCCATCGGCACCCGGGCGAACCAGCCGGCCAGCGAGAAGGCGCGGGCACCGGGGACGGTGAACAGCCGGCCGTAGGGGCCGAAGACGGTGGAGGCTGGCACAGCTGCTTCTCGCGCTTCCTGGCCACAGGCGAGTGCGGGGGTGCCCGCCGGACCCTCGGGTGGCTCCGGCAACGTAACAGTCCCCCGACGATCGGCCATCCCACTCCCGCCGGCCCGACCCGCGCGCCGTTCCGGCACTACATTCGGGCTGTGACGACTCCCAGCCCCCTCCCCGACCCGCGGGTGCGCCCGCAGGTGAGCGCGGGCAGCGGCGGCCTGGTCGACCGGCACGGCCGCACCGCCACCGACCTGCGGGTCTCGCTGACCGACCGGTGCAACCTGCGCTGCAGCTACTGCATGCCGCCCGAGGGTCTCCAGTGGCTGCCCAAGGTCGAGCAGCTCACCGACGACGAGGTCGTCCGGCTGGTGCGGATCGGCGTGGAGCAGCTGGGCATCCGCGAGGTCCGGTTCACCGGCGGCGAGCCGCTGCTGCGCCCCGGTCTGCCGGGCATCGTCGCGGCGGCCACCGCGCTGCGCCCCCGGCCCGAGGTCTCGCTGACCACCAACGCCATCGGGCTGTCCCGGATGGCACCGGCCCTCGCGGCGGCCGGCCTCGACCGGATCAACGTCAGCCTGGACACCCTGGACCGCGAGCGGTTCAAGCAGCTCACCCACCGCGACCGGCTGCCCGACGTGCTCGCCGGGCTCCAGGCGGCCAAGGACGCCGGGCTCACCCCGGTCAAGGTCAACGCCGTGCTGCTTCGCGGCATCAACGAGGACGACGCCGTCCCGCTGCTGGAGTACTGCCTGGAGCACGGCTACGAGCTGCGCTTCATCGAGCAGATGCCGCTGGACGCCCACCACGCCTGGACCCGCGGGGAGATGGTCACCGCGGAGGACATCCTGGCCCGGCTGACCGCCGCGCACACGCTCACCCCGGACGTCGAGGAGCGCGGTGCCGCCCCGGCCGAGCGCTGGCTGGTCGACGACACCGGGCTGACCGTCGGCGTCATCGCGTCGGTGACCCGCTCGTTCTGCGGCGCCTGCGACCGCACCCGGCTCACCGCCGACGGCCAGATCCGCAACTGCCTGTTCGCCCGCGAGGAGTCCGACCTGCGCAGCGCGCTGCGCACCGGCGCCGACGACGCCGAGATCGCCGACCGCTGGCGGATCGCCACGCTGTCCAAGCTGCCCGGGCACGGGATCGACGACCCGTCGTTCCTCCAGCCGTCCCGGCCGATGTCCGCGATCGGGGGCTGAGCCGTGCCGGTCACCGTGCGGTACTTCGCCGGCGCGCGCGCCGCGGTCGGCGTCGACACCGAGACCCGGGACGCCGGTTCGCTCGACGAACTGGTCGCCCAGATCGTCGACGCGCACGGCGAGCGACTGGAGAAGGTGCTCACCGCCTGCTCGTTCCTGGTCGACGGAACCTCCACCCGGGACCGCGCGTTGGTGCTGGCGCCTGGCGCGGTGGTGGACGTCCTGCCCCCTTTCGCCGGCGGATGAGGAGACCTCGATGAGCGTGTTCGACAAGGCCAAGGCCAAGGCCGAGGAGCTGCTCGGTCGCGCCGAGCAGGTCTACGGCGAGTCCCACGGCGACGCCGCGGCCACCCTGGACGGGGAGGCCCGCCGGCTGGAGGGCGAGGCCGACGAGGAGCGCGCCGAGCACGAGGCGCAGCACGACCACCGGGACGACGACGGGCTGGCCGGCGCCGGAGCCCGCTGACCCACCGGTCCGGCCGCCGGGTTCAGCCGGCGGCCGGCCCCGCGGGCTGCTGCGGGAGCAGCCGGATCGCGACCAGCGCGACGTCGTCCTCGGGCTGGCCGTGCACCAGCCGCTCGACCAGCTCGTCGCAGAGCACGTCCAGCGGCTGCCCGGCCAGCTCCATCGCCGCGGCGCGCAGCCGGCTCATCCCGCTGTCCAGGTCGTCACCGCGCCGCTCGATCAGCCCGTCGGTGAACAGCAGCACCGTCGTCCCGCTGTCCAGGATGACCACCGACTCACCGCGCGGCGCGGCCGCGTCGACCCCCAGCAGCAGCTCGCCCCGCCAGTCGGCCAGGGCCGCCAGCGTGCCGTCGGGGTGGATGACCAGCGGCGGCAGGTGCCCGGCGTTGCTCCACCGCATCCGGGTCAGGCCGCGCGCCAGCTCGTCGGGGGTCTGCTCGAACCGGGCCACCGCCGCGGTGGCGTAGGTGCCGACCTCCAGCTGCGCCATCGAGGCGTCCAGCCCGCGGAGCACCTCGGCCGGCCCGGCGTCGCTGTAGGTGGCGATCCCGCGCAGCAGCGCGCGCAGCTGGCCCATCGCCGCGGCCGCCGCCGTGTCGTGGCCGACCACGTCGCCGATGACCAGCATGGTCGAGCCGGAGGGCTGCCGGAACGCGTCGTACCAGTCGCCGCCCACCCGCGCGGCCTCGGCGGCCGGGGTGTACCGGACGACGACCTCGGCCTGGTCGTGGGTGAACGCGCCGGTGAGCAGGCTGCGCTGCAGCTCCTCGGCCAGCTGCCGCTGCTGGGCGAACAGCCGCACGTTGTCCAGGGCCAGACCGATCCGGTCGGCGACCTCCTGGGCGGTGGCGAGCTCGGCGTCCCCGACGGTGCGCTCGCCGTCGAAGTAGAGGGTCAGCGCCCCGAGCGTGCGGCCGCGCCCGCGCAGCGGCATGGTCAGCCCGGAGTGCGGGCCGAGCAGTCGGAGCAGGTCCTGCGCGTCGCCGGCGGGCATCAGGTCGGCGACGTCCTCGGCCTCGGCCAGCACGGTCTCGCCCAGCAGCGCCCGCACCACCGGCGAGGTCACCGGCATCGACGGCAGCCGCACGGCCGTGTACCGCTCGACGAGCGCCCGGCGGGCCGGGTCGACGTGCCACCAGCCCACGTCCTGCGGGCGGCCGTCGTCGTCCAGCACGGTGAGCACGCACCAGTCGCCCAGCACCGGCACGATCAGCCGCGGCACGCGGGCGGCCGCCGTGTCGACGTCCAGCGTCCCGGCGAGCTCGGCGCTGACCCGGGCCAGCATCGCCAGCCGGTCCTGGGCGACCCGGCGGTCGGTCACGTCGGCGAAGTACAGCAGCAGGCCGTCGTCGGCGGGCAGCGCCTGCACCTCGTACCAGCGGTTCAGCGGGTGCGGGTAGAAGGCCTCGAACTCGACGGGCTGCCCGGTCTCGACGGCGGTGCGGTAGGCCCGGCCGAACTCGTTGCCGTCGCTGAGCGGGAACGCCGTCCAGTAGTCGGCCCCGACCAGCTGCTCCCGGGTCTGGCCGACGACCGCCTCACCGGCGGGGTTGACGTAGGTGATCCGCCACTCGGCGTCCAGGGACATGAAGCCGATCGGCATCGTCTCGACGACGCGTTCACCCGCCCGCCAGGGCATGGGGACCTCCCGGTCATCCGCTGCTCGCGGGAACACCGGAGGAGCACCCGCCCCGTGGTTGGAGTCGAGCCGGTCCAGTTGTGCCACGACGACCGGCGCCCGGGCAAGGACGGCGTCCCAGGCTCCCCTCCGGTCACGGGCAGGCGACCCACTCCTCCGCCCCGTCGGCGAACACCTGGCGCTTCCAGATCGGCAGCCGGGCCTTCACCTCGTCGACCAGCTCGGCGCAGGCGGTGAACGCCTGGCCGCGGTGCGAGCAGCTGACCGCGCAGGCCAGTGCGACGTCCCCGATGCCCAGCAACCCGATCCGGTGCGAGACGGCGACCGCGTGCACCTCGGGGCGGGCGGCGAACTCGGCGGCGATCTCGGCGATCAGCTCCGGCGCGGTCGGGTGGCCGGTGTACTCCAGCTCGGTCACCGACCGGCCGCCGTCGTGGTCGCGGACGACGCCGGCGAAGGAGACCACCGCACCGGCCCGCTCGTCCGCCACCGCCGCCTCGTGCTCGGCGACCGACAGCGGCTCCTCGGTCACCCGCGCCAGGATCGTCTCCACGGCGGCGAAGGTACCCGGCAGCCGCGCGCGGGCGAACGCGTCAGCCCGTCGGCGGGTGGTCCAGGTCGGTGGGGTCGGCCAGCCCGGTGCAGTCGACCTCGGTGACCTCGTGCGCGGCCAGGTAGGCCCGGGCGCCCTCGTCGCCGGTCGCCGACCCGGCCACCCCGGCCCAGTGCTCGCGGCCCAGCAGCACCGGGTGGCTGCGGACGCCGTCGTAGGTCGCCACCGCCAGGGCGCCCGGCGCGGCGTGCTCGGCCACGCGGGCCAGCGCGGCCGGCGTCATCCCCGGCATGTCCACCAGCTGCACCAGCACCGCGTCGATCGATCGCCCACCCCACCGCCCCGCCGATCCCGGCCACCCCCGCAGCCCGTCCAGCCCGGTGCGCAGGCTGGAGGCCATCCCGCTCTCCCAGTCGCGGTTGGCCAGCACCGTGGCCCCGGTCAGGTCGGCGCGCTGCCACACCTCCACCGCCGCGGCCCCCAGCACGACGAGCACCGGGTCGCAGACCGCCGTCGCCGTGCGCACCGCCCGCTCGACCAGCAGGCTGCCCTCGTGCTCGACCAGCGCCTTCGGCATGCCGTAGCGGCGCCCGCCGCCGGCGGCGAGCACGAGCCCGGCCACGGGTGCGTCCGACGTCATGCCCCCACTCTCTCAGCGGGGGTAGACGGTGAGCTCGCTGGCCTTGACCGACGCCCAGACCTCGGCGCCCGGCGCCAGGCCGAGCTCGGCGAACGACGTCGCGGTGACGTCGGCCGTCAGCGGCACCTCCCCGGTCAGGTCGCAGCGCACCACCGACCCGTGCGGGGTGGCCGCGGCCAGCCGCACCGGCCACACGTTGCGCGGGCTGCCCACCGGCCGCTGCGGGTACAGCGCCACCGACTCCGGCCGGACGGCGACGAACACCGGCCCGGCGACGTCCTCGGCGACCGCCACGACCCCACCGCCGTCCAGCCGCACCTGCTGCCCGTCCCCCACCCCGGCCAGCAGCACCAGGCCGACCAGCCGGGCCACGTAGTCGGTGCGCGGCCGGCGCGCGACCTCCGCGGGCGGACCGGCCTGGACGACGACGCCGTCCTCCACCACCAGCACCCGGTCGGCCAGCGCCATCGCGTCGACCGGGTCGTGGGTGACCAGCACCGCGCTGCCGCCGTAGTCGGCGAGGTGCCGGTGCAGCTCGGCCCGCACGGTCAGCCGGGTGCGGGCGTCCAGCGCGGACAGCGGCTCGTCGAGCAGCAGCAACCGCGGGTCGCCGACCAGCGCCCGGGCCAGCGCCGCCCGCTGCGCCTGGCCGCCGGAGAGCTGACCGGGACGGCGGTCGCCCAGGCCGGCCAGGCCGACCCGCTCCAGCCAGGCCTCGGCGGTGGCCCGCGCGTCGGCCCGCCGCACCCCGCGGGTGCGCAGCCCGAAGGCCACGTTGTCGGCGACGGAGAGGTGCGGGAAGAGCAGGTGGTCCTGGAACACCATGCCCAGCGACCGCTGGTGGGCGGGCACGTGCCGGTCGGCGTCGTCCCAGACCCGGTCGACGACCACCCGGCCGCCGTCGGGCACCAGCAGCCCGGCGAGCACCCGCAGCAGCGTCGACTTGCCCGCGCCGTTCGGGCCGAGGACGGCCAGCACCTCCCCGTCGGCGACGGCCAGCTCCACGTCGAGCTCGAGGGAGCCGCGGCGGACCACCACGTGTGCGGCCAGGCTCACGAGACCGCGCCCCGGCCCAGCCAGCGGCCGCGGAGCAGCAGCAGGGTGGCCAGCGACACCGCCAGCAGCACCAGGCTCAGCACGATCGCCGCCTCCGGGTCGCGCTGCAGGGTCAGGTAGACCGCCAGCGGCATCGTCTGCGTCGTCCCCGGGAAGTTGCCGGCGAAGGTGATCGTGGCGCCGAACTCGCCCAGCGCCCGCGCCCAGCAGAGCACCGCACCCGCGGCGACCCCCGGCGCGACCAGCGGCAGGGTGACCCGCCGGAACGTCGTCCACCGGTCGGCGCCGAGGGTGGCCGCGGCGTCCTCGAACCGGGCGTCGGCGGCGCGCAGCGCGCCCTCGACGCTGATCACCAGGAACGGCATCGCCACGAACGTCTCGGCCACCACGACCGCCGCGGTGGTGAACGGCAGCGAGAAGCCGGTGGTCTCGAACAGCCAGCGGCCGACGATCCCCTGCCGGCCCAGCACCAGGAACAGTGCCACGCCCCCGACGACCGGGGGCAGCACCAGCGGCACGGTGACCAGCGCCCGCAGCACCGCCCGGCCGCGCACCCGCGAGCGGGCCAGCACCCAGGCCAGCGGGACGCCGAGCAGCAGCGAGAGCAGCGTGGCGAGGGTCGCCGACACCAGCGAGAGCCGCAGCGCCTCACCGACCCCGGGCCGGGTCAGCTGCGGCCCGATCTCCGACCACGGCGCCCGCACCACCAGCCCGACCAGCGGCAGCACCAGGAACCCCACCGCGAGCAGTGCCGGCACCAGCAGCGGCACCGGCACCCCGCCGTCCCGCCCACCCAGGGGGGGGGGGGGGGGGGGCGGGCGGGGGGGGCGGGGGGGGGGGGGGGGGGGGGGGGGGGGGGGGGGGCGGGGGGGGGGGGGGGGGGGGGGGGGCGGGGGG
>NZ_JBJJTJ010000036.1:0-34907 GCF_054177765.1 Modestobacter lacusdianchii | reverse complement strand
GGGCCGGCCCGGCCGGCCCGCACCGGAGCCCTCCTCCGGGGGCCTCCCCGCCCCCACCCCGTGCACGTGTCGACGATGAGGTTGAGCATGTCCGTGATCTCGCGGTTCGCCCGGGTGGCCGTGGTGCCGCTGGCGACCCTGGCCCTGGTGCTGGCGCTCTGGCAGGCGGTCACCGCCGGGGGGCTGTTCCGCCCCGACCAGTTCCCCACCATGACCGCCACGCTGCAGGCGCTGGCCAGCGCTCTCGGTACCGAGGCCCTGTGGTCCACCGTCGGCGCCACCCTGCAGGGCTGGGCCATCGGCCTCGCCGTCGCCGCGGTGCTGGCCGTCGTCGTCGGCTCCCTGCTGGCGGCCAACGACGTCGCCTTCCGCAGCGCGGCCGGCGTGATCGAGCTGTTCAAGGCGATCCCCGCCATCGCGATCCTGCCGCTGGTGATCCTGGTGCTCGGGTCGACCCTGGACATGAAGGTCTTCCTGGTCGCCTTCGGTGCCTTCTGGCCGCTCGTCGTCCAGGTGGTCTACGGCGTCCGGTCGACCGACCCGACCGTCCGCGACACGGCCCGGGTCCTCGGTGTGCGCGGCGTCCGGAGGTTCCTCACCGTCACCATCCCCAGCGCCTCGCCCTACATGGCCACCGGGCTGCGGATCGCCTCGGCCAGCGCGCTGATCCTCTCCGTCGTCGCCGAGCTCGTCGGCGGCGCCGAGGGGATCGGCCGGGCGATCCTCTTCGCCCGCAACGCCGGCGTCACGTCCTACCCGACCATGTACGCCTACATCCTGGTCTCCGGGCTGCTCGGCATCGTGCTGACCGGCGCGTTCTTCCTGGTCGAGAAGAAGGCCATGCACTGGCACGAGAGCCAGCGCAACGCCAAGAACAACGAGTTGGGGGCCCGATGACCACCGCGACGACCGGCAGCACGGCGGCGGGACAGGACGGCGGCCGCCCCGACTCGGCGCGGGCCGGCGGGGTCGCGGTGGGCGCCGCGGTCCCGGTGACCGACGTGCCCAGCACCCAGGTGACGGCCACCCCCGGCGGACGCCGGCCGGGGCGGGCCCGGGCCCGCGGACGCAACGTGCTGCTGGCGCTGTGGCTGCCCGTCGTCCTGCTGGTCGGGTGGTGGTTCCTGTCCGCGAACAGCACCTCGCCGTACTTCCCGCCGCTGCAGCAGATCCTGCAGTCGGTCTGGGACGAGTGGGTGGTCGGCGACGCCAAGCAGCAGCTGCTGCCCAGCCTCCGCAACCTCGCGGCCGGCTTCGTCGGGGGCTCGCTGATCGGCGTGCTCGGCGGCGCGCTGCTGTGGCGGCTGCCGGTGCTGCGCAAGGGCGCCAACCCGGTCGTCTACTTCCTCTACGTGCTCCCCGCCCCGGCGCTGCTGCCGGCGATGATCGCGCTGTTCGGGCTGGGCGAGGCGCGGCAGATCGCGCTGATCGCCTTCGGTGCCACCTGGCCGGCGCTGCTGAACACCCTCGACGGCATGCGGGGCATCGACCAGGTCAAGTTCGACACCGCGCGGGCGATGCGGTTCAGCTCGCTGCGCACCGTCACCACGGTGGTGCTGCCGGGGGCCTCGCCGCAGATCGCCGCCGGCCTGCGGGCCAGTCTGCAGGTCTCGATCATCCTGATGGTGGTCAGCGAGATGATCGCCGCCTCCGAGGGCATCGGGTACTTCATCCTCCAGGCCCAGACCGTCTTCGCCATCGTCACGATGTGGGGCGGGATCGTCGTCCTCTCCGTGCTGGGCACGCTGCTCAACTACCTGTTCGTCTTCGCCGAACACCGGCTGCTGCGCTGGTACCACGGCTCCCGCGCCGTCGGCACCGACAAGGCCTGACGGCCACTCCCGCACCCCCCTGCACCTCCCCGGCACGGAATCGGAGACACGGCATGACCCAGACCCTCGGTGCACACGCGGCCGGCCCGACCCCCGGCGGCTCCGCCGTCCTCGACGTCGCCGGCCTGCGCAAGGTGTTCAACGCCGGCCGGCCGGACGAGCGGATGGCCATCGACGACGTCACGTTCAGCGTCGCCAAGGGCGAGTTCGTCTGCATCGTCGGGCCCAGCGGCGCCGGCAAGACGACGCTGCTGCGCTGCATCTCCGGGCTCTCGGCGCCCAGCCGGGGGAGCGTGGAGTTCGAGGGCACCCGGCTGGCCGGTGTGCCCGATCAGCTGGGCGTGGTGTTCCAGGACTACGGCCGCTCGCTGTTCCCGTGGTTCACCAACGGCAGCAACATCGCCCTGCCGCTCAAGGCCCGCGGGGTGGGCAAGGAGGAACGGCGGCGGCGGGTCAGCGAGGTGCTCACCGAGGTGGGCCTGGGGCACGTCGAGGGGCAGTACCCCTGGCAGCTGTCCGGCGGCATGCAGCAGCGGGTGGCGATCGCCCGCACGCTGTCCTACCAGCCCGACCTGCTGCTGATGGACGAGCCGTTCGCCTCGGTCGACGCGCAGACCCGCTTCGACCTGGAGGACCTGATCCTCAAGGTCCGCGAGGAGGCGGGCATCACCGTCGTCCTGGTCACCCACGACATCGACGAGGCGATCTACCTCTCCGACCGGATCGTCGTGCTCTCCGGCTCGCCGAGCAGGGTCCGCGAGATCGTCGACGTCCCGCTGGGCCGGGAGCGCGACCAGGTCGCCACCCGCTCCAGCGAGCAGTTCCTGGAGCTGCGCAAGCACCTGCTCTCCCTCGTCATGCCGCACTGACGTGACGGCCGGGACGACGACCGGGCAGGCCCCCGCGCAGACCACCACGGTGGTCGAGCAGCTGGCCGCCACCATGGCGGCGCTGGGGACGACGGACCTGTTCACGCTGATGGGCGCGGGCAACCTGCGGCTGGTGCACCACCTGGCGACCGGGCACGGGGTCGCGGTGCACCACCTGCGGCACGAGAACGGCGCGGTGGGGGCCGCCGACGGGTGGGCCCGGGTCACCGGCCGGGTCGGCTGGTGCACCGTCACCCAGGGGCCGGGGTTCACCAACACGCTCACCGCCCTGCTCACCGCCGACCGGGCGCACTCACCGGTCGTGCTGCTCACCTCCGACTCCTCGGGGCTGTCGGCCCGGGAGTCGCCGTTCGCCGGCGGCGTGCAGGGCCTGGACCCGGCGCTGCTGCTCGATCCGCTCGGCCTGCTGGTGGTGCGTGCCCGCGCGGAGACCGCGGCCGCGGACCTGGTCACCGCCCACCGGCGCGCGGTCGAGGAGTCCCGGGTCGTCGTGTTCGTGGTGCCGGTCGGCATCGACCTGCTGCCCGCCGGCGACCCGCCGGCGGTCCCCGCCCCGGCCCGCCTCCCGGCCCCCGAGCCGGACGACGCGGCGGTGGCCGCGGCAGTCGCGGCGCTGGCGTCGTCCCGCCGTCCGGTGCTGGTGGCCGGCCGCGGTGCGGCGGAGTCCGGCGCCGGGCCGGCGCTGCGCCGGCTGGCCGGGCTGACCGGCGCGCACCTGGCCACCACGGTGCGCGCGCTGGGCCTGTTCGACGGCGACCCCGCCGACCTGGGCATCCTCGGCGGGTTCTCCACCCCGGAGGCCGCCGCGGTGGTGCACGCCTCGGACTGCCTGGTCGCGGTGGGCACGTCGCTGAACTTCTTCCACACCCGCCGGTCGCAGTTCGTCACCGGCCGCACGGTGGTGCACGTCGACACCGACCCCGCCGCCTTCACCGCGTTCGACCCGCCGACGGTGGCGGTGCGCGGCGACGCCCGGGTGGTGGTCGAGCGGCTGGCCGAGGGGCTCGCCGGCACGGAGCGGGCGCGGGTCGTCGCCCCGGCACCGGCCGGGTTCGCCGACGTCTCCGCACCCGGCCGGATGGACCCCCGGGCGGTGTCTGCCGAGCTGGACCGGCTGCTCCCACGCCCGCGCCGGGTGTACGTCGACAACGGGCACTTCGGGGGCTTCCCGATCATGCACATGACCCACGACCGGCCAGGCTCGCTGGTCTGGCTGCCCGAGTTCGGTGCCGTCGGCAGCACGCTCGCCGCCAGCGCGGCCGGCGCGCTGGCCGAGCCCGACGTGCAGGCGGTGCTGTTCATCGGCGACTGCGGCTTCTACCTGACCATGGGCGACCTCGAGACGGCCGTGCGCGAGCGCCTGCCGCTGGTGGTGGTCTGCATGAACGACGGGGCCGCGGGCTCGGAGCTGGCGCACATGGCGGACTGGTCGGTGCCGCCGGCGCAGGCGGTCTTCGGCTACGCCGACCTGGCCGCCGCCGCGCGGGGCATGGGTGCCCAGGCCGCGCTGGTCGAGGAGGTGGCCGGGCTGGCGCCGGCGCTGCGCGGCTGGGACCCCGCGGCCGGGCCGCTGTTCCTGGACTGCCACATCAGCCGGGACGTCCGCTCACCGCTGTACGACCACGTCTGACCGTCGGGCCGGTGGGTGGGGCGCCGCCCACCGGCCCGACGGGCCCTCAGCCGGCCGGCGCGACGAAGGTCTTCGCCGCCGGCGCCCGGCCCTCGGCCAGCTCGGCGAAGGCCGCCGGCCCCTCGTCGATGGTCACCAGGCGCACCGACTCCGGCGGCCGGATCGATCCGTCCTGCAGCCAGCCGACCGCCCGGCCGAAGTCGGCCCGGTCGAAGCAGTTGGCCCCGACGATCGAGACCTCCCGGCGGATGACGGAGAACCAGGGCAGCTCGGTGACGTCGGTGTGCAGCCCGACCATCACCACCTGGCCGCCTGCCCGGGCCAGCTGCACGCCGGCGGTGCGGGTCGCGGCGGTGCCCACGACGTCGAACACCACGTCGAAGCCGCCTTCGGCCCGCCGGGCGGCGAGGGTGGCCGCCTCCGCCGTCGACTCGACGGTGACGTCGGCGCCGGCATCGCCCGCGGCCGCCCGGCGCCGGGCGTGCGGCTCGACCACGGTGATCTCCGGGATGCCCGAGAGCCGGGCCGCCTGCACCAGCAGCCCGCCGACCGAGCCGGCGCCGATGACCAGGGCGGCCCGTGGCCGGGCGGGCAGGGCCAGCTGGACGTCGTGGCAGGCCTGGGCCAGCGGCTCGGCGGTCGCCGCGAGCTCGTCGCTCACCCCGTCGCCCAGGGCCACGAGGTTGCGCACGGGCACCGCGACCCGTTCGGCGAACGCCCCGGGCCGGTGCACGCCGATGATCTCCAGGTGCGGGCACAGGTTGTCCCGGTCGCTGCGGCAGGCCCAGCAGTCGCCACAGGTCACCTGCGAGTTGACGGTCACCCGGCAGCCGACCCAGCCCGCGTCCGTGGCCGCGCCGACCGCGGCGACCACGCCGGAGAACTCGTGCCCGCGCACGTCCCCGGGCCGGGCGATCCCCATCCGCCCGCGGTAGGCGGAGACGTCGGAGCCGCAGATGCCGGCCCGGTGCACCGTGACGACCGCCTGCCCCGGGCCGGCGACCGGCTCGTCGGCGTCAGCGGCGGTCATCGCGTCCGGGCCCGCCCAGCGCAGGGCCCTCATGCCGGCCGCGGCAGTCCGCGGGGGGCCTCGTCGCGGCCCAGCCCCTCGTGCATCGTGCTGCGGAAGAAGATCAGCGGGTCGGCGTCGTGCCGGTGCGTGGCTGCGGTGACCGAGCCGATCAGCAGCATGTGCGTCGCCTGCTCGAGCGCCGCGGACAGCGTGCACTCGATGGAGCCCGCCGCACCGGCCAGCACCGGGTCGCCGTTCACGCCCGGTGCCCAGTCGACGTGGGCCATCTTGTCCGGCTCGCGGGAGGCGAACAGCCGGGCGACGGCCTGCTGGTCGGCGGCGAGGATGTTCACCGCGAAGCTGCCCGCGGCCTCGATCGCCTGCCAGGTCCGCGACTGCCGGGCCAGGCACACGATCACCTGCGGCGGCTCGGCCGACAACGAGGTGAACGAGTTGACCGTGCCGCCCTGGGGTCCGTCGGGCCCGGAGCTGGTCACGACGGTCACCCCGGTGGCGAAGGTGCCGCAGACGGCGCGGAAGGCCAGCGGGTCGGGCGCGGGCAGGAGGGGCGCCGGCGGGGCGGCCTCGATCGTCATCCGGGTGGTCCTCTCCTCGCGACGTCGTCGTCGTCCGATCGGCACGTGCGCAGCACGGGCGTGCCGTTCTGTCCTCCTCTGTCTACGGCAACCGACCGCGTTCCCTCCAATGCCGCTTTATTTCCTGTGATGCCGTTTCGTGCTCGGCGCAGGAATGGCGCACGTGCTCATTCCCGGGAGTTATGACGGCCGCACTCCTGCTCATCACTCGGCCATCGAGAATGCGTCGTGGATCACCTAGGTTCGAGGAGACCGCGGCGCAGCCGTGCGTTTCCCACGATGACGTAGGAGCTGAGCATGACGACCGTAGAAGTGGACCGGACGACCTCGGTCACGGGGTTCGACGCCGGCGCGGTCCTGCGCGACGCGGCAGCACTGCACGACCTGGTCGACGCCTCCGGGCCGGAGAACGACCGGGCCGGGCGGATCGCCGAGCCGGTCGTCGAGGCGCTGTACGCCAGCGGCGCCATCTCGGTCTTCACCCCGCGTGAGCTCGGCGGGGCGGAGATGACCCCGCGACAGTCGATGGACCTGTTCCGCACGCTCTCCTACGCCGACCCCTCGACCGGCTGGGTGACCATGGCGCTGGGGCTGGCCACCGGCCTGGCCGGCGCCTTCTTCGGCCGGGACGCCGCCGAGGAGCTGTTCGCCACGCCCCGGCTGGGCATCGCCGGGCAGGGCACCCGCCCCGGGCGGGCGGTGCCGGTGGACGGCGGGCACCTGGTCAGCGGGCAGTGGGCCTTCGCCTCGGGCATCAAGCACGCCACCCACCTGCACACCGCCGCGGCGGACACGGTCACCGGGGAGTCCCGCTTCTTCATCGTCCCGGTCGAGCAGGTCACCTTCATCGAGAACTGGGACGTGCTGGGGCTGCGCGGCACCGGCAGCATCGACTACACGCTCACCGACGTCTTCGTGCCGGCGGACCACAGCTACCCGAGCCTGAGCACCGAGCCGGTGACCGGCGGCGACCTCTACCGGATCGGCATCGGCAACTTCGCCAGCCTCAACCACGGCGCCTGGGCGCTGGGGGTGGGCCGCCGGCTGCTCGACGAGCTCGCCGCGGTGGTGCGCGCCAAGGCCGGGCAGCCCGGTGGGCAGGCCAGCAGCGACAGCTTCGCCGAGCAGTACGCCGCGGCCGAGGTCCGGCTGCGCGCCGCCCAGGCCCTGCTCTACGAGGTCTGGGAGGAGATCGAGGCGGTGCTGGCCGCCGGCGACGCCGTCCCGTTGCGGCTGGAGACGCTCAACCGGGTCGCGCTGAACAACGCCACCTGGAGCACGCACGCGATCGCGGAGTTCGTCTACAGGTCCGGCGGTACCGGCGCGCTGCGCTCGGGCACCATCCAGCGGCTGTTCCGCGACGTCCACGGCGGGACCCAGCACATCTCCTCCTCGCCGATGATCATGCAGTCCGCCGGCCGGGAACTGGCCGGCCTCGCCGACGGCAAGCGGTGGGTGCACTTCTCGCTGAAGTGACCGCTGCGTCCTCGCTGCCCGACCCGAGACCGAAGGAGTTCTCACCATGAGCATCGACACCCATGCCGCACCGGCGCAGGAGTTCGGCGACGAGGCGGACCTGCAGGAGCTGTACCGCGACCTGGCCGCGGTCGACCTCCGCCCGCTGTGGACGATCACCGAGCAGCTGCTCACGCCGACGCCGCGGCCGGCCGCCGTCCCGTGGCTGTGGTCGGCGGCGACCATGAAGCCGCTGGCCCGCCGGGCCATCGAGCTGGTGCCGGTCGAGCGCGGCGGCGAGCGGCGGGTGCTCAGCCTGCAGAACCCCGGGCTGGGCGGCCGGCCGTACGCCGTCGGCACGCTCTGGGGCGCGCTGCAGTGCCTCGGGCCGCGGGAGGTCGCCCCGGCGCACCGGCACACCCCCGGCGCCATCCGCTTCGTGCTCGAGGGCGAGGGGGTCTGGACGACGGTCGACGGCGACGCCTGCGACATGCGCCCCGGCGACCTGGTGCTCACCCCCTCGATGAACTGGCACGACCACACCAGCGCCGTCGACGGCGAGATGTTCTGGTTCGACGGCCTGGACCTGCCGATGGTGGCGGCGCTGGACGGCGTCTTCTTCGAGGAGTACCCGGGCCCGGGGGAGTCCCAGCCCGAGCCGGCGGAGCACAACGTCTCCGAGCGCCGGCATGCCGGTGGCACCCGCTACGTCGCCGGCGCGGTCACCGAGCAGCTGAGCCCGCGGCACTCCCGGCTGCTCAACTACCGGTGGGCCGACACGAGCGCCGAGCTCGACCGGCTGGCCGCGGCCTCCGACGAGCCGCTGCTGGCGGTCGAGTACGTCGACCCGGAGACCGGAGCCAGCGTGCTGCCGACGATGGCGTGCGCGGTGCACCGGGTGCGTGCCGGCCGCAGCTCGGCTCCGGTCCGCCGCGCGGGCAACGCGATCTACGTCGTCTTCACCGGCACCGGCTCCAGCGTCATCGACGGCCAGCGGTTCGGCTGGGGCCCCGGCGACATGTTCGTCGTCCCGTCCTGGGCGGCGGTGGAGCACGCCGCCGACGAGCAGGCGGACCTGTTCGTCGTCTCCGACGAGCCGGTGCTCCGGGCGCTGGGCATCGCGCGCACCGAGGTGCTCGCCGAGCCGCAGGCCGTCACCCGTACCTTCACCGCCCGCTGAGCCCGAGGAGCCCACGATGAAGCTGGCCCTGTTCGACTCCGCCGACGGCGCGGCCCGCCTCGGCGTCGTCACCACCGGCCCGGACGGCGACTCGGTCGTCGACGTCACCGGCGCGCTGCCCTGGCCGCACGACCCCGACCCGCTGACCGCCGGCTGGTGGCGGGCGCTGTGCCGCGACCTGGACGCGGTGCGGCCCGCGCTGGAGGCGGCGGCCGCCGCCGGCACGCCGCGCCCGGTGAGCGAGGTGGTGCTGCGCGCACCGGTGCTCGCGCCGTCGAAGATCGTGGCCGCGGCGAGCAACTACGGCGCGCACGTCGAGGAGATGCACGGCGTCCAGGAGCGCACGCTGGGCAAGGTCGAGCCCTGGATGATGCAGTTCGACGTCTTCCTCAAGGCGCCGTCGTCGATCGTCGGGCCGGGTGCCGACATCGTCCTGCCGCCGGAGGTCGTGGCCGCCGGGCACGAGGTGCACCACGAGTCGGAGCTGGTCATCGTCATCGGCAGCGGCGGCCGCGACATCCCGCTGGAGCGGGCGATGGACGCCGTGCTCGGCTTCACCGCGGGTCTGGACATCACCGTGCGGTCGGCCGCCGACCGCTCCAAGCGGAAGTCCTACGACTCCTTCAGCCCGCTGGGGCCGTGGATCGTGACCCGTGACGAGGCCGGCGACGGCGGCGACCTGGACATCCTGCTGACCTCCGGCGGCGACGTGCGCCAGTCGGTCACCACGGCCGACCTGGTCACGCCGGTGCCGCAGATCGTCGCCTACGCCTCGACGATCATGACCTTGAACCCCGGCGACGTGCTGTTCACCGGTGCGCCACCCGGGGTCGGTCCGATCACGGCGGGGGAGAAGCTCGAGATGAGCATCAGCCGGATCGGCTCGATGACGGTCCAGGTGGTCTGAGTGACCGACCCGCGCACCGCCGTCCTCGACCGGCTCTTCGACGTCCGCGGGCTGGGGGCGGTGGTCACCGGGGCCGCCAGCGGCCTGGGCCTGGCCATCGCCGAGGTGCTCGCCTGCGCCGGCGCCGAGGTGACCCTCGCCGACCGGGACGCCGAGCGGCTGGACCGCGTCACCGCCGAGCTGGCTGGGCGCGGGACGACGGTGCGCAGCCAAGTGGTCGACGTCGCCGACCCGGCAGCCGTCGACGACCTGCTCCGCGAGGCGGCGGAGGCGCACGGCGGGCTGCACGTCGTTTTCGCCAACGCCGGCATCTCCGCCGGTCCCGGGCCGACGACGGAGGTCGGGCAGCTGACCGCCGTCGACCGCGCACGCTTCGACCGGGTGCTCGACGTCAACCTGGGCGGGGTGTTCGCCACCCTGCAGGCCGCCGCCCGGCACGTGGCCACCGACGGCCGCGGCCGGGTGGTGGTCACCTCGTCGGTGGCCGGCCTGGGCGGCGACCCGATGGTCGGCTACGCCTACGCCGCGTCCAAGGCAGCGGTGATCGCGCTGGTGCACCAGGCCGCGGCCGACCTCGGTCGGCGCGGCATCCTGGTCAACGCGATCGCCCCCGGCTCGTTCCGCACCGAGATCGCCGGCGGCCGGATCCGGGAGCCCGGGGTGGCCGAGCAGTTCGCCGCCACCACGCTGATCGGCCGGCTCGGCGAGCCCGCGGAGCTGCAGGGGCTGGCGCTGTTCCTGGCCTCCCCGGCGTCGAGCTACGTCACCGGCGCCACCTTCACCATCGACGGCGGCGCCACCGCCATGCGCCCGCCACCGTCGGTGGCCGGCCACCCGGCACCCCTGGTCGGCGGCTGAGGACGGCACCTCGCCGCCCTGCGGAGGCGGCCGCGGCTCCACCGGCCTGACGGTGGAGCCGCGGCCGCTCGGCCAGGCCGTTGTCGGGTGGCAGTGGTCTCATGGGGCAAGTCGACGGCGAGGAGGCCGACGTGCAACAGGTGAGGCTCGCCTACGGGCGCGCAGGACTGACCGTCGAGCTGCCGGACGACGCAGCGGTGATCACCCCGGTCGAGCACGCGGCCGCCCCCGACGTCCCCGCCGAGCTCCGCCGAGCACTGCGCGAGCCGGTGGGCGGTGCGCCGCTGCGGGAGCGGGTGCGGCCCGGGCAGACGGTGGCGATCTCGGCGTGCGACGGCACCCGCGCCCAGCCCCGGCACCTGATGATCCCGGCGGTGCTCGAGGAGCTCGACGGCATCGTGCGGCTGGAGGACGTCGTCGTCCTGGTCGCCACCGGCACCCACCGGGCCAACACGGACGCCGAGCTGCGGGCCATGTTCGGCGACGAGGTCGTCGACAGCGTGCGGATCGTCAACCACGACTCCCGGGCGGGCGACACGCACCGCTGGATGGGCACCTTCGGCGACGGGGTGCCGGTGTGGCTGAACGAGCAGTGGGTGGACGCCGACGTCCGGATCACCACCGGTTTCGTCGAGCCGCACTTCTTCGCCGGCTTCTCCGGTGGCCCGAAGATGGTCGCCCCCGGGCTGGCCGCCCTGGACACCGTGCTGGTGCTGCACGACGCGAAGCGGATCGGCGACCCTCGGGCGACGTGGGGCGTCACCCAGGGCAACCCGGTGCACGACGACGTCCGGGCGATCACCGCCGGCACCGACGTGACGTACTCCTTCGACGTCGTGCTCAACACCCGGCAGGAGGTCATCGCCGCGTTCGGCGGCGACACCCTGGACATGCACGCGGTCGCGATCGAGCGGGCCCGCGAGGTGGCGATGGCCCCGGTGGACGCACCCTTCGACGTGGTCGTCACCACCGGGTCGGGCTTCCCGCTGGACCAGAACCTCTACCAGTCGGTGAAGGGCATGTCCGCGGCGGCGCAGGTGACCAGGCCCGGCGGGCTGATCGTCTGCGCGGCCGCCTGCGAGGACGGCTTCCCCGACCACGGCTCCTACCGCGAGGTGCTCACCTCGGCCGCGTCACCGCAGGCCCTGCTGGAGCTGATCGGCGCCCGCGAGCAGACCGTCCCCGACCAGTGGCAGGTGCAGATCCAGGCCCGGATCCAGGCCGCGCACCGGGTGGTGATGCACACCGACCACCTCACCCAGTGCTCGCGCGGTTCGGCGGAGGCGAACACCGGGTGACCGGTCGCGGCGGCGTGCGCGGTGGCGTGCCGGTGCGGCGAGGAGTCGCAGCAGGCCACGTGGTCGCAGCTGAGGCAGCGGCGCAGGTGCACCCACTGCCCACCGACCCGCAGGCAGTCGGCGCAGGCCGCCGCCGGCCCGGGCGCGGCGGGCAGCCCCGCGGCGTGCGGGCAGACGGCGCCGCCCTCGACCCGCCAGCTCATCGACGTCCCCGGTCAGGAGGCGATGGCCCGGGGCAGCCGCACGCAGAACGTCGTCCCCTCCGGGCCGGTGGTGTAGGTCAGCGAGCCGCCGTGCCGGCGTTCGACGATCCGCTTGGCGTTCTCCAGGCCCAGGCCGCTGCCCTCGCCGGCCGGCTTGGTGGTGACGAACGGCTCGAACAGGTGCTCGCGCACCGACTCGGGCACACCCGGCCCGTCGTCGGTGACCTCGACGTACACCGCGGCGTCGTCGGCCCGGGTGCGCAGCGTCAGCACCCCGTGCCCGGCGAGCGCGTCGGCCGCGTTGTCGATCAGGTTCGTCCAGACCTGGTTCAGCTCGGCCGGGTAGCCGGGCACCTTCGGCAGGTCCGCGGCGTACTCGCGGCGCACCTCGATGCCGGTGAGCTTGCGGGCCAGCATCACCAGGGTGCTCTCCAGGCCGGGCTTGAGCTCGACGTCGGAGTGCTGGGCCTGGTCCAGGTGCGAGTACTGCTTCACCGCGCCGACCAGCGAGGAGATCCGGGTGCTGGCCTCCTCGATCTCGCTCATCAGCGCCTCGGTCTCCAGCGTGTAGCGGAGCCAGCCGAAGGCCGCGTCCCACTCCAGCCCGGAGTCGACCCGCTCCACCACGTCGTCCACCCAGTGGGCGTCCATGCCGGCCGCGGCGAACACCGGGGCCAGGTCGTAGGCGTGGCCGACGCCGAGCTCCTCCAGCCGGTCGGCGATGGAGTCCTCCAGGTCGCTCTCCTCCAGGGCGGTGAGGTCCGGCCGGGGCTTCAGCGCCCGCTCGACCGCGACCTCCTGGGTCTCGATCAGCCGGGCGACCAGCTCCGGGGAGAGCCCCTTGCCGGCCAGCAGCCGCAGCTTGGTCCGCATCCCGGCGACGCGGCTGCGCAGCTGCTCGGTCGCCCGCACGGCCGCGGCCGCGGGGTTGTTCAGCTCGTGGGCCAGGTTCGCCGACAGGACGCCGAGCTGGGCGAGGTGCTCGCGCTGGCGGATCGCCGACTCGGTGGCCCGCACGCCCTCGTAGATGCCGTCGAGCAGGTGCACCGCCATCGGGCACTGCTGGACCACCAGCGTGGCGAAGTCCCCGGCCGGCAGCCGGAGGAACCGGCTGGGCAGCGTGCTGCGCAGCGTCGTCTGGTACACCTCCGGCGGTCCGCTGGCGAAGGCCCGGACGGCGCCGGAGTACGCCCCGCGGTGCGCCGTCCGGTTGATGACGACGTCCTCGCCGCCGCCGTGCTTGGTCAGCAGCAGCTCGCCCTCCAGCAGCATGTACAGCGCCTCGGCCGGCTCGCCCTCGGCGAAGACGACCGTGTCGGCGTCGTACACGCGCACGTCGCTGCGGCCGGAGAGCCAGTGCAGCGCCTCGTCGTCGAGCGACTCGAACAGGAACAGGCTGCGCAGCTCGTCGAGGTCGACGGCCATCTCAGATCGCCTCCAGGTAGCGGTGCACCAGGCTCACGGCCATCGCGCCCTCACCGACGGCGGAGGCCACGCGCTTGACCGACTCCGACCGGACGTCGCCGGCCACGAACACCCCGGGCACCGAGCACTCCAGGTGGTAGGGCGCCCGGGGCAGCGGCCAGCCCGCGGGCGGGCGGCCCTCGGCGTCCAGCAGCGCCGGGCCGGTGCGCAGGAAGCCGTGGTCGTCGCGGGCGTAGGCCTCGCCCAGCCAGTCGGTGATCGGCCGGGCGCCGATGAACACGAACAGCCGGCTGGCCTCGACGGTCTCCGAGCTGCCGCTGGCCGCGTCGGCCAGCACCAGCCGCTCGAGGTGGTCATCGCCCTCGACGGCCTCGACGGTCGTGCAGGTGCGCACCTCGATCACCGGGTGCCCCTCGATCCGGGCGACCAGGTACTCGCTCATGCCCCGGCGGATGTCGGTGCCGCGGCACAGCAGCACGACCTTGCCGGCGTACTTGGCGAAGTGCAGCGCGGCCTGGCCGGCGGAGTTGGCCGCGCCGACGATGTAGACGGTCTGGTCGGTGCAGCTGAGCGCCTCGTGCGGGTCGGCGCCGTAGAAGACGCCGCGGCCGGCGAACTCCTCGGCGCCGCGGGCCGGCAGCCGGGTCCACTGGACGCCGGTGGCCAGGACGACGGCGTGAGTGGTGACCTCCGAGCCGTCGGCGAACCGGACCACCCGGCCGTCGCCGGCCGGCGCGATCTCGGTGACCTCGGCGGTGGTCAGGATCTCCACGCCGAACTTGACCGCCTGGTCGCGGGCCCGCCGGGCCAGTCGGCACCGGAGACGCCGCGCGGGAAGCCGAGGTAGTTCTCGATCCGGCTGCTGGTGCCGGCCTGACCGCCGGTGGCGGTCCGCTCGACCAGCAGGGTGCGCAGCCCCTCGCTGCCGGCGTACACCGCAGAGCCCAGCCCGGCGGGGCCGGCGCCGATGACCACGACGTCGTAGAACGGGCTGCCGGCCGTCGTCGACAGCCCGCACTTCTCGGCCACGTCGCGCAGGCTCGGCCGGCTGAGCACCGTGCCGTCGGGGAAGACGCAGGCCGGCAGCGCGTCGTCGCCGAGCTCGGCGGCGGTGCGGATCGCGGCGGCCTCCTCGCCCTGCAGGTGCCGGTAGGGCACCTGGTTGCGGGCCAGGAACTCCTTGAGCTCCTGGGTCTCCGCCGACCACTGGTGGCCGAGCAGGGTGAGCCCGTCGAAGGGCTGCCGGGCGGTGCGCTTCCACTGGTCGAGCAGGTCGTCCAGGACCGGGTAGAGCTTCTCCTCCGGCGGGTCCCAGGGCTTGAGCAGATAGTGGTCGAGGTCGACGTCGTTGATCGCCCGGATGGCGGCGTCGGTGTCGGCGTAGGCGGTGAGCAGCACCCGCTTGGCGGTGGGTGCCAGGTCCATCGCCTGCTCCAGGAACTCCACCCCGGTCATGCCGGGCATCCGGTGGTCGGCCAGCAGCAGGGCGGTGGTCTCGCCGCGCGCGGTCAGCTCGCGCAGCACCGCCAGCGCGTCGGGGCCGCTCTCCGCCCGGACGATCCGGAACGCCTCGCCGTAGCGGCGGCGGAGGTCGCGGGCGACGGCGCGGCTGACGGCGCGGTCGTCGTCGACGGTGAGCAGGACGGGTCGGGCAGGCACAGCACCTCCGGTCAGCGCCGCCGCGGGGTGGTCCGCCCGGGTGAGCGGGCCCCCGGTGGCCCGCTCATCCAACTCCGGATGTGTGAACAGCGGAAGTCCCGCCGACCGGTCAGACCGGGCGGACCTGTCGCGGCATGGCCAGCGCGGCGAGCAACCCGAGCCCGAGGACGGCGGCGCTGACCGCGAACGCCACCTGGAAGGAGAAGGCGTCGGTGAGCCAGCCGGCGACCAGCGGCCCGACGACCGCACCCAGGTCGGCGACCATCTGGAACACCGCGACCATCCGGCCGCCACGGCGCGGGCTCACGTCGCCGACCAGCGCGGCGGGCACGCTGGCCAGCAGCGAGGCGCCCAGCCCGAAGGTGGCCATCGCGATCAGGAACGCCGCGGTGGACGGCGGCAGCACGAGCACCGCGATCGACGCGGTGGCCAGACCTGTGCCGAGCACCAGCGACGGGCGCCGTCCCCAGGTGTCCGACAGCCGGCCGGCCCGCAGCAGGCCCAGCGCCTGGGCCACCGACCCGGCCAGCAGCCCGGCGCCGGCCCAGGCCACGGTCTTGCCCAGCTCCTCGGTGACGTACAGCGGCACGAGCGAGTTGCGCACGCCGAACAGCACCCACCCGACGCCGAGGTTGGCGACCAGGGCCGCCAGGTAGGCCCGGGAGCGCAGCGCCTGGCGCAGCCCGCCGGCCTCGGTGCCGGGCGGCGGGACGGCGGCGGTGGAGGGCTCCGGCCCGCCGCCCTGGTCGACGCCCGGTGCGGTGGCGGCCGGGGTGGGCGGGAGCGCGGCCGGCCGGAGCAGCACCAGCGCGACCGCGCCGGCCACCAGCAGGAACCCGGCGTAGACGAAGAACGGCACCCGCGGGGAGATCTCGGCCAGGAAGCCACCGGCGGCGGGCCCGGCGATGCCACCGAGGATGAAGCCGCCCTGGTAGGTGGCGGCTGCCCGGCCCCGCTGGTGGGCGGGAGCGGTGCGCAGCAGCAGCGACAGCGCGGCGACGGTGAACATAGCGCTGCCGATGCCACCGGCGGCGCGCAGCGTGACGAAGAGCGGGAAGTTGCCGGCCAGCCCGGCCAGTCCGGTGGTCACCGCGACGATCGCCAGCCCGGCGGCGAGCACCGCCCGCTCGCCGATCCGCTCCACCAGCGACCCACCGCCGAAGGCCGAGACGAACCGGAAGAAGGCGAAGGCGCTGACCGCGAAGCCGACGGCGGTGGTGCCCACGCCGTAGTCGCGGACGAACAGCGGGATGGCCGGGGCGACGACGCCGAAGCCGAGCGCGACCACGAAGGCGACGATGGCGAGGACGCCGACCTCGCGGGGGAGGGGGGCGTCCTTGCCGCGTCGTCGCACGAGCGCCGATCCTCACACGGGCGCCCGGCCGGGCTCAGGCCTGGGGGTGCAGCACCAGCCGGCCGGTCACCTCGCCGGCCCGCAGCCGGTCCAGGGCCTCGTTGACCTGGGTCAGCGGCAGGGTGGCGGCCACCGGCGGGGTCAGCTGACCGGCTGCCGCCAGGCCCACCGCCTGCTCCAGCTCGGCCAGCGTGTTGCCCACGCTGGCCAGCACCCGCTGCTCGGCGACCACCAGCGCCAGCGGGCTGACGGTGAGCTGGTCGGCGCTGTAGCCGACCAGCACCAGCCGGCCGCGCCGGCCCAGCACGCCGGTGGCCAGCTCGAGGGTGGCGGTCACCCCGGCCAGTTCGACCACCACGTCAGCGCCCTGCCCGCCCGACAGCCGGGCGACCGCGTCGGCGGCCTCGCCCGGTGGCACCGCGGCAGTGGCCCCGCAGCGACGGGCAGCATCCCGCCGGGCGGCGTCCCGGCTGACCGCGATCACGGTGGCACCACGCCGCCGGGCCTCCTGCACGGCGGCCAGCCCGACACCGCCGCTGCCCAGCACCAGGACGACCTCGCCGGGCTCCACCGCCGCCTCGGCCAGCGCGTGCACCGCGGTGGTGCCGGCACAGCAGAGCGGGGCCGCAGCGTCGAAGGAGACCTCGTCCGGCAGCCGGACCAGGCAGTGGGCCGGGACGACCAGCTGCTCGGCGAAGGCGCCGTCCGCGGCGAAGGCCAGCACGCCCCGCGGGGTGAGGCAGAGGTTCTGCCGGCCGCGCAGGCACCAGCGGCAGGAGCCGCAGAACAGGTAGTAGTAGACGGCGACCCGATCGCCCTCGGCCCAGCCGGTGACCGCCGAGCCCACGGCCTCGACCACGCCGGCGGCCTCGTGGCCCAGCGTCATCGGGGTGCGGGACGGCGCGTAGAGCCCGTCGGTGAAGTGCAGTTCGGTGCCGCAGACACCGGCGGCGTGCACCCGCACCCGCACCTCGTCGGGCGCGGGGCTGGGGACGGGGACGTCGTCCAGGGCCAGCGGCCGGCCTGGGGCATGGAGACGTGCGGCGAGCATCGAGCAGCTCCCTCCGCCGGCATGAACCGGATCAGGTTGGACGGTCGGCGGTGGTCGTCCGCCTTCTCAGCCCGCGCCCGGGCTCCCGTGTGCGCCGATGAAGCTACCGGGCCTGCTCCACGGGCTCGACGCGGCGCAGGAACGACCGGATCGCCAGGTGGTGGGAGAGCTGCTCGCGGTGCTCGTCGCAGGCGGTCCAGACCTTCTCCCGGTCCGGGGTGTGCAGCTTCGGGTTGTTCCACACCAACCGGGAGGTGGCCGGCGCCCGGCAGCCCTTGGCCGAGCAGATCAGCGCGTCGTCCGTCACGTGCTCGAGTCTGGCCCCCGACGTCCGGGTGACCGGGAGGCCGGTGTCGGGACCGGCCCGGAAGTCCGCCGATCCGCGTGACGACACCGGGACGGCTGGGTACGGCCGGGTCATGACCGACACCAAGCCCCTCGCACTCGTCACCGGCGCCTCCAGCGGGATCGGGTTCGAGCTCGCCAAGCAGTTCGCCCAGCACGGCTTCGACCTGGTGATCGACGCCGAGGACCCGACCATCGACACCGCCGCGGCGCGGCTGCGGGCCGAGGGCACCGAGGTGATCGCCGTCCAGGCCGACCTCCGCACGCCCCAGGGCATCGAGCAGCTGTGGACCCGGGTGCAGGGGCTCGGCCGGCCGCTGAACGCCGCGGCGCTCAACGCCGGCGTGGGCCGCGGCGGCGCCTTCGTCGACACCGACTGGGCCGACGACCTGGAGATCATGCAGCTCAACGTGGTCTCCACCGCCGCGTTGCTCAAGCTCTGCCTCGTGGAGATGACCGGCCGCAACGAGGGCCGGGTGCTGGTGACCTCCTCGATCGCCTCGACGATGCCCGGCGCCTACCAGCCCGTCTACAACGCGTCCAAGTCCTTCGTGCAGTCGCTGACCGAGGCGGTGCAGCAGGAGCTCAAGGACTCCGCGGTCACCGTCACCTCGCTGATGCCCGGCCCGACCGACACCGACTTCTTCAACCGGGCCGACCTCGACGACACCGCCATGGGCAAGGGCCCCAAGGACGACCCGGCACAGGTCGCCGCCCAGGGCTTCGAGGCGATGATGAGCGGGGAGGAGAAGCTCACCGCCGGTTCGCTGATGACCAAGGTGCAGGGCGCGGCGAACAAGGTGCTGCCCGACGCGTTCAAGAGCTCCGCGCACGAGGCGATGGCCAAGCCCCGCGACTGACCTCCCGCCTGCGACGACGCCCCTCCCCGGTCCGCCGGGCGAGGGGCGTCGGCGTTCCTGCCGAACGCCGTGCCGGGCCGGGGGAGGGCTGGCAGAGTGGGCGCATGGACGACGTCGTCATCTGCTCCCCGGTCCGCACCCCCGTCGGCCGCTTCGGCGGGGTCTTCGCCGGGCTCTCCGCCAACGAGCTGGCCGCCTCCGCGCTGCGCAGCCTGGCCGAGCGCGCCGGCCTCGGTGAGGGCGAGGTCGACGACGTCATCCTCGGCAACTGCAGCCCGAGCGGGGAGAACCCGGCGATCGGGCGGATCGCCGCGCTGGACGCCGGGCTGGGCGTGCGGGTGCCCGGGCTGCAGATCGACCGGCGCTGCGGCTCCGGCCTGCAGGCCGTCATCTACGCCGCGATGCAGGTCGCGGCGGGTTCGGGCACGGTCGTGGTCGCCGGTGGCGTGGAGTCGATGAGCAACGTCGAGCACTACGCGCTGGGGCTGCGCACCGGCGCCAAGGGCGACGGCGTGATGCTGCACGACCGGCTGGCCCGCGCCCGCGAGACCGCCGGCGGCATCCACCACCCGGTGCCCGGCGGCATGCTCGAGACGGCGGAGAACGTGCGCCGCGAGCACGGCATCGACCGGCTCGAGCAGGACGCCTGGGCACTCCGCTCCCAGCAGGCCGCCGGGGCGGCGATCCGGGAGGGGCGGTTCGCCGACGAGATCGTCGGGGTCGAGGTGCCGGCGACCCGGAAGACGGCGGCCCGCCTGGTCACCGAGGACGAGCACCCCCGCCCGGACACGACGATGGAGGACCTGGCGAAGCTCCGCCCGGTGATGGGCCGGGTCGACCCCGAGGCCACCGTGACCGCGGGGAACGCCTCCGGTCAGAACGACGGCGCCGCGCTGTGCATCGTCACGACCCGGGCCGAGGCCGACCGCCGCGGCTGGGAGCCGTTCGTCCGCCTGGCCGGCTGGGCGGTGGCCGGCGTGCCGCCGGAGACGATGGGCATGGGGCCGGTGCCGGCCACCGCCGCCGTGCTGGAGAGGACCGGCCTGAAGCTGTCGGACATGGACCTCATCGAGCTCAACGAGGCCTTCGCCAGCCAGGTGCTGGCCTGCCTGCAGGAGTGGGGCCTGGACGGCGCCGACCGCGACCGGGTCAACGTCAACGGCTCGGGCATCTCGCTGGGCCATCCGGTCGGCGCCACCGGCGCACGCATCCTGGCCACCCTGGCCCACGAGATGCGCCGGCGCGAGGCCCGGTACGGCCTGGAGACGATGTGCATCGGTGGCGGTCAGGGGCTGGCCGCGGTCTTCGAGCGGGTCGTCTGAGCGGCCCTCGTCGGGCTGGTCCGGAGCCGGAGACGGGACCCGCTACTTAGGTAAGCCTTGCCTGAGGTAGAAAGTGCGCATGTTCCGCACCAGCTCGCCCATCGCGCGACGCACCTCGATCACCAGCCTGGCCCTCGGCACCGTGGCGATGGCCGCCCTGACCGGCTGCTCGCCCGGCTCCGACGACGCCTCCGCGGACGCGTCGTCGTCCGGCGCCGCCGCCGAGACCACCTTCCCGGTCACCATCGAGCACGCCTACGGGGCCACCGAGATCCCCGAGGAGCCCGAGCGGGTCGTCTCACTCGGCTACACCGAGCAGGACGCGATCCTGGCGTTCGGGGTCGTGCCCGTCGCCGTCCGGTACGCCTTCGGCCCCGAGGACGACGTCTTCTTCCCCTGGGCCGACGAGGCCGCCGGGGACGCCGACCCGGAGATCCTGCCCCGGGCCGAGGTCGACCCCGAGCAGATCGCCGCCCTGCAGCCCGACCTGATCATGGCCGTCACCGCGGGCCTCACCGAGGACGAGTACGCCACGCTGTCGGAGATCGCCCCGGTGGTCGTGCAGCCGGCGGAGTACATCGCGTTCGGCACCCCGTGGCAGGAGCAGACCCGGGTCACCGGGCAGGCGCTGGGGCAGCCCGAACGCGCCGAGGAGCTGATCGCCGACGTCGAGGCCCAGGTCGAGAAGGCCGCCGCCGCGCACCCGGAGTTCGCCGGGAAGACGGTCACCCTCTCCGGCCCGGCGTACGAGGGCGAGTACCCCTTCCACACCTCCGACGACACCCGCACCCGCTTCTTCCTGGACCTCGGCCTCATCGTCGACCCGGCGCTGGACGCCGCGGCGCAGAGCGACTTCTACGGCACGGTCAGCCGCGAGCAGGCCCAGATGCTGGACGCCGACGTGCTGGTCTTCCAGGTGGGCTCCGAGGCCGAGCGCGCCGGCATCGAGGGCGACCCGGTGCTCGCCGGCCTGTCCACCGTCACCGCGGGCCGGTCGCTCTTCATCGCCGACGACGACTACGCCGCGCTCCAGTTCGCCAGCGCGCTGAGCCTGCCCTACCTGCTCGACAGCTTCACCCCGCAGCTCGCCGAGGTGCTGGGCTGAGCTGACCTGCACTGCCCGGCGGGGGGCTCGTCGCGCCGGGCGGTGTGCCGGGGTGCGGACGTGCCTCGCAGCCGGGCGGCGCTGGCACACTCCGCTCGTGGCTCGCCGGCGTCCGCGTCCTCCCCGCCCCGGCGGGTCGTCGCGGTGGCAGGCGGCCGGTCGGGCGGCCGCCTGGACGGCCGCCGTCCTCGGCACTGCCTCTGCCGGGGTCAGTGCGTCTGGACGGCGGGTGGCACGGCCCTGCTGGACACCGTGGGGGGCGCGGTCGAGCAGCTGGCGCGGCAGCGCTCGGCGGCCGCCGTGCTGCTGGGCGTCGTCGTCGTGGTCGCCAAGCTGGTGGGCGCCGCCCTCGGGCCGGCCGTGCGGCGGTGGCCCCACCGGCCGTTGCGGTGGCTGGCCCTGGTCGCCGGCGCGCTGCTCACCGCCTGGGGTGGGGCGAACGTGCTGCTCGGGAGTGCGGTGCTCGCCGGTGTGCTGGACCTCGGCCCGGTGGCCGACGAGCGGGCGCTCCGGTGGCACGTCCTCCTCTGGGACGCCTGGTTCCTCCTCTGGGGGGCGGCGCTGCTGGCCGCCGTCCTGCTCGCGCGGGCCGGTCAGCGCAGCGGTGCGGTCGACCCGCGCGCCACCAGCACCGGTTCGACCAGCTCGGCCCGGCGCAGTGGCTGAGCGGTCTCGCCGGTCAGCTGGGCCAGCAGGAGGGCCGCCGCGCGCCGGGCGAGCAGCTCCGCCCGGTTGTCCACGGTGGTCAGCCCCGGGGACCACCACTCGTAGAACGGCTCGTCCTCGGTGCAGATGACCGACATCTGGTCGGGCACCCGCAGCCCGCTGTCCCCGAGCGCCGGGACGGCACCGAAGGACGCCTCGTGGTTGCTCACCAGCAACGCCGTCGGCTGCTCGGCCAGCGCGAGCAGCTCGCCGGTGGCCTCGCGGCCGAAGTCGGGGGTGAACGGGCCGCGGTGCACCAGCTCGTCGACCACGGGCACCCCGGCGGCGGCCATGGCGGCCGCGAAACCGGCGTGGTGCAGCCGCCCGGAGGTGATCTCCGGCGGGCCCTCGATGGCGGCGATCCGGGTGTGCCCGAGCCCCAGCAGGTGCTCGGTGGCCAGCCGGGCCGCCGTCTCGTAGGCCGACATCACCGACGGGGCCAGCGAACCGGGCACCTCACGGTTCATCGTCACCACCGCCCGGCCCTCCCGGACCAGGGTGTTGACCAGGTCGGTGTTGGCGCCGGAGCCGGCCACGACCACCCCGTCGAAGGAGTGCTGGCGCACCGTCTGCAGGAACGCCGCCTCCCGGCCCGGGTCGCCACCGGTGGTGCAGACCAGCACCTGGTAGTCCTGCTCGGCGGCCCAGCCCTGCAGGCTCTCGGCGATGGTGTGGAAGGTCGCCGTCCGCAGGTTGTTGACCACCAGACCGAGCAGACCGGTGCGGCGGGTGCGCAGCGCGCTGGCCATCCGGTTGGGCTGGTACTGCAGGGCCGCAGCGGCGGCCTCCACCCGGGCCCGGGTGGCGGGCAGCACGGCGGGGTGTCCGGACAGGGCACGGCTGGCCGTGCTGGTGCTCACCCCGGCGGCGGCGGCCACCGAGTGCAACGTCGCGGACACGCTCGATTCCTACCGGTACGTCTCCTGCCCCAAACGGTCGCCCCCTGTCGGGGTGTCGGCAACCGGTGTGCTGCGACGGCATCGTCGTACCCCGACCGTACGGTCGGCCCCGGTCCTCCGCCGGAGGGCGGGACGGAGGAACCGGTGTACCAGTCCGACGGCACGTTGGTGGTCAGCGCCAGCGACCTGACCGGCTTCCTGGAGTGCGAACACCTCACCCGGCTGTCGGTGGAGGTGGCACGAGGGGAACGGAGCCGGCCACCGGCGGTCGACCCGATGACCGAGCTGGTCGCCGCGCACGGCACGGCGCACGAGGAGCGGCACGTCCAGCGGCTGCGCGACCGCGGGCTCACGGTCGTGGAGATCGCCGGGCCGTCCGGCAAGGACGCCGCCGGGCTGGTCCGCGCCCAGGCCGAGACGCTCGCCGCGATGCGGGCCGGCGCCGACGTGGTCTACCAGGCCACCTTCTTCGACGGGCGGTGGCGCGGCCACGCCGACTTCCTGCTCAAGCGCACCGACCGGGCCAGCGACCTCGGCGACTGGGCGTACGACGTCGCGGACACCAAGCTGGCCCGGCGGATCAAGGTGCCGGCGCTGCTGCAGATGGCCCTCTACGGCGATCTGCTGGCCGGGCTGCAGGGCGTGCCGCCCGAGCTGCTGACCGTGGTCACCGGCGACCAGCAGGAGCTGGTGTTCCGGTACGCCGACGCCGAGGCCTACACCCGGGCGGCCCGCAGCCGGTTCCTCGACCGGCTGGGCGACGGCGACCTCGCCCCGCCGTACCCGAACGCGCACTGCGGCGTCTGCCCGTGGCGGGAGACGTGCACGGAGCGCTGGCGCGCGGAGGACTCGCTCTCGCTGGTCGCCTTCATGCGTCGCGACCACGCGACCGCCCTGGTCGAGGCGGGCATCCCGACCGTCACGGCGCTGGCCGCCCGGCTGCCCGACGAGCTGCCCGACCCGATCGGCCGGTCCTCGCGCGAGCGGCTCACCCAGCAGGCCCGGCTGCAGGTGGCGGAGCGGGCCACCGGCACGCCGTCCTACGAGTTCCTGCCCCGCGAGGCCGGGCGGGGGTTCGAGCTGCTGCCCCCGCCGAGCGCCGGTGACCTGTTCTTCGACATCGAGGGCGACCCGTTCGCCGGCGACGCCGGGCTGGAGTACCTCTGGGGCGTGATAGACACCGCCGGGCAGTTCACCGCCTTCTGGGGGTGTGACCCGGCCGCCACCGACCAGTCGGCCGCCGAGCGCGCGGCGTTCGAGCAGCTGGTCGACCACCTGACCGCCGCCTCCGCCGCCGACCCGGCGATGCACGTCTACCACTACGCGCCCTACGAGCCCACCCGGCTGAAGACGCTCTCCGCCCGGCTGCAGACCCGGGAGGCCGAGGTCGACCGGCTGCTGCGCGGCGACGTGCTCGTCGACCTCTACGCGGTGGTGCGCCAGGGGCTGCGGCTGAGCAAGGAGTCGTACTCGATCAAGCAGGTGGAGGACTACTACCGCGGTCACACCCGGGCCCACGCCGCCGGGGTGTCCGACGCCGGCGAGAGCATCGTCGCCTTCGAGCGCTGGCTCACCACCCGCGACCAGGCGCTGCTCGACCAGATCGAGGCATACAACCGCGACGACTGCGTCTCGACCCGGGAGCTGCGCGACTGGCTGGAGGCCCGGCGCACCGAGCTGCTGGCCTCCGGGGCCCGACTGGGGCGCCCGGAGGACGGCGACCCCGACGGCTCCGCGGAGAACGCCGCGGCCCAGGTGCTGCGCGAGGAGCTGGAGCAGCGGCTCACCGCCGGGCTGCCCGACGCGGGCCGCACACCCGACCAGCAGGCGACCTGGCTGCTGGCCCAGCAGCTGGGCTGGCACGCCCGGGAGGCCCGCGCCGCCTGGTGGGAGTACTTCCGGCTCCGCGACCTGCCCGCCGAGGAGCTGGAGCGGGAGACCGCCGCGCTCGGTCCGCTGGAGGGGGCGCAGCTGGTCGGGGCGCAGGGGCGGTCGGTGCACTGGCGGTACACGTTCCCGCCGCAGGAGACCAAGGTGTCCGCGGGCACCCGCTACGAGCACCTGCTGCCCGGCGCCGACGGCAGGCGGCTGTCCAGCACGGTCGTGGACGTCGACGCGACCGCCGGCTGGGTGGTGCTGGCCCGCGGCACGGCCGCCTCGCTCGAGCACCCGAGCGGCCTGCTGCCCACCTCACCACCCAGCGACGCGCTGTTCCGGGCCGCGCTGGCCGACCTCGGCGAGCAGGTGGCCGGCAGCGGGATCGACGCGCCGGGGCCGCTCCGCGCCGCCCGCGACCTGCTGCTCCGGCGCCCGCCGCGGCTGCTCGACGGTGCGCCGCAGCGGGAGGCCGGCGAGGAGTCCGCCGCCGCCGCTCGCCGGCTCGCCGGGGTGCTCGACGGGGGAGTGCTCGCCGTGCAGGGCCCGCCCGGGGCGGGGAAGACGTACACCGGGGCACGCGCCGTGGTCGACCTGGTGCGGGCCGGCAAGCGCGTCGGCGTCACCGCCTCCAGCCACAAGGTGATCGGCAACCTGCTCGACGCGGTGATGCTGGCCGCGCGGGAGGCGGGGGTCCCGATCCGGGCGCTGCAGAAGGCCGACGAGCTGCAGCGCTGCCAGGACGCCGACGTGCGCTGCGTGACCGCCAACGCCCACGTCGTCGACGCGCTCGACGGCGGCGACGTCGACCTGGTCGCCGGCACCTCGTGGCTGTTCGCCCGCCCCGAGCTCGCCGGCCGGCTGGACGTGCTGGTGGTCGACGAGGCCGGCCAGCTCTCCCTGGCCAACACCCTGGCGGTCAGCCGGGCCGCGACCAGCCTGCTGCTGCTCGGCGACCCGCAGCAGCTGCGCCAGCCGGGCCGGGGCATCCACCCCGACGGCGCCGACGTCTCGGCGCTGCAGCACGTACTGGGTGATGCCGAGGTGCTCACCGCCGACCGGGGCGTGTTCCTCGACCGCAGCTGGCGGATGGCCCCGGCGCTGTGCCGGGTCGTGTCGGAGCTGTCCTATCGCGGCGAGCTGCAACCGGCCCCGGTCACCGCGGGCAACGAGCTCGACGTGCCCGCCCGCTGGTCGGCGCCGGCCGGGGTCGGCTGGGTCCCGGTGGCGCACGAGGGCAACGGGTCGGCCTCGACGGAGGAGGCGGCGGTCGTCGCCGCGCTGGTGGCCGACCTGATCGGCCGCAGCTGGCGCACGGAGGCGGGGGAGCGGGTGATGACCCCGGCCGACGTTCTGGTGGTGACCCCCTACAACGCCCAGGTCAACCAGGTTCGCAGCGCACTGGGCGCCGTGGGGCTGGGTGAGGTGGAGGTCGGCACGGTCGACAAGTTCCAGGGCCGGGAGGCGGCTGTCGCCGTCTTCAGCCTGGCGGCCTCCAGCGGTGCCCACGTGCCGCGGCGGCTGGACTTCCTGCTCGACCGGCACCGGCTCAACGTCGCCCTCTCCCGGGCCAAGACGGTCGCCTACCTGGTCGGCAGCCCGGCGTTGCTCACCTCCCCGGTGCAGACCCCCGAGCAGCTCCGGTTGGTGAACGGGCTGTGCCGGCTGGTCGAGATCGCCACCGAGCACACCCGCGTCCCCGCCGACGCATGACGGTGGGTCCCCCGACGCCGCACAGCCGTCCACCTCATGACTACCTCCTCCTGGAGGCCCAGGCGCGGAGTGGTGGTGCTGGGGACGTCGACCTGCGGAGTGCGCCGGCTGCGTCGTCGGCGACGGTGCAGGCCCGCTTCCGCCGGCAGGGCCGCCGGGACACCGCGCCTGAGCTCGCCGTGCGGCGCCGGCTGCACGCGCGCGGCGTGCGCTACCGCGTCGACGTGCGGCCCTGTCGGGAGACTCGGGCCCGCGGCGACCTGGTCTGGAAGGGGCGCCGCCTCGTGGTCTTCATCGATGGCTGCTTCTGGCACAGCTGCCCGAGCTGCGGCCACCAGCCGAACGCCAACGCGGCGTGGTGGGCGGAGAAGCTGGCGGCGAACGTGCGGCGCGACCGGCGCACCGACGCCGTCCTCGCCGCGCAGGGCTGGCGGGTGCTGCGGTTCTGGGAGCACGAAGAACCGGACGCCGTGGTCGACGCGATCTGTACGGCGCTCGGCCGGCGGCCGGGGGCGCAGTGAGCGGGTCGGGCTGCGAGTTCAGGTCAGGGTGTTCCCCTCGGCTGGCCGGTTAGGCTAGCCTCACCAACGTCCGGTTGCGCACGAGCCGGTCTCGACGAGCGCAGGAGCAGCGATGACCACGGCGGTGACCGCACGGGCCGGTACGGCAGTCCTCGAGGGCGCCGCCGACCCGCAACCGGTGGTCCAGCAGCCGGTCGCCGCTCCCGAGTACCGCTTCTTCCGCACCACCGTCGCCCGGGTCGAGCGGATCAGCCCGAGCTTCCTGCGGCTGACCCTCAGCGGGCCCGAGCTGACCGGCTTCGGCGTCGGTGGCGCCGACCAGCGGATCAAGCTGGTGCTCTCCCGTGACGGCGCGCCCGTCGCCGACCTGCTCACCGACGGGCCCGGCTGGTACCAGGAGTACTGCGCCCTGCCCGACGACCGCCGCCCGCACCTGCGCACCTACACCGTGCGGGCCGCTCGGCCGCAGCTCGGTGAGATCGATGTCGACGTGGTGCTGCACGGCGTGGCCGACGGTCACGCCGGGCCCGCCGCGAGCTGGGCGGCCGCCGCCGTCCCCGGCGACCCGATGGTGCTCCTCGGCCCTGACCGGCCACTGCCGCCGCACGCGGGCAGTGGCCGCGCCTGGGGCGTGGAGTGGGCCCCGCCGGCCGACGGCACCCTGTTCCTCGCCGGTGACGAGACCGCCGTGCCCGCGATCAGCGCGATCCTCGAGGCCCTGCCCGGCGGTCGCCGGACGATGGCCGTGCTCGAGGTGCCCGAGGCCGGCGACGTGCTCAACCTCGACGTCGCGCCGGGCATCGAGGTCCGCTGGCTGGTGCGCGGCGCTCGCGCCCGCGGCGAGGCGCTGGGCCCGGCCGTGCACGCCGCGCTCTGCGAACTCGGCATCGCCGCCCGCACCCCCGGCCAGGAGCCCGAGGACGTCGACCTCGACGGCGGTATCCTCTGGGAGGTGCCCCCGGCCGGTGCCGACGGCTGCTACGCCTGGCTCGCCGGTGAAGCCGGGATGGTCAAGCTGCTGCGCCGCCGGCTGGTCCGCGACCTCGGCGTCCCGCGCACCTCGGTGGCCTTCATGGGCTACTGGCGGCTGGGCGCGTCCGAGGGCAGCTGACGCAGCGGCGAGGGCCTACGGTCGAGCCGTGCGCCCCTTCCTGCTCCTGCTGCTGGTCCTGTTCGTCGTCTGGATCGCGGTCAGCGTGATCGGCTTCGTCGTGAAGGGCCTGTTCTGGCTGGCCGTGGTCGGCCTGGCGTTCGCCGCCGGCACGGCGGCGCTCACCGCGTCGCGCCGCCGCTGACCCCGGTGCGCCGATGACCGTCGTCCTGGTCGACGTCGCCAACACCGTCGGCTCCCGGCCCGACGGCTGGTGGCGCGACCGCGCAGGCGCCACCTCCCGGCTGCTCGACCAGCTCGCCGGCCTGCCCGGGCGCGAGCTGACCGGCCTCGATGGCGGCCCGGTCCCGGTCACCGCGCTGGTCGCCGTCGTCGAGGGCCAGGCGCGGGACGTCCCCGCACCCGCCGGCCTGCGGGTGATCCGGGCGCCCGGCAGCGGGGACGACGCCCTCGCAGCGACCGCCGCCGACCTCGCCGACGGGGACGACGACCTCCTCGTCGTCACCGCCGACCGCGGGTTGCGCGACCGGCTCCCGGCCGGGGCGGCCGTGGCCGGCCCCGGGTGGCTGTTGCAGGCCCTCGACGCCCGGCCGCGCTGAACCGCTGCTCGGCGCCCGGTCCCCGGCAGGGCACGCTGGGCGGGTGACCGAGACCCTCCGCCCACCCGCAGCGGTGCGTGCTGCCGCCGGCCTGGCGTCCACCGTGTTGACCACCGTCCGCCCTGAGCAGCTGACCGCCCCCACGCCCTGCCGGGACCTCGACGTCCGCGCCCTGATCGACCACCTGGCGTGGGCGGCCGTCCTCTCGCAGCGGTCGGCGACCGGCATGCCGCTGGAGCACGACCCGAACAGCCTCACCCCGGCGCCGTTCCTGGACGGCCTGCCGGCCGAGCAGTGGGCCGCAGCCGTCCCCGAGGAGCTGGACACCGCGGCCGATGCCTGGTCCGACCCGGCCGCATGGCAGGGCGAGACGCTGATGGGCACCGCGCCGATGCCGGCGGAGGTGGTCGGCCCGCTGATGCTCGCCGAGTTCGTGCTGCACGGCTGGGACCTCGCCCGGGCGGTCGGCGTGGACTACGACGTCCCGGCCCCGCTGGGCGAGGCGACGCTCGCCGCGGTGACCCCGCTGGCGCAGCTGGGCCGGGACGGCGGCTGGTACGGCCCCGAGGTGACGGTGCCCGCCGGCTCGACGGCGTTCGAGCGGGCCCTCGGCCTCACCGGCCGCGACCCCGACTGGGCGGCGTGAGCTGCCGCTGCGGCCGGCCGGCCCACGTCGCGCGCCCGGCGATCGGCCCGAGCCGCTGCTCGGGCCCGTGGGCCTGAGCAGCGGCCCCGACCGGGTGGCCCGAGAGGTCAGTCGAAGAGGCGGACGGTGCGCACCCGGGTGGAGCGCCGGCGGCCGGGCAGGCACGCGGCGAGAGCCAGGACCAGGGCGACGCCGTCCTCGATGACCCCGGCCTGCCAGTCGGGCACCCGGCCGTCCGCCCAGCGGCGCCAGCCGAGGCCACCGAAGGACCCGGCGGCGGAACCCGCGAGGCCGGCCACGACCGGCCACGCGGCGTTGGCACCCTGCCGGCGGGCGAGCAGCACCGCGCCGCCGGCGCCGCTGGCCAGCCGGGCCGGCAGCGCGGCCGGGCTGGTGCGGTCGGGGACACCGGGCTGCTTGTCCGCGTACAGCTCGCCGCCGAGGGAGGTGAGCGAGGCGAGCTTCTTGGCCACGCCGGTGTCCGCGGCGGTGAGCGTCGGGCCGGCCAGGCCCAGGGAGCTGCGGCCACCGGCCGCGACCCCGAGCAGCAGCGAGCGGGCGACCAGGCCGGCGCGCGCCTTCTGCCGGGGCAGCACCCGCTCCTCCGCGGTCGGCAGACCTGACACGACCGCCTGCACGGTGGCGCCGTAGGCCAGGTGCGGGACGGCGTCGGTGAGCCAGTCCTGGCGGGACCAGCCGCGCGGGTCGCTGACCCCGAGGGCGGCGACCGGCGCGTCGGTGGCGGCCATCGACAGGGCGCCCTTCACCACGGTGCCCACCGGGAACGGCATCCGGACGCCGGCCGACCGAGCCACGCTGGACAGCACGCCCACACCGACGCCGTTGACGATCCCGGCCAGCGCCCCGAGCCCACCCAGCCGGGCCTCCCGGACGGCGCCCCTGCCCGGTACCTGCTGGCCGGTGACGTCGGCGAGCGCGTCGACGGTCTGCTGCGGCACGGTGCTGGCCGGCCGGCCGCGCAGGGCCATGTCGAGGTGGGTGACGGCGTTGAGCGCGGTGGTGCCGGCGGCGCCGGCGAGCAACCCGCGGGTGAAGGTCCCGGTCATGCGGTGACCGGTGCCCACCGCACCGTCCCGGCAACCGCCGGGGCGCGCGGAACGGCGGATGCCGGTGGGGTGCCGACGTGCGCACACTCACGCCCGCCTGACACCGGATGGACACGACTCGCTCACGTTCGGCTGGCACCGTGGAGTGCAGCGCCCGAGGTCGTGTGCTCTCCGACCCCCGCCCGCCGCACCGCGGTGTCGCGCGTCTCCTCCCGTGAAGGTCCCGATGGTCATCTCTGTCTCCTCCCGTGCCCGCGGAACGGTCCCGCGGACGCCGCCCTCGCTGGCGCGGCTGCGCGCCGCGGTCGCCGTGCTCTTCGGCCTGGACGGCTTCGTCTTCGGCAGCTGGGCGGCCCGCGTGCCCGACGTCAGCGCGGCGACCGGCGCCGGCCACACCGCGCTGGGCGTCGCCCTGCTGTGCCTGTCCCTCGGCGCGCTGGCCTGCATGCAGGCCACCGGTGTGCTGTGCCGGCGCGTCGGCACCGGCCGGGTGGCCGCGCTCGCCGGTGTGGCGGCCAGCGGCTGCGCGGTGCTGCCCGGACTGACCACGTCGGTGACCGGGCTGTGCGCCGCGCTCCTGGTGTTCGGGGCCGCCACCGGCGCGGTCAACGTCGCGGCCAACAGCGTCGGCGTGCAGGCCGAGGCCCGCGCCGGCCGCCCGCTGCTGTCGGGGCTGCACGCCGCGTTCAGCGCGGGGGGCCTGCTCGGCGCGCTGGTCGGCGGGCTCGCCTCGGCCGCGGTCGGGGTGGGCCCGCACCTGGCGCTGGTCGCCCTCCTCGGGCTGGCCGTCATGGCCTGGGCCGGACCGGTGCTGGCCGCTGCCGACGCCACCCAGGCCGCGGCCGACCCGCTCGCCCCGGACCCTGGGGCCGGCCGCGCCGCCCGCCCGACCGGCGTCCTGGTGCTGCTGGGTGCGGTGGCCGGGGCCACCGCCTACGGCGAGGGCGCGCTCAGCGACTGGGGTGCGCTGCACCTGCGCGAGCAGCTGGCCGCGGCCCCGGCGCTGGCGGCGGCCGGGTACGCCGGCTTCTCCTCGGCGATGGCCGTCGGCCGCCTGGCCGGCGGGCGGCTGGTGCTGGCCGTGGGGGAGCGGCGGCTGCTGGTCGGCGGCGCGCTGGTCGCCGCGGTCGGCGCGCTGGCCGCGGTCACCACGTCGTCCCTCCCGGTCGCGCTGGGCGGTTTCGTGCTGGTCGGCCTCGGGCTGGCCAACGTCGCCGGGGCGCTCGGCGGGCCCTCGGGCGTCGCGCTGTCGACCACCGTCGGCTACACCGGCCTGCTCGGTGGCCCGCCGGTCATCGGCTTCCTGGCCGAGCACGCCGGGCTGCCCGCCGCGCTGGGCACGGTCGCGCTGATGGCGGTGCTCGCCGCGGTGCTGGTGCTCGGCATCGACGGTGAGCAGATCCGCCGCCCGGCGCTGCCGGCGGGCTGGGCCCAGCCGGTGCTGTTCGGCCGGCGGCCGGTCGCGGTCGTGCTGCGCCCGATGAGCGCGGCGGTGCGCCCGGCGGTGACCCGGGTACGCAGCGGAACGGGCACCTACGTGCGCGACCTGCAGCTGCTGGAGGTCTGACCGGGGTCGGCCGGCCGGTTCCCGCCAGGTCAGGCAGGCGGGCCGTCGTCCTGGACACCGGCCGCCTGCCCGGGCTGCCCGGACACCCCGTCGTCCGAGCCGGCCGGGGGCCTGATGAGCCGGGTGTGAACACCGTGTTCCGAGACGTCGCACCCCGTTGACCGGCGGCAGCGAGCGGAACACGCTGTCCCGCACCTGATCCACGCCGGTGCCGAGTCGGAGGACCGCAGATGACCGTCGAGCCCGCAACCGCCCGCACCGCGCACGGACCGGGCCGGGGGGTGGAGGCGGAGACGGTCGACGCCGGCTACCTGCAGAAGCGGCAGCTGCGCGGGGGCACCGCCGGCTGGGTGCTGCTGGCCGGCCTCGGCGTCGCCGCGGTCATCTCCGGCGACTACGCCGGCTGGAACTTCGGCCTGGCCGAGGGCGGCTTCGGCGGCCTGCTCATCGCCGTCGTCCTCATGGCGGTCATGTAATCGGCGATGGTCTTCGGCCTGGCCGAGCTGGGCTCGGCGCTGCCGACGGCCGGTGGCGGCTACACCTTCGCCCGGCGGGCACTGGGCCCGTGGGGCGGCTACGCGACCGGGGTGGCGGTGCTGATCGAGTACGCGATCGCCCCGGCCGCGATCGCCACCTTCATCGGCGCCTACGTGGAGTCGCTCGGGCTGTTCGGCATCACCGACGGCTGGTGGGTGTACCTCGCCGCCTACGCCCTCTTCATCGGGATCCACCTGCTCGGCGTGGGTGAGGCGCTCAAGGTGATGCTGGTGATCGCCGCCATCGCCGTCGCCGGGCTGGTGCTCTACCTGGTCGGCGCGATCCCCGCCTTCGACGGCGCCAACCTGACCGACATCGCGCCCACCGACGCCGCCGGCGCCTCGGAGTTCCTGCCGTTCGGCCTGATGGGCATCTGGGCGGCCTTCCCGTTCGCCATCTGGTTCTTCCTGGCCGTGGAGTGCGTGCCGCTGGCCTCGGAGGAGGCCCGCGACCCCGCCCGGTCGATGCCGCGCGGCATCGTCGCGGCGATGGGCCTGCTGCTGGTCCTGGCCGTGCTGATGCTGGTGTTCACCGCCGGGGCCGGGGGCTCGGAGGCGATGTCGGCCAGCGGCAACCCGCCGGTGGAGGCGCTCGAGGTCGCCGGGGCCTCCAGCGGGCTCACCACGGTGATCAACTACGCCGGGCTGGTCGGGCTGGTCGCCAGCTTCTTCTCGATCATCTACGCCTACTCCCGGCAGACGTTCGCGCTCTCCCGCGCCGGCTACCTGCCCCGCGCGCTGTCGGTGACCAACTCCCGCAAGGCGCCGGTGCTGGCCCTGCTGGTGCCCGGGGCCATCGGCTTCGTCCTCTCGCTGACCGGGCAGGGGGCCATGTTGCTCAACATGGCCGTCTTCGGCGCGACGGTCTCCTACGTGCTGATGATGGTCAGCCACATCGTGCTGCGCCGCCGCGAGCCCGACCTGCCCCGGCCCTACCGCACGCCCGGCGGCACGGCCACCACCGGCGTCGCCCTGGTGCTCGCCGCGGCCGCGGTGCTGGCGACGTTCCTGGTCGACCCGGTCGCCGCGGGCTGGACGCTGGCCGCCTACGCCGTGTTCATCGGCTGGTTCGCGCTCTACAGCCGCCACCACCTGGTCGCCTCCGCACCCGAGGAGGAGTTCGCGCTGCTGGCCGCCGCCGAGGAGGACGTGAGATGACCGTCCGCCGGACGACGCTGGGCGGGCACACCCACGAGTTCCGCTCGCTGAGCGACGTCCTGGCCAAGGCCACCCCGGCCCGCTCCGGTGACGTGCTCGCCGGGGTGGCGGCGGAGTCGCAGGCCCAGCGGGTCGCCGCGCAGCACGTGCTCGCCGACGTCCCGCTGGCCACCTTCCTGACCGAGCAGGTGGTCGGCTACGACGAGGACGACGTCACCCGGCTCATCCTGGACACCCACGACCCCGCCGCCTTCGCCCCGGTCGCCTCGTTGACCGTGGGGGAGTTCCGCGACTGGCTGCTGGCCCGCGCCGCCGAGCGCGACGAGGCGGCGATCTCGGCGCTGGCCCGCGGGCTGACCCCGGAGATGGTCGCCGCGGTGTCGAAGCTGATGCGCAACGCCGACCTGGTGGCCGTCGCCCGCCGGACCCGGGTGGTCACCGGGTTGCGCGGCACCCTCGGGCTGCCCGGCCGGCTGGCCTCCCGGCTGCAGCCCAACCACCCCACGGACGACGCGGTCGGGGTGACCGCGTCGATCCTGGACGGGCTGCTGCACGGCAGCGGCGACGCCGTCATCGGGATCAACCCGGCGACCGACTCACCGGCGCAGACGATCGCGCTGCTGGAGCTGGTCGACGCGGTGATCAGCCGCTACGAGATCCCCACCCAGTCGTGCGTGCTGGCGCACGTGACCACCACGCTGCGGGCGCTGGAGGCCGGGGCGCCCGTCGACCTGGTCTTCCAGTCGGTGGCCGGCACGCAGGCGGGCAACCGCGGCTTCGGCGTCACCCTCGACCTGCTCGCCGAGGCCCGCGCCGGAGCGCTGGAGCTGGGTCGGGGCACGGTGGGCAGCAACGTCACCTACTTCGAGACCGGGCAGGGCTCGGCGCTGTCGGCCGACGCGCACCACGGCGTCGACGGGCCGGTCGACCAGCAGACGCTGGAGTGCCGCGCCTACGGGGTGGCCCGGCACTTCGACCCGCTGCTGGTCAACACCGTCGTCGGGTTCATCGGCCCGGAGTACCTCTACGACGGCAAGCAGGTGGTGCGGGCCGGGCTGGAGGACCACTTCTGCGGCAAGCTGCTCGGCCTGCCGATGGGCGTGGACGTCTGCTACACCAACCACACCGACGTCGACGGCGACGACACCGACGTCCTCACCCTGTTGCTCGGGGCGGCGGGCTGCGCGTTCGTCATCGCCGTCCCGGGCTCGGACGACGTGATGCTGCACTACCAGTCGCTGTCGTTCACCGACGTGCTCACCGCCCGCTCGGTGCTGGACCTGCGCCCCGCGCCGGAGTTCGAGGCGTGGCTGGCCCGGATGGACCTGCTCGACGACGCCGGCCGGGTCCGCGAGCTGACCCCCGACGCCCCCGCCGCCCGCGCCCTCCTCGCCGCCGCCCGATGACCACCCCCGAGAAGGGGGGGGGGGGGGGGGGGGGGGGGCGGGGCGGGGCGGGGGGGGGGGGGGGGGGGGGGGGGGGGGGGGGGGGGGGGGGGGGGGGGGGGGGGGGGGGGGGGGGGCGGGGG
>NZ_JBJJTJ010000035.1:0-36781 GCF_054177765.1 Modestobacter lacusdianchii | reverse complement strand
GGGCGGCGACGCCGGCCCCACCACCCGGTTCCCGGAACCACCCGGACGCACGGCTGACGCCCTCCACGAGCACTCCTCGTGGGGGGCGTCGGCGTGTGCGGGTGCGGGTCGCCCACCCCACGACCACTAACCTCTGGCCTCATGCGGCTGGCAGTGGTCCCTGGAGACGGCATCGGTCCCGAGGTGGTGGCCGAGGGCCTCAAGGTCCTGGGCGCGGTCGCCCCGGACGTCGAGAGCACCCGGTACGACCTGGGGGCGGCGCGCTGGCAGCGCACCGGTGAGCTGCTCCCGGACTCGGTGCTGGAGGAGCTGCGTCAGCACGACGCGATCCTGCTCGGCGCGGTCGGTGACCCGGGCGTGCCCAGCGGCATCCTGGAGCGGGGGCTGCTGCTCAAGCTCCGGTTCGAGCTCGACCACCACGTCAACCTGCGCCCGGCCCGGCTGTTCGACGGCGTCCGCAGCCCGCTGGCCGACCCCGGTGAGATCGACATGCTCTGCGTGCGCGAGGGCACCGAGGGCCCCTACGTCGGCAACGGCGGGGTGCTGCGGCGCGACACCCCGCACGAGGTGGCCACCGAGGTCAGCCTGAACACCGCCTTCGGGGTGGAGCGGGTGGTGCGTTACGCCTTCGAGCGGGCACTGGCCCGGCCGCGCCGCCACCTGACCCTGATCCACAAGACCAACGTGCTCACCCACGCGGGCTCGCTCTGGTCGCGCACGGTCGAGGAGCTCGCGGCGGAGTTCCCCGAGGTCACCGTGGCCTACCAGCACGTCGACGCCGCGGCGATGTTCTTCATCACCGACCCGGGCCGCTACGACGTCATCGTCACCGACAACCTCTTCGGTGACATCGTCACCGACGTCGCGGCCGCGGTGACCGGCGGCATCGGCCTGGCCGCCAGCGGCAACCTGGACGTCTCGGGCACCAACCCGAGCATGTTCGAGCCGGTGCACGGGTCGGCGCCGGACATCGCCGGCCAGGGCATCGCCGACCCGACGGCCACGGTGCTGTCGGTGGGCCTGCTGCTGGACCACCTGGGCCGGCCCGAGCTGGCCAAGAAGGTCAACGCCGCGGTCGCCTTCGACCTCTCCACCCGCGACCCGAAGGCCACCATCCGCACCGCCGAGGTCGGCGACCGGCTCGCGGCGCTCTCCGGCGGCTGACCTGGGCCGGGCCTCCCGGCCGCCGGTCCCGGTCCGCGGGTCCCCGGCCGGGGTCCCGCGGTCCGGCCCGCCCACTCGGCACGCCGGGTCCTGGCCGTCCCAACAGCTGGAACGGTTGTTCCACGAACGCGGCCGGTCGTGCTGTACTGGCGGTGATGGACGCCACCCGCACGATCATCATCGGCTAGCGCGCAGTCACCTCCCCGGACTGCGCGCGACCTCCCGTACCCCGGGAGGTTTTTTCGTGTCTGGGCCCAGTACCGAGCCAACCCGGGAGACACCGTGGCCGAGGACGCCGCCACCACCGATCCGTCCCACGTCGCCGACACCGAGCAGTTCCACGTCTTCGACACAGCGCAGTTCCACGTCTTCGACACAGCGCAGTTCCACGTCTTCGACACGACGCTGCGCGACGGCGCGCAGCGCGAGGGCGTGAGCTGGTCCGTCGCCGACAAGCTCGCCGTCGCCCGGCTGCTGGACGAGATCGGGGTGGGCTACATCGAGGGCGGCTGGCCCGGCGCCCTGCCCAAGGACACCGAGTTCTTCGCCCGGGCCCGCACCGAGCTCCGGCTCCGGCACGCCCAGCTGGTCGCCTTCGGGGCCACCCGCAAGGCCGGCGTCCGGGTCGAGGACGACGCGCAGGTGCGCGCGCTGCTGGACGCGGAGACCCCGGTCGTCTGCCTGGTCGCGAAGTCCGACGTCCGGCACGTGCGCGAGGCGCTGCGCACCACGCTGGAGGAGAACCTGGCGATGGTCGCCGACACCGTCGCCTTCCTGGTGTCGCACGGACGGCGGGTGTTCGTCGACTGCGAGCACTTCTTCGACGGGTACGCCGCCGACCCCGGCTACGGCGTGCAGGTGCTCGAGGCGGCGTTCGCCGCGGGCGCGGAGGTCGGCGTGCTGTGCGACACCAACGGCGGCATGCTCCCGATGGGCGTGGGCCGGGTGGTCGCCGACGTGCGCTCCCGCACCACCGGCCGGCTGGGCATCCACTGCCAGGACGACACCGGGTGCGCCGTGGCCAACAGCCTGGCCGCCGTCGAGGCCGGCGTCACCCACGTGCAGGGCACCGCCAACGGCTACGGCGAGCGCGCCGGCAACGCCGACACCTTCGCCCTGATCGGCAACCTGGTGACCAAGATGGGCCGGCCCGTCGTGCCGGCCGCCTGCCTGCCGGAGCTCAAGCGGGTCAGCCACGCCATCGCCGAGCTGGCCAACATCGCCCCCGACGACCACCAGCCCTTCGTCGGCGCCTCCGCCTTCGCCCACAAGGCCGGGCTGCACGCCAGCGCGATCAAGGTCCGCCCCGAGCTGTACAACCACCTGGACCCGGCCGTCGTCGGCAACGACATGCGCATCCTGGTCACCGAGATGGCCGGCCGGGCCTCGGTCGAGCTCAAGGGCCGGGAGCTGGGCGTGGACCTGGCCGGGCAGGGCGACGCGATCGGCCGGGTCGTCGACCAGGTCAAGGTGCTGGAGGCCGACGGCTGGTCGTTCGAGGCCGCCGACGCCTCCTTCGAGCTGCTGCTGCGCGGCCAGCTGCCCGGCGCCCCCGGCCCGCTGTTCGAGCTGGAGAGCTACCGCACCTCCGTGGAGCACTGGGGCAACGGCGTGGTGGTCAGCGAGGCGACGGTCAAGGTGCACCTGCCCAACGACGACGGGACGACGGAGCGGGTGATCAGCACCGGCGAGGGCAACGGCCCGGTCAACGCCCTGGACAACGCGCTGCGCCAGGCCCTGGTCAGCCGGTACCCGCACCTGGCCGGGGTCTCGCTGGCCGACTACAAGGTGCGCATCCTGGGCTGGAACGGCGGCACCAGCGCCACCACCCGGGTGCTGGTCGACAGCACCGACGGGGCGGGGGAGTGGACCACCGTGGGGGTGCACGACAACATCGTCGAGGCCTCCTGGCACGCGCTGGTCGACGCGCTCACCTACGCCGTTCGTCATCGCCGGCGATGACACCGCGGCCCGCCGGCCGTTCCCGGCGGGCGTCGAACCGTTCGCCTCGCGTGTCCGTGGCTCAGATCGGCTGGACCGTGCTGCGCAGCAGGCAGAACTCGTTGCCCTCCGGGTCGGCGAGCACGTGCCAGGTCATGGTGTCGGTGAGCGGGCCCTGACCGACGTCGACCGGGGTGGCGCCGAGGGCGAGCAGGCGCTGCAGCTCCTCGGCCTGGCTGCGGTCGGTGGCGTTGAGGTCCAGGTGCAGCCGGCGCCGCCCCGGCGTCGGGTCGGGCACCGGGACGAAGTCCAGCACGGGGTGCGGGCCCTTGGGGTCCTGCCCGGGGACGCCGACCGTCACGACGCCGTCGTCGTCGGTGTCCAGGACGGCGTGGCCGAGCACCTCGGCCCACCAGGCGGCGAGCGCAGCGGGGTCGGTGCAGTTGACGGCGATCGCGGTGATCCGGCTGGCCATGCGGCACCGTAACCGTCCCGGGGAAGGCGGCGGCGGTGGCGACTAGCCTCGTGCCGTGCGCATCGTCCGTTTCGCCCACCCAGCCGGCATGTCCTTCGGAGTCCTCGACGGGGACGGCCAGGTCGCCCAGATCGAGGGCCACCCGTTCGGCCAGATCTCCTTCACCGGGCAGCGGTTCGCCGCGGCCGACGTGCGGCTGCTGTCGCCCATCCTGCCCAGCAAGGTGGTCGGGGTCGGCAAGAACTACGCCGACCACGTGCAGGAGATGGCCACCGGCGACGCACCGAAGGAGCCGCTGGTCTTCCTCAAGCCCTCCACCTCGGTGATCGGCCCCGGTGACGCGATCCGCATCCCGGCCGGCAGCACCAACGTGCACCACGAGGTGGAGCTCGCCGTCGTCATCGGTGCACGCGGCGCCCGCCAGGTCACCCCGGAGCAGGCGATGGCCAGCGTCTTCGGCTACACGATCGGCAACGACGTCACCGAGCGGGACATGCAGCGCAGCGACGGGCAGTGGACCCGGGCCAAGGGCTTCGACTCGTTCTGCCCGATCGGCCCGTGGATCGAGACCGACCTCGCCGGCCTGGGCAAGGACCCGGCCGACCTGGAGATCACCTGCAGCGTGGACGGCGAGCTGCGCCAGTCCGGCCGCACCAGCCAGCTGCTGTTCGGCCTGCCCACCCTCATCTCCTACATCTCGCAGGTGATGACGCTGCTGCCCGGCGACGTCGTGCTCACCGGCACCCCGTCGGGCGTGGGGCCGATCCGGCCCGGGCAGCGGGTCGAGTGCACGATCGAGGCGCTCGGCACGCTGACCAGCACGGTGGCCGGCGCCGACCCGACGTCCACGGCCGGCGCCCGATGACCGCCCCGGCCGGTCCCGTCCGCACCCGCTTCTGCCCGTCCCCGACGGGGATGGTGCACGTCGGACTGCTGCGCACGGCCCTGTTCAACTGGGCGCACGCCCGGCACACCGGCGGCACCTTCGTCTTCCGGGTCGAGGACACCGACGCCGCCCGCGACTCCGAGGAGTCCTACCGGCACCTGGTCGACTGCCTGCGCTGGCTGGGGCTGGACTGGGACGAGGGCCCGGAGGTGGGCGGCCCGCACGGCCCCTACCGCCAGTCGCAGCGGTCGGAGGTCTACCGCGAGGTGGCGGGGAAGCTGCTCGCCGCCGGCCACGCCTACGAGTCCTTCTCCACCAACGAGGAGGTCGACGCCCGCCGCCGGGCCGCCGGCCAGGACCCCAAGCTCGGCTACGACAACGCCGACCGCCACCTCACCGACGCGCAGAAGGCCGCCTTCCGGGCCGAGGGCCGCGAGCCGGTGCTCCGGCTGCGGATGCCCGACGAGGACCTCTCCTGGACCGACCTCGTGCGCGGAGACGTGCGCTTCGCTGCCGGCTCGGTGCCCGACTTCGTCCTGGTCCGCGCCAACGGCGCCCCGCTGTACCCCTTCGTCAACCCGGTCGACGACGCGCTCATGGGCATCACCGACGTGCTGCGCGGCGAGGACCTGCTGCCCTCCACCCCGCGGCAGATCGCCCTCTACCGGGCGCTCACCGACATCGGCGTGGCGACCGGCACCCCCCGGTTCGGGCACCTGCCCTACGTGACGGGGGAGGGGAGCAAGAAGCTCTCCAAGCGCGACCCGCAGTCCAACGTCGACGTCTACCGCGAGCGGGGCTTCCTGCCGGCGGGGCTGGTGAACTACCTGGCGCTGCTCGGCTGGTCGATCGCCGAGGACCGGGACGTGTTCTCGGTGGCCGAGATGGTCGAGGCATTCGACGTCACCCGGGTCAGCGCGAACCCCGCGCGGTTCGACCTGAAGAAGGCCGAGGCGATCAACTCCACCCACCTGCGCGCGCTGCCGGTGGAGCAGTTCATCACCGCGGTGACGCCCTTCCTGGCCGGGGCCGGCCTGGTCGCCGACCCGCCGACGCCGGAGCAGGCGGAGACCCTCACGGCGATCGCGCCGCTGGCCCAGGAGCGGATGATCGTGCTCTCCGACGCCGTCGGGCTGCTCGGCTTCCTGTTCACCGAGGACGTCGAGATCGACCCCGCGGCCGCGGACAAGCAGCTGGGCGCCGGGGCCGGCGAGGTCCTGGACGCGGCCGTGGCGGCACTGCAGGCGCTCCCGGAGTGGACGACGCCGGCGATCGAGACGGCGCTCAAGGAGGCCCTCGTCGAGGGGCTGGGCCGCAAGCCGCGGCAGGCCTTCGGCCCGGTGCGGGTCGCGGTGAGCGGGCGCACGGTCTCCCCGCCGCTCTACGAGTCGATGGAGCTGCTCGGCCGGGACCGCACGCTCGCCCGGCTGGCGGCCGCGCGCGCGACCGCGACCGGATGACCAGCGGGGGCTGGGGCGGTCCGACCCCGGGGCAGCCGTACGGCGAGCCGTCCTACGCCGGCCCCCCGCCGACCGGCCCGTACGGCGCTCCGCCCCACGTGCCGATCGGCCCGCCCCCGTGGGCCGGCACGTACCCCGGTGCGCCGTACGGCGGGCCTCAGCACCCCGGGGGTCCGTACGCCGGGCCCTGGTACCCGGGGCCCCCGGTGGCGGGGTCCGCTCGGCCGGTGACGCCGCCCGGCGCCCCGCCGCACGCGACGCCCCAGCCCTACGTCCTGCTCATGCGGGCCCGCGACTGGGCGTGGTGGCGCCCGGTGCTCGGGCTGCTGCTGTTCACCGTGCTGTACCTGGTCGCCGGCGGTGTGCTGGGCGTCGTCGTGTACCTCAGCGGCGTCGGGCTGGACCTGGCCCAGCAGGACCTCTTCGACGTCGCCGTCCTGCTGATCACCAACCTGTCGCTGATCGTGGCGATCCCGATCGTCTGGCTGTGCTGGCTGGTGCCGCACGGTCTGCGGATCGGCTGGTCGTCCTCGGTCCGTGGCCGGCTGCGCTGGCGGCTGTTCGCCCCCTGGACCTGGCGGGCCCTGGCCACGCTGGGGCTGGCGGTGGCGATCAGCCTGCTGGTCAGCGTGGCCGCCTCCGGCGTCGACGTCACCGGTCCCACCGCGTCCTTCGGCTGGATGCTGCTCGTGGTGCTCACCACCACGCCGTTGCAGGCCGCCGCCGAGGAGTACGTCTTCCGGGGCTACCTGAGCCAGGCCATCGCCGGGTGGATCGGGCGACCGCAGGCGGGGGCGCTGGTGGCCGGGGTGAGCACGGCGGCGCTGTTCTCCCTGGCGCACCTGCCGCCGGACTTCGAGAGCTTCCTCTACCGGTTCGCCATCGGGCTGGCGCTCTCCGCGGTGGTGTGGCTCACCGGCGGGCTCGAGGCCGCCATCGCGCTGCACGCGGTCAACAACGTGGTGATCTTCCTGCTGGCCGGTGCACTGGGCGACCGCGCCGCCGCCGTCGACCCGGGCGGCGTCCTGGGCTGGGCGACGACGCTGCTGGGCATCGCCGGGATGGCCGCCTTCGTGGCCTGGGTCGTCGTGGCCCGGCGCGGGAGGTCCCTGGAGATGGTCAGTCCCGCCCTGCAGCTGGGGGAGGCCGGGGACCGTGGGCCCGTCCTCCCCGCGGCCCCGCAGGTGTGGGGAGCGCCGACGGGGGGCTGGAACCCGCCGGGTGCGCCTCAGTCGGGCTGGGGTCAGCCGGGCTGGGGTCAGTCGGGCTGGGGTCAGCAGGCCGCGCAGCCGGGCTGGGGCCCGCCCCGTCCGGTTCCACCGGCCCCGGGCTGGGACCGGCCGCCGGGTGGGTGACGCGCCGGGGGAGGGGGTGCCTGCGCACCCCCCTGCGGCATCGGGTACAGTTCTCTCCCGTGCCGCAAGGCGCAGCACGACCCTTGGGGTATGGGGTAATTGGCAGCCCGACGGTTTCTGGTTCCGTTAGTCTAGGTTCGAGTCCTGGTACCCCAGCGAGGAGCACGACTCCTCAGCACCACCGCAGTACCGCACCACCGAGCACCACCTGGCCCCGTCGTCTAGCGGCCCAGGACGCCGCCCTCTCACGGCGGTAGCGAGGGTTCGAATCCCTTCGGGGCTACACCTGGCAGAGCCCCCGACCCACCCGGGTCGGGGGCTCTCGTCGTCTCCGGAGCAGGGCGAGCCGTCCCCGGAGCAGGGGGACCGGGGTCCGTGTCGAGGCCGGTGGTCGGCTGTGCCAGAATCGCTGCGTACCTGGCCCCGTCGTCTAGCGGCCCAGGACGCCGCCCTCTCACGGCGGTAGCGAGGGTTCGAATCCCTTCGGGGCTACACCTGGCAGAGCCCCCGACCCACCCGGGTCGGGGGCTCTCGTCGTCTCCGCCGGTGAGGAGCTCCGGGTGGGCCGAGGCGGCGGTGGTGCACGGCTCGTGTCCGTCCTCACATCGTCCGCCCGTTGCGATGACCAACGAAATGCCGGGGTCCTGACCCGGTGTTAGCGTCTCGAAGCTGATCATCGCGCTGCACCACCGTGCCCCGCCCTGAACGGCAGGCAGGGGTCCCGGCCGCAGGTGGCGGGTGACCCGACTACTGGAACCTGGAGGGAACCCACGGTGGTCCTCGCAGCGGATGAGACCTTGCGGCTCGACGCGAACTTCATCGACTAGGCGCTCGTCGCCGCCTACTTCGCCGTCGTCCTGCTCATCGGCTTCGCCGCCCGGCGGCGGGTGTCCGACAGCCTCGACTTCTTCCTGTCCGGCCGTTCGCTGCCGGCCTGGGTGACCGGCCTCGCCTTCATCTCGGCCAACCTCGGTGCCGTCGAGATCATCGGCATGTCGGCCAACGGTGCGCAGTTCGGCATGGCGACGTTCCACTACTTCTGGATCGGCGCCGTCCCGGCGATGCTCTTCCTGGGCGTCGTGATGATGCCCTTCTACTACGGCTCCAAGGTGCGGTCGGTGCCGGAGTTCATGCGCCGCCGGTTCGGCACCGGCGCCCACCTGGTGAACGCGCTGAGCTTCGCGCTGGCCCAGGTGCTCATCGCCGGCATCAACCTCTACCTGCTGGCCACCATCGTGAACGCGCTGCTGGGCTGGCCGCAGTGGGTCTCGCTGATCGTCGCGGCCGCGGTGGTGCTCAGCTACATCACCCTCGGTGGCCTCTCGGCGGCCATCTACAACGAGGTGCTGCAGTTCTTCGTCATCGTGGCCGCACTGCTGCCGCTGACGCTGATCGGCCTGCACCGGGTGGGCGGCATCGGCGGCCTGATCGACTCGATCCGCGACAGCGGCAACGAGAACGACCTGAGCTCGTGGCCGGGCAGCGACCTGTCCAGCATCGACAACCCGGTGCTGTCGGTGATCGGCATCGTCTTCGGCCTGGGCTTCGTGCTCTCCTTCGGATACTGGACGACGAACTTCGTCGAGGTCCAGCGGGCGATGGCCACCAAGTCGATGTCGGCCGCGCGGAGCACCCCGGTCATCGGGTCGTTCCCGAAGATGTTCATCCCCTTCATCGTGATCGTCCCCGGCATGATCGCCGCGGTGCTGGTCAACGAGACCCGCGACCTCAAGGCCGGCGGCGACCCGGGCGTCACGTACAACGACTCGATCCTGCTGCTGATCCGCGACGTGCTGCCCAACGGCCTGCTGGGCGTGGCGATCGCCGGTCTGCTGGCCTCCTTCATGGCCGGCATGGCCGCCAACATCTCCGCCTTCAACACCGTCTTCAGCTACGACCTGTGGCAGCAGTACGTGAAGAAGGACCGGCCCGACGGCTACTACCTGAAGGTCGGCCGGGTGGCCACGGTCGGCGCCACCGTGGTCGCGATCTTCACCGCGCTCATCGCGGCGAACTTCGACAACCTGATGGACTACCTGCAGACGCTGATCGGGTTCTTCAACGCCCCGCTGTTCGCCACGTTCATCCTCGGCATGTTCTGGAAGCGGATGACCGCCACCGCCGGCTGGACCGGGCTCGTGTCCGGCACGCTCGCCGCGGTGCTGGTGTGGTCGCTCAGCGAGACCGGTGTGATCGGGCTGGAGGGCCAGGGGGCGAGCTTCGTCGCCGCCGGTGCCGCCTTCGTGGTCGACATCGTGGTCAGCGTCGCGGTCAGCATGGTGACCGCCCCGAAGCCGGTCTCCGAGCTGGCCGGGCTGGTCTACTCCGAGACGCCCAAGGAGGTGCGCACCGACCCGGATGCGCACAAGCTCCCCTGGTACCAGTCGCCGACCAAGCTGGCCGGCATCTCCCTGGTGCTCGTCATCGCCCTGAACCTGATCTTCCGCTGACCGTCGCCAGCGTTCTCGAGAGGAGCACTCCATGAGCACCGCACACAACGGGCAGGACGCGGGCCAGGCGCAGGCGACCGGTGGCAAGCACACTGCCGGCGCCTACGACGTCCGCACGGTCATCGCCGGGCTGATCGGGTTGTACGGCGTCGTCCTGGTGGTCCTGGGCATCGTCGACTACGGCGAGGCCGAGGCGGCCAAGACCGGCGACTGGAACGCCAACCTGTGGGTCGGCCTCGGCATGCTGGTCTTCGCCCTGGTCTTCGCCGTCTGGACGAAGCTGCGCCCGGTCGTCGTCGAGGGCGGCGAGGCCGTCGAGGACCCGACGGGCGGGTCGGACACCGCCGGTCGCTGAGGCGGAGGCCCGCCGTCGACGGCGGGGCCGGGTGACGCACGCGAGGGCCCGCAGCGGATGCCGCTGCGGGCCCTCGTGCGTCCGCCGGTGGTCAGCCGGGCGCGGCGTCCCCGTGGACGTCGAGCAGCTCGCCGTCGGCGGGGAGGCCGTCGCCGCCGTCGGGGGCGCCGCCACGGAAGGCCATCGGCAGGCCGCCGGACGCGGCCAGCCGGGGCGAGTCGCACAGCTGGACGTGCAGGTGCGGCTCGCTGCTGTTGCCGGAGTTGCCGCACTCGGCCAGCTGCTGCCCGGCGGTCACCCGATCGCCGGGCAGCACCCGCGCCGAGCCTCGCCGCAGGTGCACCAGCGCCGCGTACGCGCCGTCGTCGGCCCGCACGACGACGTGGTTGCCGGCCAGCCACCGGGTGCCGCCCACCTGCCGGACGAAGCCCTCGACCACGAGCAGGTACAGCACCGACCAGCCGCCGCTGCGTGCCCGGTGGTCGCGCCGTCGCTGGTGCACCCGCACCACGGTGCCGTCGACCGGGCTGAGCACCGGCCGGCCGAACGCCGGGTACTCCTCCGGGCGGCGCCACTGCCGGCCGGAGTGCCCCGGGTGGCCGCCGTCGGGCGGGTCGAACGCCAGGTCGATGGCGTGGGTCTGGCCGAGGCTGTTCACCCCGTGCGAGGGCACCTTCGTGGCGGGGGAGTTCAGCGCCCGCCACGGGCCGTGCACCGGCGCCTCGACGACCCGCAGCGGCGCCGCGGGCGGTCGCACCCGGTCCAGCAGCCCGAAGGCCACCAGGACGACGAACCCGGCCAGCCCGCCCCCGGTCAGCAGGTCGGTCAGGTCGGCCAGGACCAGCAGCACCCCCAGGGCGGGCAGTGGTGGCCGCACCCGGGAGGCCAGCCGCCGGAGGGCGGGACCGCCCACGGGCCGACCCGGTCCGGTCGTGCCGTCGCTGACCTCGTCGCGCACGGCGTCACGGCGCCCGGCGCCGCGGCTCACGAGGACACCGCCGCGAGGACCACGTGCAGCGGCACCACCCGCTCGCCCGGCACGGCGTAACTGCCCCGCCCGGTGGTGCGCAGCCAGCCGGTGGCGGTCAGCTGCCTGAGGTGGTGGTGCAGCTGGCCGGTGGTGCCCAGCCCCGGCAGTGCGGCGAGCGCCGCGGTCGTGGTGTGGCCGCCCAGCACCTCCCGCAGCAGCCGGAGCCGCACCGGGTGCGCGAGCGCCGACAGCGAGCCGGCGAGGAGGTCGTCGTCGTCCGGTTCGGCGGCGCGCAGCTCCTCGGCCCCGTGCGTGCGCTGCCAGGCGTACTCCTCCCCGCTGGGGAGCCGGACCTGCCCGCCGTAGGCGACCGCACCCCCGGGGAGCTCGGCTGCCTCGGCGGCCAGCGCCTGCAGCAGCCAGAACCGTTCCGGGGCAGGCAGGCCCGGTGGGGTGCCCCCCGGGGTGCTCCCGAGCTGCTGCTCGAGGGCCGCCAGCCGGGCCTCGATCCGGTCGAGTCGTGCGTCGTCCACGCGTTCCACACTACGGAACTACGTAGCAGCGAGCAAACTCCTCAGCGGACGGCGCGGGAGATGGCCGCGGCGGCGTCCAGCACGGCCGCGACGACCTCCGGGCTGGGGCGGCGGCCCAGTCGCTCCACCGGCCCGGATATCGAGACCGCGCCCAGCAGGCCGCCGGAGCCGTCGCGGACCGGGGCCGACAGCGAGGCGACGCCGGCCTCCCGCTCGGCGATGCTGTGCGCCCAACCGCGCCGGCGGACGTCGAGCAGGGTGCGCGCGGTGAAGCTCGCCGCCGGCAGCAGGGCGCTGCCCTCCTCGGCCGGGCCGAAGGCGAGCAGGGCGTGTGCCGCCGAACCTGCGGTGAGCGGGAGTCGGGCGCCGACCGGCACGGTGTCGCGCAGGCCGCTGGACCGCTCGGCCGCGGCGATGCAGACCCGACTGCCGCCGTCGCGCACGTAGAACTGGGCGCTCTCCCCGGTCGCGTCGCGCAGTGCGGCGAGGTGCCGGCCGACCAGTTCGGCCAGGTCGGCGCCGCCGCGGCCGAGCTCGGCCAGTGCCGGACCGGGGGCCCAGGTGCCGGCCGGCGTGCGGCGGAGCAGGCGGTGGGCCTCCAGGGCAGTGGCGAGCCGGTGGGCGGTGGCCCGGGGCAGCTCGGTGCGCGCCACCAGCTCGGCGAGGCTGGCCGGTTCGTCGGCGACCGCGCGGAGGATGGCCACTGCTTTGTCCAGCACGGCAACGGGGTTAGGCTGTCCCACGCAGCAATACTCGCATCTCATTGTATGAGATGGCAATCAGCAGGTGGACGACGAGGAGACGGTCCGGTGGGTCAGACCCTGGCGCAGAAGGTGTACGAGCAGCACGTCGTCCGGCGGACGGCGGGTGAACCCGACCTGCTCTACATCGACCTCCACCTCGTGCACGAGGTGACCAGCCCCCAGGCCTTCGACGGGCTGCGGGCCGCCGGCCGCACGGTCCGCCGTCCGGACCTGACCATGGCCACCGAGGACCACAACGTCCCGACCCTGGACATCCTGTCGCCGATCGCCGACCCGGTCAGCCGGGCCCAGGTCGAGGCGCTGCGCCGCAACACCGCCGAGTTCGGCATCCGGCTGGCGCCGATGGGCGACCGCGACCAGGGCATCGTGCACGTGATCGGCCCGCAGCTGGGCCTCACCCAGCCGGGCACGACCATCGTGTGCGGGGACAGCCACACCTCCACCCACGGCGCCTTCGGCGCGCTCGCGTTCGGCATCGGCACCAGCGAGGTCGAGCACGTGCTCGCCACCCAGACGCTGCCGCAGTACCCGGCCAAGCAGATGGCGGTCACCGTCGACGGCGAGCTGCCACCCGGCGTGAGCGCGAAGGACGTCATCCTGGCCGTCATCGCCGAGATCGGCACCGGCGGCGGGCAGGGCCACGTCATCGAGTACCGCGGCAGCGCCATCGAGGCGCTGTCCATGGAGGCCCGGATGACGATCTGCAACATGTCGATCGAGGCCGGCGCGCGGGCTGGGCTGATCGCCCCGGACCAGACGACGTTCGACTTCCTGCAGGGGCGCCCGCACGCCCCGCAGGGCGCCGACTGGGACGCCGCCGTCGCGCACTGGCGCACGCTGCGCACCGACGACGACGCCGTCTTCGACCGCGAGGTCCGCATCGACGCCGCGTCGCTGACCCCCTACGTCACCTGGGGCACCAACCCGGGGCAGGGGCTGCCGATCGCCGCCACGGTGCCCGACCCGGCGCAGTTCGCCGACGAGGGCGAGCGGAGGGCCGCCGAGCAGGCGCTGGAGTACATGGGCCTGACCGCCGGCACCCCGTTGCGGGAGATCGACGTCGACACGGTGTTCCTCGGCTCGTGCACCAACGGCCGGATCGAGGACCTGCGGGTCGCCGCGGCGCTGCTGCGCGGCAAGAAGGTCGACGCCGGCACGCGGATGCTCGTCGTCCCCGGGTCGGTGGCGGTCAAGCAGCAGGCCGAGGCCGAGGGGCTGGACCAGGTGTTCACCGAGGCCGGGGCCGAGTGGCGGGGCGCGGGCTGCTCGATGTGCCTGGGCATGAACCCCGACCAGCTCAAGCCGGGCGAGCGGTCGGCGTCCACCAGCAACCGCAACTTCCAGGGCCGGCAGGGCAAGGGCGGGCGCACCCACCTCGTGTCCCCGGCGGTCGCCGCCGCGACCGCGCTGACCGGGCGGCTCACCGCGCCGGCCGACCTGCCCGACGCCGTCCCCACGACCGTCTGACCCGCTGGAGAGCCGCACCATGGACGCCTTCACCACGCACACCGGCACCGCCGCCCCGCTGCGGCGCAGCAACGTCGACACCGACCAGATCATCCCGGCCGAGTACCTCAAGCGGATCACCCGCACCGGGTTCGAGGACGGGCTGTTCGTCGCCTGGCGCACCAACGAGCCGGACTTCGTGCTCAACCAGCCGCAGTACGCGAACGCCTCGATCCTGGTCGCCGGCCCCGACTTCGGCACCGGCTCGTCGCGCGAGCACGCCAACTGGGCGCTGCTCGACGGCGGCTTCCGGGTGGTGATCAGCTCGCGGTTCGCCGACATCTTCCGCAACAACTCGACCAAGGCCGGCCTGCTCACCGTGATCCTGCCGCAGGCCGAGGTCGAGGCGCTGTGGACCGCGATCGAGGCCGACCCGGCGCTGCCGGTGACCGTCGACCTGGAGGGCGAGCAGGTCACCTACGGCACCGCCACCGTGCCGTTCCAGACCGACCCGTACACCCGCTGGCGGCTGCTCGAGGGCCTGGACGACGTCGGCCTGACCGAGCGGCACGTCGAGGACATCGAGGCCTACGAGTCCCGGCGGCCGGCGTGGCTGCCGCGGGCACTGCCGGCCTGACGACAGGACCCCGACGGGGGTCGAGCCCTCAGCTCCGGCCGGCGCTGCTGCGCACCAGCGCGCCGGCCGGGGCGGCCGGGTCGGCGGCGAAGTCGCGGTAGTAGTCGGCCGCCAGGGCCCCGGGCCGGCCACCGAGCGCCCAGACGCTGCCCTTGGCCGAGGGGGGCCACAGTGCGCCGGCGGTGCCGGGCCAGCGCACGCCCAGGGCCAGCAGGACCGACGGGATCGCCCCGCCCTGGCTGCAGATGACCGTCGGGCCGCCGCCGTCCTCGCGGGACAGCAGGCGCCGGACCAGGTCGACCCCGGCCTGCGGGTCGGCGTCGAACCCCTCCTCGCCCAGCTCCGGTACGGGGTCGACCGGCATGCCCAGCGCGGCCGACAGCGGCTCGAGGGTCTCCCGGCAGCGCAGCGGCGGGGCGGCCAGCAGCCGGGCCGGGGTGAAGACCGGCAGGACGGCGGCCAGCGTGGCCGCCTGTTCCCGGCCGGTGCGGTCCAGCGGCCGCTCGTCGTCCGGGCCGTCGAAGTCGGCGCGCTCACCGGCCGAGGCGTGCCGGACCAGCAGCACCCGGGGGGCGCGGGGCACGTCGGTGCGGGCGAGGTCGTCGAGCACCGCCCGGTCGTGCTCGTGGGTGACCAGCGCCCGGGCGGAGGAGACGCTGAGCCAGCGCACCTGGTCGACCTCGTCGTTGGGGGTGAAGCGGCCACCGACCGCCCTCATCAGCCAGTAGTCGACCCGCTTGTCGCCGTGCCGGACGTCGTAGCGGGTCTGCAGGCTGCGCCGGCCCACCGCGACGTGCAGGCCGGTCTCCTCGCCGACCTCGCGCACCGCGGCCACCAGCGGGTGCTCGCCGGCGTCCAGCTTGCCCTTGGGCAGCGACCAGTCGTCGTACTTCGGGCGGTGCACCAGCAGGGTCTCCAGCGCCCCGGTGCCGCCGGTGCGCCAGACGACGCCGCCGGCGGCCGGGACCAGCCGGGCGTCGTCAGCCAGCGTTCTCACCCCGCATCGCGAGCAGCTCGGCCTGGGAGTCCCGCTCCCCGGTGCGGGTCCAGGTGGCGTCGCCGGCCAGCTGCCAGCTGCGCACGTCCGGGGCGAGCGCGGCGTCGAAGATGCGCTGCAGCTGACGGGCGGCGGCCTGGTCGTTGACCCGCAGCAGCACCTCGACCCGGCGGTCGAGGTTGCGGTGCATGAGGTCGGCGCTGCCCAGCCACCACTCCGGTGAGCCGGCGTTGGCGAAGTTGACCACCCGGGAGTGCTCCAGGAACCGGCCGACGATCGAGCGGACCCGGATGTTCTCGCTCAGCCCCGGCACGCCCGGGCGCAGCGCGCAGATGCCCCGGATCACCAGGTCCACCGGCACGCCGGCCAGCGACGCCTCGTACAGCGCGTCGATGATCTGCTCGTCGACCAGCGAGTTGATCTTCACCCGGATGCCGGCGGGCCTGCCCTCGGCGGCGTGCCGGGCCTCCCGGCGGATCTTCTCCAGCAGGCCGGTGCGGATGCCGTGCGGAGCCACCATCAGCGACCGGTAGGTGGTCTGCCGGGAGTAGCCGGTCAGGGTGTTGAACAGGTCGGTGAGGTCGGCGCCCACCCGCGGGTCGGCGGTGAGGATGCCGAGGTCCTCGTAGATCCGGGCGGTCTTGGGGTTGTAGTTGCCGGTGCCGATGTGGCAGTACCGGCGGATCACCCCGTTCTCCATCCGGACGACCAGCGCCGTCTTGCAGTGGGTCTTGAGGCCCACCAGCCCGTAGACGACGTGGCAGCCGGCCCGCTCCAGCGACCGGGCCCAGCTGATGTTGGCCTCCTCGTCGAACCGGGCCTTGATCTCGACCAGGACGACGACCTGCTTGCCGGCCTGGGCGGCCTCGATCAGCGCCGAGACGATGGGGGAGTCGCCCGAGGTGCGGTAGAGCGTCTGCTTGATCGCCAGCACGTTCGGGTCGGCGGCGGCCTGCTCGATGAACCGCTGCACGCTGGTGGCGAACGAGTCGTAGGGGTGGTGCACCAGCACGTCGCCCTCGCGGAGGGTGGCGAACACGCTCTTGGGCGTCTCGCCCTCGCTCAGCCGGGGATGGGTGGCCGGCACGAAGGGCTCGTCCTTGAGCTCGGGACGGTCGAGGTCGTAGAGGGCCATCAGCGAGCCGAGGTCGAGCAGGCCGGGCACCGACACGACGTCGGCCGGGCTGATCTCCAGCTCGTGCACCAGGACGTCGAGGATCTGCGGGTCCATCGTCTCGGTGACCTCCAGCCGCACGGCCGGACCGAACCGGCGCCGGGCCAGCTCGCGCTCCAGCGCCTGCAGCAGGTCCTCGTCCCGGTCCTCCTCGACCTCCAGGTCGGCGTTGCGGGTGACCCGGAACAGGTGGTGGTCCAGCACGTCGAGGCCGGGGAACAGCGAGGTCAGGTGGGCCGCGATGAGGTCCTCCAGCGGCAGGAAGACCGCCTCGGCCTCCTTGCCGTGGGCGGTCGCGGTCGCCACCGGGATGAAGCGCGGCACGTTGTTGGGCACCTTGACCCGGGCGAACCGCGGAGCGCCGGTGTCGGGGTCGCGCACCGACACGGCGAGGTTCAGCGACAGCCCGCTGATGTAGGGGAACGGGTGCGCCGGGTCGACCGCCAGCGGGGTCAGCACCGGGAACACCTGGTCGCGGAAGTACTCGCGCAGCCGCATCGCGTCGGCGTCGTCCAGGTCCGACCAGTGCACGATCCGGATGCCCTGCTCCTCCAGCCGCGGCATCACGTCCTTGTCGAAGACGCTGGCGTGCCGGTGGACGAGGCTCTGCGTGCGCTCGGTGACCCGGGCGAGCTGCTCGCGGATGGTGAGGCCGTCGGGGGAGCGGACGGTCAGGCCGGTGCTCTGCCGGCGCTTCAGGCCGGCGATGCGGACCATGAAGAACTCGTCCAGGTTGCTGGCGAAGATCGACAGGAACTTGACCCGCTCGAGCAGCGGCAGGGCGTCGTCCTCGGCGAGCTCCAGCACCCGGGCGTTGAAGTCCAGCCAGGACAGCTCGCGGTTCAGGAAGCGGTCGGCGGGCAGCGGCGTGGAAGCGGCGGGCACGGGTCGATCCTGCCTCACCCAGGTGACCACCGGGTGGCCGACAGGAAACCGGCCGTGCGCGACCCGACGCCGATCCGGCGGGCGGCCTGCAGGTCAGCGGGGGTGTCCACGTCCTGGCGCAGTCCGGGCCAGTCTCCGTCCAGCGGGACCGCGCCGCCGTCGGCGTGTGCGGCGGCCGACCCGGGACCGAACCGGGGGGCCAGCTCGCCCCCGCGGACGGCCAGCAACGTCGTCCCGGTGCCCGCGGCGTCGCACACGAAGCTGCGCCGGTGCCCGGCCGCGGCGGTCAGCGCGGCGGCCAGCTCGGCCGGGCGGAGCGCCGGCAGGTCGGAGTGCAGCGCGGCCACCGGGCCGTCGCCGGCCACGCGGGCGCCGTGCGCCAGGGCGGCGTTGAGCCCGCGGCGCGGCTCGTCGGGGGTGGTCTGCGCCCCCAGCCCGGTGACCAGCGCCGCCGCCCGCGGGTCGTCGGTCACCACCAGCACCCGGCCGACGGCGGGGCTGGCCAGCGCCGCGGTGACGGTGTCGGCGAGCAGGGCGAGCACCAGCTGCTCGTGACCGGCGGTGGGGTCGCCGGCCAGGCCGGCGGTGAGCGGTGCGAGGCGGGTCTTGGCCGACGCCAGCTGCTTCGCCGGGACGACGACGGACCAGGGCTGCACCCCTCGACCTCATCACACGCACCCGGGTGGTTCCCTTCCTGCACCGTCCCCGTCCCCGTCCACGAGGAGCCCTCGACGATGAGCCCGACGACCGAGCACACCGCGCAGGTCGCCACCGCGGCCGCGCCCTACCTGGAGTCGTGGCTGGAGCACCAGCGCCGTCGTCACCGGGTCCCGGGGGTGCAGGCCGCGGTGCGGGTCGGGGACAGGGTCGTGCTGGACACCGCACTCGGCGTCGCCGACGTGACCACCGGGGCCCCGCTCTCCACCGGGCACCTGTTCCGGATCGCCTCCCACTCCAAGACGTTCACCGCCACCGCCGTCCTGCAGTTGGTGGAGGCCGGCCGGATGCGGCTGGACGACCCGATCGCCCGCTGGGTGCCCGCCGTCGCCGGCAGCGGACTGGCCGCGGTGACCGTCCGCGAGCTGCTGGGCCACCAGGGCGGCGTCGTCCGGGACGGCCGCGACAACGACCACTGGCAGCTGCTCCAGCCCTTCCCGGACGCCGACCTGCTGCTGCGGATCGCCGCGGATGAGGGGGCGGTCCTCGAGCGCAACGAGCACTTCAAGTACTCCAACATCGGCTACTCGCTGCTGGGGCTGGCGATCGAGGCGGTGACCGGGGTCGGCTACGGCGAGCACGTGCGACGGGCGGTCGTGGAGCCGCTCGGCCTGACCGACACCGGACCGGAGTGGGACCCGGCCCGCGCGGACGAGTTCGCCGCCGGGCACACGGCACTGCTCGACGGCGAGGACGCCCGGCTGACCATCCAGCACGTTGACACCCGGGCGATGGCCGCCGCGACGGGCTTCCACGCCACCGCCCGCGACCTCACCACCTTCGGTGCCGCCCACTTCACCGGTGACCCGACGCTGCTCAGCGACGCCGGCAAGCGGCTGATGCGCCGCCCGGAGTCCGAGATCCGGGCCCACGGCAAGGAGGCCCGCTGGTACGGGCTGGGCATGGACCTGCGCACCGCCGGTGACCGGCACCTGGTCGGGCACAGCGGCGGCTACCCCGGGCACATCACCCGCACCTGGGTCGACCCGGAGGGGCAGCTGGTGGTCAGCGTGCTCACCAACGCCGTGGACGGCCCGGCCGACGTGCTGGCCCGCGGCCTGATCGGCCTCCTCGACCTCGCGCTGACCGTCCCCGGCGACACCGTGGGCGACCGGACGCAGTCGCCGGCTGCCGAGCTGGAGCGGTACACCGGCCGGTTCGTCAACCTCTGGGGCGTCACCGACGTCGCGCTCCTCGGCGGCCGGCTGGTCCTCCTGCACCCGGGGCTGCCCGAACCGGCGGAGGACCACCTCGAGCTGACCGTCGAGGGCCCCGACACCCTGCGCCAGGAGACCGTCGCCGGCTTCGGCTCGGCAGGGGAGACCGTCGAGTACACCTGGGCCGCCGACGGCACCGCTGCCGCCGTGCGGTTCGGCGGCATCTCCGCCTGGCCGGCCGAGGTCTTCCTGGCCCGCCGTGCCGACCAGGCCGCCGGGCGGGCCGCCGGATGAGCGCGCTGCTGCTCCGCCGCGCCCGGCTGCGGTCGGCGGTCCGGGACGTCCTGGTCGTCGACGGGCGGGTGCTCGCCATCGCCGACGACCTGCGCGCCGGTGCCCCCGGCCTGCCGGAGCTGCCGGCGCCGGTCGAGGTGGTCGACCTGGACGGCGCCACGCTGCTGCCGGGCCTGCAGGACGCGCACGTGCACCTGGAGCAGTGGGCGGCTGCCCGGCGCCGGATCGACGTCTCCTCGGCCGGGTCGGCGACGGAGGCGGCGGCGATCGTGGCCGCCGCCGCCCGGGCCGCACCCGCCGAACCGGGCGGGGTGGTCGTGGGCCACGGGTTCCGCGACGCCCTGTGGTCCCAGCCGCCCGAGGCCGCCCTGCTGGACGAGCTGCTGCCGGGCCTGCCCGTCGTGGTGTCCAGCGGTGACCTGCACACGGCCTGGTGCAGCACCGCCGCCGTCCAGCGGTTCGGGTTGAGCGGCGGGGTGGTCCTGGAGCAGGAGGCGATGGACCTGATGTCCCGCGCCGCCGCGATCGACCCGGCGGTGCTCGACGAGTGGGTGCTGGAGGCGACGGGGGCCGCCGCCGCCCGTGGCGTCACCGCCCTGGTCGACTTCGAGTACGGCGACCTGGTCACCTCCTGGGCCCGGCGCGCGGCGCTGCGGCCCGGCGGCCCGGCCGTGCGGGTGCGCACCGCCGTCTGGGTCGACCGGCTCGAGGAGGTGGTCGCGGCCGGGTTGCGCAGCGGCGACCCGCTGCCCGGGGTGACCGACCCGGTCGCCGCCGAGCGGCTGCGGATGGGCCCGCTGAAGCTCTTCGTCGACGGCTCGCTGGGCACCCGCACCGCGTTCTGCACGCACCCCTACCCGGGTGCCACCGGTCCCGACGCGCACGGGCTGCTCCGCACGCCGTTGCCGGAGCTGGAACGGCTGCTGCGCCGGGCCGCCTCCGCCGGGCTCGACCTCGCCGTGCACGCGATCGGCGACCGGGCCACCGCGATCGCGCTGGACGGCTTCGCCGCCGCGGGGGTGACCGGCCGGATCGAGCACGCCCAGCAGGTCTGCCCCGAGGACCTGCCCCGCTTCGCCGAGCTCGGCGTGGTGGCCAGCATCCAGCCGCGGCACGCCCTCGACGACCGCGACGCCGCCGACCAGCACTGGGCGGGCGCGACCGGGTGGTCGTTCCCCTACGGCGCGCTGGTCGCCGCCGGCGCCGGGGTGGTGCTCGGCTCGGACGCGCCGGTCGCCCCGCTGGACCCCTGGGACGGCGTCGCCAGCGCCGTCCACCGGTCGCTGGACGGCCGCGCCGCCTGGCACCCGGAGCACCACCTGGACCTGGACGTCGCGCTGGCCGCGGCCAGCGGCGGCCGGCGGGCGGTGCGGGTCGGCGACCCCGCCGACCTGGTGGTGGTGGCCGAGCCGCCGTCGGCCGTGCTGGCCCGCGACGGCGCCGCCGGCCTGCGGACGACGGAGGTGCTCGGCACCCTCGTCGCCGGCCGGTTCACCCACCGCGCCCCTGCCCTGACCTGACCCGCCTCCACCCCTCCCGGCACGACCCCGAGCCGGGGGCCCGGGTGCAGGTGCCACGGCACCGGCCGAGGGAGCTGCGACGATGGTCGGCGGCCCTCGCCTGGGGGTGGGTTCCGGTCGGCCGCAGCCAGGGGGCACGATCACGGGCGGGTCACCAGCACGCCACGCCGGCCGGCCCGAGGAGAGGGAAGAGGTGTCCGGTGTCCCAGGTCCAGCAGGCCCGCCCGCCGCGGTGGCGGACCCGGCGACCCGTGCCGCCTGCCCTGGCGCTGTGTGTCGCCGTGGTCTACCCGGTGGCCTCGGTGGTCTTCCGGCTGCGGTACCGGCACGCCGACCGCATCCCGCCCGCCGGCGGGGTGCTGCTGGTCGCCAACCACGTCTCGGTGCTCGACCCGCTGGCCTGCGCCCGGCTGGTCTGGGACAGCGGCCGGGTGCCGCACTTCCTGGCCAAGGACACCGTCTTCACCGGGCTGGCCGGCACGATCCTGCGGGCTGCCGGGCAGATCCCGGTCTCCCGCGGGTCCAGCGCGGCCAGCTCCTCGGTGCACGCGGCGAAGGCCGCGCTGGACGCCGGGGACGTCGTGGTCATCTACCCGGAGGGCTCGGTGACCCGTGACCCGGACTGGTGGCCGATGCAGGCCCGTTCCGGGGTCGCCCGGCTGGCGCTGACCACCGACGCGCTGGTGCTGCCGGTCGCCCAGTGGGGGCCGCAGCGGGTGCACGACTACCACACCAAGCGGCTGCACCTGCGGCTGCGGACCCCCGCCGACTACCTGGTCGGCGAGCCGATCGACCTCTCCGAGCAGCGCGCCCGGGTGCGCGCCGGCGCGCCGCTGTCCGGGGAACTGCTCCGTGAGGTGACCGACCTGCTGATGACCACGGTGCGCGACCAGCTCGGCGAGCTGCGCGGCGAGCGGCCGCCGGCCGAGTTCCACCCCCGCCCGGCCGGCCGCGCGCTGCCCGGCGACCTCCCCGGGAACGCCGCGTGACCCGCGCAGCCGTGCTCGGGGCCGGGTCCTGGGGCACGACCTTCGCCAAGGTGCTCGCCGACGCCGGGTGCGCGGTCACCCTGCACGCCCGCCGTCCCGAGCTGGTCGCGGCGATCACCGCGAGCCGGGAGAACACCGACTACCTGCCCGGGGTGCGGCTGCCCGACGCGGTGCGGGCCACCGGCGACCCCGCCGAGGCACTGGACGGCGCGGACGTCGTGGTGCTGGCCGTGCCCAGCCAGACGCTGCGGGCCAACCTGGCCGACTGGGCCCCGCTGCTGCCCGGCGACGCATCGCTGCTCTCGCTGATGAAGGGCGTGGAGCTGGGGACGACGAAGCGGATGAGCGAGGTCATCTGCGAGGTCACCGGCGCCGGTCCCGACCGGGTCGCCGCGCTGTCCGGGCCGAACCTGGCCCGCGAGATCGCCGAGGAGCAGCCCTCGGCCACCGTCATCGCCTGTGCCGACACCGCCCGGGCCGCGGCCCTGCAGGCCGCCTGCCACACCCGGTACTTCCGCCCGTACACCAACCCCGACCTGGTCGGCTGCGAGCTCGGCGGCGCGGTCAAGAACGTCATCGCGCTGGCCTGCGGGGTCGCGGCGGGCCTGGGCTACGGCGACAACACCCGGGCCTCGCTGATCACCCGCGGCCTCGCCGAGACCGCCCGGCTGGGCATGGCGCTGGGCGCGGACGCGGCCACCTTCGCCGGGCTGGCCGGGCTGGGTGACCTGGTGGCCACCTGCTCGTCCCCGCTGTCGCGCAACCGCACCTTCGGTGAGCACCTGGGGCAGGGGATGTCGGTGGCCGAGGTCGAGCAGATCACCCGGCAGACCGCCGAGGGGGTCAAGAGCTGCCGTTCGGTGCTCGACCTGGCCCGCGCGCACGGGGTCGACGTGCCGATCACCGAGGCCGTCGTCCGGGTCTGCCACGAGGGGGAGTCGGCTGGGCAGATGGTGCGGGAGATGATGTCCCGCGAGGCCAAACCCGAGTGACGCCGCCCGAGTGACGCACGCGTTCCCCGGGCCGCCGGTACCGAGTCCGAGGAGACCCCGTGAGCACCGCTGACCCGACCGCACCGCTGGGTGACGGCACCCGCCTGGCCCACGCCGGCGACGAGCCGGTCGTCCCGGGCACGCCGCTGCGGCCCTCGCCGGTGTTCGCCGCCCCCTACCACCTGGGCGACCAGCCCCCGGGCGCCGGCGGCGCCGACGCCTACGCGCGGCCGGACAACCCGACCCTGCGGGTCTTCGAGCGGGCGGTCGGTGACCTGGACGGCGGTGACTGCCTCTCCTTCGCCACCGGCATGGCCGCGATCAGCTCCGCCGTCCTGGCCGTCGTCCGGGCCGGGGACCGGGTGGTGCTGCCCGCCGACGGCTACTACGCCAGCCGGGTGCTCGGGCGCGACGAGCTCGAGCGCCTCGGCGTGCAGGTCGAGCTGGTGCCCACCCTGGAGATCGAGGCCGTCGCCGCCCGGGGTGACCTGGCCGGCGCGCGGCTGGTGATGCTGGAGACGCCGAGCAACCCGCAGCTGGACGTCTGCGACATCGCCGCGGTCGCCGAGGCCACCCGGGCCGCCGGTGCGGTGCTGGTGGTGGACAACACCACCGCCACCCCGATCGGCCAGCGCCCGCTGTCCCTCGGCGCCGACGTGGTCGTCGCCGCCGACACCAAGGCGCTCACCGGGCACAGCGACGTCCTGCTCGGGCACGTCAGCACCGCGCGCACCGAGGCCGGCCGCGACCTGCACACCCGGATCGCCACCTGGCGCAAGACCACCGGCAACCCGCCCGGGCCGTTCGAGGCGTGGCTGGCCCACCGGTCGATGTCCACGCTGGACCTGCGGCTGGCCCGGCAGGCGGCCAACGCCGCGGCGGTCGCCGAGCTGCTGGTGAGCTCGCCGGCGGTGCGCAACGTGCGCTGGCCGTGGCGGGCCGGCGACCCGTCGTACGCGCTGGCGAGCAAGCAGATGCTGCGGCCCAACGGGGTGGTCTCGGCCGAGCTCGCCGACGCCGACGCCGTCCTGCAGCTGATCCGCTCCACCCGGTTCTTCCTGGCCGCGACCAGCTTCGGTGGCGTGCACACCACCGTCGACCGGCGGGCGCAGTGGGGCGGGGACGCCGTCCCCGCAGGCTTCGTCCGCTTCTCCTGCGGGATCGAGGACACCGCCGACCTGGTCGCGGACCTCACCTCGGCGCTCGAGACGCTCGGCTAGGGTCCACGGCGATGACCGGCAAGCCGCGCAGGACCAGGGTCGCTGTCGTCTTCGGCGGACGGAGCGCGGAACACGCGATCTCGTGCGTCTCGGCCGGGAGCGTGCTCGCCGCCCTCGACCCCGACCGTTACGAGGTGGTGCCGGTCGGCATCACCCGGGACGGCGGCTGGGTGCTGCACGACGGCGCCGCGCTGGCCATCGAGGGCGGGCGGCTGCCCGAGGTCACCGGCGGCACCGCGGTCTCCCTGGTGGGCGACCCGGCCGGCCGGGGGCTGGCGGTGCTCGACGCCAGGCAGGCGATGGGCCGGCTGACCGAGGTCGACGTGGTCTTCCCGGTGCTGCACGGCGCCTACGGCGAGGACGGCACCATCCAGGGCCTGCTGGAGATGTCCGGCCTGCCCTACGTCGGCTCCGGGGTGTTCGCCAGCGCCGCGTCGATGGACAAGGAGTTCACCAAGAAGCTGCTCACCGCCGCCGGCATCCCGCAGGGTGACCACGTGGTCCTCCGCGACGCCGGTGGCGCGGTGTGCGCCGACCCGGACCTGCTCGACGAGGCCGCCCGCGAGCGGCTGGGGCTGCCGGTGTTCGTCAAGCCGTCCCGGGCCGGGTCCAGCATCGGCATCACCCGGGTGACCGACTGGGCGCAGTTCCCCGAGGCCGTCGCCACCGCCGCCGCGGTCGACCCGAAGGTGCTCGTCGAGGCCTGCGTGCCCGGCCGGGAGATCGAGTGCGGCGTGCTCGCCCGCACCGACGGCGGCCGGCCGGACACCAGCCTGCCGGCGGAGATCCGGCTGCGGCCGGGCACCGACTGGTACGACTTCGACGCCAAGTACCTCGAGGACGCCGTCGAGTTCGACGTCCCCGCGCAGTTGACCCCGGAGCAGACCGCGGCGGTGCAGGAGATGTCCCGCCGGGCCTACTTCGCGCTGGACTGCCAGGGCCTGGCCCGGGTCGACTTCTTCCTCACCACCGACCCGGAGACCGGCGCCGACCGCTGGGTGGTCAACGAGGTCAACACCATGCCCGGCTTCACGCCCATCTCGATGTTCCCGCGGATGTGGGCGGCGGCCGGGGTCAGCTACCCGGAGCTGGTCGACCGGCTGGTCGCCAGTGCGCTGCACGGGGCGGGCCAGGGCCAGGGTCAGGGCAAGGGCCAGGGCCAGGCGGGGCCGGACGGCGGGTGACCCGCCGCGGCCGGCTGCCGGGGGGAGCGGCGGCGCTGCTGGTCCTGCTCGCGCCGGCCTGCACGGGGTGCAGCTCCCCGGAGCCCGAGCCGGTGGTGTCGACCACCACCACCGCCGTGGCCGTGCCCACCAGCGCCGCCGGGCTGGAGGAGCTGCTGGTGGAGCAGGTGCCCTCCGGGCTGCCGCGGGTGCCCGACCACGAGCTCGAGCCACCGGCCGGGGAGAAGACCGTCGACGACGTCGCCCGCTACGGCCAGGACGCCGCCCGGCAGCAGGAGGTGCTCACCGACTACGGCTACACCCGGGGCTGGGAGCGCTTCTGGCGCACCGGGAACGCGCTGACCAGCGTCTTCCTGGACCAGTTCGCCGACGCCGGGGGAGCGGGTTCCTACGCCGAGGACCTGGCCCGCAACGACGCCGAGTACTACGGCGGTGAGCTGGACCGGGTGCCCGAGGGCCTGCCGCCGGGCTGCGTGCTGATGCTCCGCGAGGAGCCCTCGGTCGAGCACGGGCTGGCCGGCCCGGCGGTCTTCGCCTGGTGCACCTCCGGCCCCTTCACCGTGTCGGTGGCGTCGGTCGCGGCCACCGAGGAGGCGGCCCGGGCCGAGGTGACCGCCGTCGTCGCCGCCCAGCTGGACCGTCTCCCGACGGCCTGAGGGAGGACGCCCGCGCTCCCGGCGCCCTGCACGGGGGCCCTTCGTCAGTCGGGCGCCGGGGCAGGGGTGGGGGTTACGTAGGGGATCGAGGTGCCGATGATCGGGCTGAGCGCGGTCGGGGCGGCGCTGTCGGCGGTGGTGGGCACCCGCACCTGCACCGGCACGTTGCGGTCGACCGTCGTCCAGACGTAGGTGTCCGGGTCGGTGGTGTCGACGAACCACTCGACGCCGGAGACGAGGAAGGTCGAGGGCCCGCCCACCACGTACCCCGGCGGGGGCTCGACCCCGCAGACCAGCACGGTGGCCGGGTCGCCCCAGGCGTAGGCGAAGAGGCTGTCGGAGTCGACCATCCGCGAGGTCTCCCCGGCCAGCTCCAGCGGCAGCTGGGCCATCAGCACCGGGCAGGCCAGCTCCGCGGCCGGGGTGACCGCCGGGGTGTCCACCTCGACGGGGGGCAGGTCGCCGCGCGGGGCGGACGGCGTCCCGGCGACGTCGGCGACCTGGTCGGGGGCCTCGGCGTCGTCGTCCCGGCCCAGCACGTTGACCAGCACGAGCAGGGCCACGACCAGCGGCACCAGCACTGCGGTGGCGATCACCGCGGCACGGCGCAGCGGGTCCGCCGGCGGGCGGCCGGCCGGCTGGTCGGGGGGTGCGGTGCTCAGTGGCTCAGATGTTGACGACGGGGCAGGTCAGCGTGCGGGTGATGCCGTCGACCGACTGCACCCGGGCCACGACCAGCCGGCCGAGCTCGTCGACGGTGTTGGCCTCGGCCCGGACGATCACGTCGTAGGGGCCGGTGACGTCCTCGGCCTTGGTCACGCCGGCGATCTCGCTGATGCTCGCGGCGACCGCGGCTGCCTTGCCGACTTCGGTCTGGATCAGGATGTAGGCGTGGACCACGGGTTGACCTTCCTCGGGCAGTGCCTCGGCGCCGACGGCCGCGCCGGCGACGGCGGGGGGTGCGACCGGCCTGCCGTACGGCAGGCCGACCGGCAACGTACCCCAGCGGCGCGGAGCGGCTCGTGACTCGGGCGCGGCCGCCGCTGCCCCCGGCCGGCGCCGACGACAGCGTCGCCGCGGTCGGTGAGTTCGGCGTCATCGCCCGGGTGGTGGCCCGCTCGGGCTCCGCGGCGCTGGCCGAGGTGGGCCCCGGCGACGACGCCGCGGTGGTCCGCACGCCGGACGGCCGGGTGGTGGCCTGCACCGACGTCCTGGTCGAGGGCCGGCACTTCCGCCGCACCTGGTCCTCGGCGGAGGACGTCGGGCACAAGGCGGCGGCGGCCAACCTGGCCGACGTCGCCGCGATGGGCGCGGTGCCCACCGCGCTGCTGGTCGGGCTGGCCTGCCCTCCGGACACCCCGGCCACCTGGCTGGAGGGCGTGGCCACCGGCATGGCCGCCGAGTGCGCGCCGTTCGGCGCGGCCGTGGTCGGCGGCGACACCTCGGCCAGCGCCCCCGACTCCGCCGCGGTGGTGCTGTCGGTGACCGCGCTGGGCGACCTGGGCGGCCGGGCACCGGTCACCCGCGGTGGGGCGCGGCCCGGCGACGTCGTCGCGGTCGCCGGCCGGCTGGGCTGGTCGGCCTGCGGGCTGGCCGTGCTGCGCCGGGGCTTCACCGCGCCGGCCGCCGCCGTCACCGCGCACCGCCGGCCCACCCCGCCCTACGCGGCCGGCCCGGCCGCCGCCGACGCCGGGGCCACCGCGATGTGCGACACCAGCGACGGCCTGCTGGCCGACGTCGGCCACCTGGCCACCGACAGCGGCGTGCTGGTCGACCTGGACCGCGGCGCGCTGGAGCGCGGGTTCGTCGACGCCACCGGCCCGCTGCCCCAGGTCGCCGCCGCCCTGGGGGGCGACCCGATGGCCTGGGTGCTCACCGGGGGCGAGGACCACGCGCTCGTGGCGACCTTCCCACCGGGTGCGGAGCTCCCGGCGGGATGGACGACGATCGGCGTCGTGCGCGAGATCGACGACGAGGGACCGGGTGTGCGGGTGGACGGGGTGCCGGCCGCGCAGGTGGCAGCCGACCTGGGGGAGGGAACCGGCCATGTCCACTTCGGCTGAGCCCGCCCCGGCCGGGTCGGTCACCCTGCGCCCGGTCGGCTACGCCGACCCGGTGGCCCAGCACCTGATCGAGGAGGTGCAGCAGGAGTACGTGGTGCGCTACGGCGGCCGGGACGCCGCGGTCGTCGACCCGGCCGAGTTCTCCCCACCGCAGGGGCTGTTCCTGGTGGCCGAGGTCGACGGGGTGCCGGCCGGCTGCGGCGGCTGGCGGGTGCACGAGCGGCGGGCCGAGGGCAGCGCGGTCGAGCTCAAGCGGATGTACGTCGTGCCCGCCTTCCGCCGGCGGGGCCTGGCCGCCCTGCTGCTGTCCGAGCTGGAACGCACGGCCGCGGACGCCGGGCACCGGCAGCTGCTGCTGAACTCCGGTGACCGGCAGCCGGAGGCGCTGGCGCTCTACGAGCGGGCCGGCTACGCCCGGGTGCCCGGGTACGGCGTCTACGCCGACTCACCCGAGGCGGTGTTCCTCGGCAAGGAGCTGGTGGACGGGGAGCCGTCCGAGGGGCAGGAGGAAGCATGGGCGTCGTGACCGTCTCGGCGTCGTTCGGCGCGGGCGGGGCCGAGATCGCCCCCGCGGTGGCCGCGCGGCTGGGCCTGCCCTTCCACGACCGGGTCATCCCGGCCCAGGTCGCCGTCCGGCTGGGGGTGCCGGTCGCCGAGGCCGAGGCCAACGACGAGACGGTCACCCGCGGGCTGTGGCGGCTGGTCACCTCGCTGGGCACCATGCCCGACCCGGTGGGCGGGGTGCTGCCGACCTCGACGCTGCCCGACGAGCGGGCCTACCGGGACCAGACCGAGCGGGTGCTCGGCGAGATCGCCGCCGGTCCCGGGGGAGTGGTGCTGGGCCGGGCCGCGGCGATGGTGCTGCGCGACCGGCCCGACGTCCTGCACGTGCGGCTGGACGGTGCTCCCGACCGGCGGCTGGCCGCCGCCGTGGCGCACCTGGGCCGGCCGGAGGAGGAGGTGCGCCGGGAGCGGGACGCCGCCGACCGGGCCCGGGTGGCCTACGTGCGGCACTTCTACCGGTGCGACCCGGCCGAGGCCCGGCACTACCACCTGGTGGTCGACTCGACCGTGCTGCGGCACGACACGGTGGTCGACCTGGTGGTCACCGCCGCCCGCGCGCGGGGGATCGGCGCCGCCTGAGCACCCTCGGGTGCCGCGGGGTCGTGCGCACGCGAAAGACCCCGGCGGTCGGGTGACCGCCGGGGTCTTCGGTCCCGCCGGGGCGGGGGTGGTACGTCAGCGCTGGGAGCGCCGGGGTGTCAGCCCCGGACGACCTTGCCCGCGCGGATGCAGGAGGTGCAGGCGTTGATGCGCTGCCGGCCACCGCCGGTCAGGGCCGCCCGCACGGACTGGATGTTCGGGTTCCAACGGCGCGGCGTACGGCGGTGCGAGTGGGACACCGACATGCCGAAACCGGGGCCCTTGCCACACACGTCGCACACGGCAGCCACGGTCGATCACTCCCAGAGAATTGGTCCAGCTGAAGTCAGGTCGCGGGGCGCGGCGGGCGACCGGGGGTCTCGACGACCCCAGGACACGGGCCAGCCAGGCACACGCTGGGCAACACTGTAACCCGTCGCCGGGCCGGCTGTCAGACCACCCCGGCCGACGAGCCCCTGGTGCCCGCGGTGGCCGGTGGGATCGGCGTCCTGTCCGTGCCCCCCGGTACCGTCCCGCACGTGCTGGAGGCGCTGGACGAGGCCGCGGTCGGGCGATGGAGCCGGGCCGTCGTCGCTGCGCTGACCACCGCCCGTGGCCGGCTCGACGAGCTCAACGTCTTCCCGGTGCCCGACGGTGACACGGGGATCAACCTGCTGATGACCGCCGAGGCCGGCGACGCGGCCCTGCGCGCGGCCGCCGGCACCGGCGAACCGGCCTGGGCGGTGCTGGCCCGCGGCGCGGTGCTCGGCGCCCGCGGCAACTCCGGCGCGATCCTGGCCCAGCTGCTGCGCGGCCTGGCCGACGGCGTCGTCGCCGCCGCGCCGGACGGGCGCACCGTCGACGGGCCGGTGCTCGCCGCCGCCATGACCAGCGCGTCCCGCACGGCCTACACTGCGGTCGCCGACCCGGAGGAGGGCACCTTCCTCACCGTCGCGCGGGCCGGTGCCGAGGCGGCCGCGGCCGCGGTCGCCGACGGCCGGGAGGCCCTGGCCGAGGTCGTCCGGTCCGCCGCCGACGGTGCGGCCACCGCGCTGCACGCCACCACCGGGCAGCTGGACGCCCTGCGCGATGCCGGCGTGGTCGACGCCGGCGGCGCGGGCTGGTGCCTGGTGCTCGACGCGCTGGTGGGCACCGTCACCGGCGAGGTCCCGGTCCGCCCGCCGCTGAGCACCCGGCCGCCCGGGCCCCGGCGGTCCACGGTCCCCCCGCCGTCCGCTCCGCCGGCCGGGCCGGGCAGTGAGGTGCAGTTCCTCCTGGCCGACTCCGACGAGGAGGCGGTCGCCCGCCTGCGGACGCGGCTGGCGGAGCTCGGCGACTGCCTGGTCGTAGTCGGGGTCGACACCCCCGGCGGCCGGGAGTGGAACGTCCACGTCCACGTGCACGACGTCGGTGCCGCGGTCGAGGCCGGCATCGAGGCCGGCCGGCCGCACCGGATCTCGGTCACCCCCCTGGCGCCGGTACGCGCACCGGCCGCCGTCCCCGGGGTGCGTGCCGTGGTGGCGCTGGCCTGCTCGGCCGGGCTGGCCGACCTCTTCACCACCGAGGGGGTCACCGTGCTCACCGCCGCGGTCGACGAGGTCGACGAGGACGCGGTGCTGCAGACGGTGCTGGCCACCGGCGCCGAGCAGGTCGTGCTGCTGCCCAACCACACCGACGTCACCGCGGTCACCGTCCGCGCCGCCGACCGGGCCCGGGAGGCCGGGCGTGACGTGGTCGTCGTCCCGACCCGTTCGGCGGTGCAGGGCATGGCCGCCCTCGCCGTCGCCGACCCGGCCCGGCGCTTCGGGGACGACGTCATCGCGATGGCCGAGGCCGCGGCCGCCACCCGCTGGGCCGAGGTCACGGTGGCCGAGCAGGAGGCGCTCACCTCGGCCGGCCGGTGCCGCCGGGGTGACGTGCTGGGCAGTGCCGAGGGCGACGTCGTGGTCATCGGCGCCGACCTGGCCACGGTCGCCCGCGACCTGCTCGACCGGCTGCTGTCCGCCGGTGGGGAGATGGCCACGGTCGTGGTGGGGGAGGACGCACCGGACCAGGCCCTCGGGGACGCCGTCTGCGCCCACCTGGCCGCGGTGCACCCCACCGTGGAGGTGGTGCGCTACGCCGGTGGCGCCGGGGCGGTGCCGTTGCTGATCGGGGTCGAGTGATGGCGATCTCCATGGACACCCCGCTGACCCGGGTGCTCGGCCCGAAGACGGCGAAGGTGATGGCCGACCAGCTGGCGCTGCACACGGTGCGCGACCTGCTGCGGCACTACCCGCGCCGCTACGCCCAGCGCGGGGAGATGACCCGGCTCGACGGTCTGGAGGTCGGCGACCGGGTGACCGTGCTGGCCCAGGTCAAGAAGGTGAGCACCCGGCCGATGCGGCAGCGCCGGGGGACGCTGACCGAGGTCACCGTGGGCGACGGCGCCGGGAGCATGCGCCTGGTCTTCTTCAACTCCCGGCACGCCCGGCTGGAGGTCGGCGCCTGGGGCCTGTTCGCCGGCACGGTCGGCAAGTGGCAGGGCGACCTGCAGTTCAGCCACCCCGACTGCCACCTGATGAGCGGCGACGACGACGGCGACTGGGCGCGGGCGCTGGTGCCGATCTACCCGGCGAGCAAGGACGTCTCCAGCTGGGTGGTCCAGAAGTCGGTGAAGCTGCTGCTGGACGACCCCCGGTCGCTGGAGCAGGCCCTCGACGACCCGATCCCGGCCGCCGTGCGGCAGCGGCACGGGCTGGTGGGCCTTGCCACCGCGCTGCGGTACAAGCACCGGCCGGAGTCCACCGAGCAGGTGGACGAGGCTGACGAGCGGCTCAAGTGGGACGAGGCCCTGGTGCTGCAGGCGACGCTGGCCGCCCGTCGACGGGCCGCGGCGCTGGAGCCGGGCATCGCCCGTCCCCGCCGCAGCGGTGGCCTGCTGGACGCCGTCGACGCGGCCCTGCCGTTCGCGCTGACCGACGGCCAGCGCGAGGTCGGCGAGGAGCTGGCCACCGAGCTCGCCCGCGAGCAGCCGATGAACCGGTTGCTGCAGGGCGAGGTCGGCTCGGGCAAGACCGTGGTCGCGCTGCGCGCGATGGCGCAGGTCGTCGACGCCGGCGGGCAGGCCGCGCTGCTCGCGCCCACCGAGGTGCTCGCCGCCCAGCACGCCCGCAGTCTGGCCGCGGTCCTGGGCCCGCTGGGCCGCGCCGGGGAGCTGGACGGCGACCCGGCGGGCACCCGCGTGGTGCTGCTCACCGGCTCGCAGAAGGCCGCCGTCCGCCGGGAGGCCCGCGCCGCGGTCGCCGACGGCAGCGCCGGCATCGTCGTGGGCACCCACGCCCTGCTGCAGGAGGGCGTGGAGTTCGCCGACCTCGGGCTGGTCGTCGTCGACGAGCAGCACCGCTTCGGCGTCGAGCAGCGGGACGCGCTGCGCGCCAAGGGCAACCGCCCTCCGCACGTGCTGGTGATGACCGCCACCCCCATCCCGCGCACCGTGGCGATGACCGTCTACGGCGACCTGGAGACCTCCACGCTGCGCCAGCTGCCGGCCGGCCGCGGTGGGGTGTCCAGCTCGGTGGTGCCGGCCGGGGAGAAGCCGGCCTGGCTGGACCGTGCCTGGGCCCGGGTGCGTGAGGAGGTCGCCGCCGGCCGGCAGGCCTACGTCGTCTGCCCCCGGATCGGGGACCTCGAGGACGGCGGCAAGGGCGACGACGGCCCGGACGGCGAGGACGGCGCGCCGCCGGAGGAGAAGGGCGGCAGCGACCGGCGCCCACCGCTGGCCGTGCTGGACGTCGCCGAGGCACTGCGCGCCGGGCCGCTGTCGGCGCTGCGGGTCGAGGTGCTGCACGGCCGCATGCCGCCGGAGGAGAAGGAGGCCCGGATGCGGGCCTTCGCCGCCGCCGAGGTCGACGTCCTGGTCGCCACCACCGTCGTGGAGGTCGGCGTGGACGTGCCGAACGCGACCGTCATGGTGGTCATGGACGCCGACCGGTTCGGCGTCAGCCAGCTGCACCAGCTGCGCGGCCGGGTCGCCCGTGGCAGGCACCCGGGCCTCTGCCTGCTGGTCAGCGAGGTGTCCAGCAGCTCGGCCACCGGGCAGCGGCTGGCGTCGGTCGCGGCCACCACCGACGGCTTCCAGCTGGCCCGGCTGGACCTGGAGACCCGCCGGGAGGGCGACGTGCTGGGCGCCGCCCAGTCCGGGCGGCGGTCGGGGGTGCGCCTGCTGTCCCTGCTGGACGACGAGCAGCTGATCGCCGAGGCCCGGGTCGAGGCGACCGCGCTGGTCGAGCAGGGGCGCGGGCTGGCCGACCACCCGGAGCTGGCCGCGGCGGTGGCCGCGATGAGCCTGGACGAGCGGGCCGACTACCTGGAGAAGGCCTGACGGCGCCGTCCGCCCGCCCCGGGCCGGCGAGGGGCGAGAGGGTGGGGCCGCACGGTCGAGCCCTGCCCCCTGGTGGGGGCAGGGCTCGAGTTCCCGTACGAGGATGACCCCATGACCAGGGTGATCGCGGGCGTGGCCGGCGGGCGGCGGCTGAAGGTGCCCCGATCCGGCGTGCGCCCCACCGGGGACCGCGCCCGCGAGGGGCTGTTCAACTCCCTCGGCTCGCTGCTGGACCTCGACGGTGCCCGGGTGCTCGACCTGTACGCCGGGTCCGGCGCGCTCGGGCTCGAGGCGCTGAGCCGCGGGGCGGCCGAGGCCGTCTTCGTCGAGTCCGGCGCCGGCGTGCTGCCGGTGCTGCGCAGCAACGTCGAGACCGTCGGCCTGACCGGCGCGCGCGTCGTGCAGGGCAGCGTGCCGACCGTGGTGGCCGGGGCGGCACCGGCGGCCTTCGACCTGGTGCTGGCCGACCCGCCGTACGCCGTCCCGGTCACCGAGGTGCTGGCCGTCCTGACCTCCCTGGTCCAGGGCGGCTGGCTGGCCCCGGACGCGGTGGTGGTCGTCGAGCGGTCGAGCCGGGAGGAGCCCTTCGAGTGGCCGACACCCCTCGTCGGGCTGCGCGATCGGCGGTACGGGGAGGCGGTGCTCCGGTACGGTCGCTCCTCGTGAGGCGAGCGGTCTGTCCCGGTTCGTTCGACCCGGTCACCAACGGCCATGTCGACGTGATCCGGCGCGCCGCCGCGCTCTACGACGAGCTGGTCGTGGCGGTGCTGGTCAACCCCGGCAAGGCCGGCCTGTTCGACGTGGACGAGCGGATGTCCCTGCTCCGCGAGGCGGTCGTCGAGCTGCCCAACGTCACGGTCGACCGCTTCGAGGGCCTGCTGGTCGACTACTGCCGCAGCCGCGACCTGGCGGTGATCGTCAAGGGCCTGCGGGCGGTCGGTGACTTCGAGTACGAGCTGCAGATGGCCCAGATGAACCGCGAGCTGGCGGGGGTCGAAACGCTCTTCGTGCCGACCGCGCCCCAGGTCGGGCACCTCTCCTCCAGCCTGGTCAAGCAGATCGCCCGCTTCGGCGGCGACGTCTCGTCCCTGGTGCCCAAGGCGGTCAACGACCGGCTGGTCGCCCAGTCGAAGGCCGAGCAGCGGTGACCGGGCTCGCGAGGTCGGACACCTGCACGGCACCGTCGGGCACGACGTCGACGAGCACCAGCGAGGAGACAGCGTGACCGAGGTGGTCTACCGGCTCTACGAGACCGTCGACGAGCTGACCACGGTCATCGAGAACGCGCGCAGCGTCCCGATGTCCAGCTCCTGCATGGTCCCGCGCGACCACCTGCTCGACCTGCTCGACGACCTCCGGGAGAACCTCCCCGACGAGGTGCAGCAGGCCGGCGCGATCGTCGTCCAGCGCACCGAGATCCTGCAGCAGGCGCAGGCCGAGGCCGAGCGGCTGACCGGGCGCACCCGCAGCGAGAGCGAGCAGGTGGTCGCCGCCGCCCGCCGGCAGCGCGAGGAGCTGATCGGCACCGCCCGCCGGCAGCGCGACGAGATCGTCACCGAGGCCCAGGCGCAGGCCGACGACCTGATCGCCGAGGCGGAGGCGGAGGCCGAGGAGCTGCTGGCCGAGGCCCGCCGGCTGCGCGACCAGCTGATCGCCGACGGGCAGGCCCAGCGCGAGGAGATCGTCGCCGCTGCGCAGGCCGAGCACGAGCGGCTGCTCACCGAGACCGAGGTCTACCGCACCGCGGTCGCCCGGGCCGACGAGCTGGGCGCCCAGACCGCGGCCGAGGTGGCCCGGATGCGGGCCGAGGTCGACGAGTACGTCGACAGCCGGCTGGCCGACTTCGGGAACACCCTGGCGCACATGACGCGTTCGGTCGAGAAGGCACGCACCAACCTGCGGACGCCGTGACGGGGCGGCCCGCCCCCTGACGCCGGCCAGCGCCGGTGGGGGATCGGGTAGGCTGGCCGTCTGTCCGGCTGCTGCCGTTCCGTGTGCCCTCCGCGCGCGGGTCCCCGCGCCGGCGAACCCACCACCGAGACGACGAGTACTGACATGCCTGCTGCCTCTCCGCGCTCCCGAGGCGCCGCGTCCACCGACGACCGGCGTCCCGTCGGTGACGCCACCCCTGCGCAGGGCAAGGCCGCCGTCGAGAAGTCGGCTGCCGAGAAGGCCGCGGAGAAGGCCTGGAAGGTCGACCTCCGCGAGCTGGGCCGCCGGGCCGGCTCGATGACGGAGTGGGATAAGACCCTGCCCGCCCTGCCCGGCTGGGGCGTGGAGATGATCGGCGTGCCCGAGGGCGCACCGGTCGGGCTGCACCTGCGGCTGGAGTCGGTCATGGAGGGCGTGCTGGTCTCCGGCCAGGTCGACGTCCCCGTCACCGGCCAGTGCGCCCGCTGCCTCGACCCGGTCGAGGACACCCTGACGCTCGACGTCCAGGAGCTGTACGCCTACGCCGGCAGCACCACCGAGGCCACCAGCGGCGAGGACGAGGTGCGTCGCATCGACGGCGAGCAGCTCGACCTGGCGCCGCTGGTCCGTGACACCGTCGTCCTCACCCTCCCGCTGTCGCCGACCTGCACGCCGGACTGCTCCGGCCTGTGCGTCGGCTGCGGCGAGCGGCTGGACGACCTCCCGCCCGACCACACGCACGAGGTGGTCGACCCACGGTGGGCCGGGCTCGCCCGGTTCACCGAGACCACCGACAGCACCACCGACCCAGAGGAGAACTGATCATGGCGGTCCCGAAGCGGCGCATGTCGCGCGCCAACACCCGCTCCCGCCGTTCGCAGTGGAAGGCCACCGCGCCGACCCTCGCGCCCTGCCCGAACCCGGCCTGCCGCGAGCTGAAGCCGCCGCACATCGCCTGCGGCCACTGCGGTCAGCACGACGGCCGTCAGGTCATCCCGGTCTGACCCGGTCGCACGACGTGGCGCAGACGACCAGCGCACCGGCGTCCTCGGTCACGGGCTCCCTCCTCGGGGAGCCCGT